>DOZP01000020.1:1996-2358 GCA_003517945.1 Porphyromonadaceae bacterium | reverse complement strand
CCGACAGCCAGTTCGAACTCCGTAAGCTCTCGCAGATCACTCGGCAGGATGAAGCCCGGAGCTGTGGCGCTGTTCAGGCTGATGATTGCTCCGCGATTCCAGGTGTTGGGACTACAACCGAGGCCGGCGGCGCTGGTACCTACATTAAATTCTTGTCCGTTGATGAAAACCCTCATACCTGCTCCGTATATACCGTCACTGTTCACGATACGCATGTCGATGGTCAGATTAACGTAATCGCCCAGTTTCCGGCCTTCCGGCAATTTTACATTGAACTTAGGGTGCGAATAGACGGCCTTGTCGTCCTCGGTACCTACATGCAACGCCTTTCCGCTTCTGCCGTCCGGATCGTTCTCTACCAC
>DOZP01000020.1:1240-1973 GCA_003517945.1 Porphyromonadaceae bacterium | reverse complement strand
GTCTTGCCTTTTTCGGGTTCGAAAGGGATGATGATGGGCTGCATCAGTTCGTTATAGTAAGCGGCGCGTTGCCCCTGGTTGGAGTTGAGCGTACCGCCATAAAGCATTACACCTGCTTCTCTGGCTGCGTCAGACACTAATTGCATGCCGCCGAAGTCGTAGGAACCATCTTCTTTCAACGAATTGACGGGAATGAAAGAACCGCCGATATCTATACCGTCAAAGTTAGTCAGGATTGTGCTGTAGCCGATGTCTTTCTTCAAAAAGTCTGTTGAAGACATGTTTGCCGTAAACTTGAACGGCGAACCGGCGTCACGGTTGATGTACGATTTCAGCAAGTCGAAGCCGGCCAGGTATTCACTGTTGGCCACTTCTTCAGGTTTCTCTACCTGAAGGTTGCAGTCGTACTCATCGGTGCATGCCATAACCGTTACACACATCAGGGCCATACCGATTATCTTATGATTAAAGTATTTCATGTTTTTTTTTATTTAAACGTTTATACCCGGATAATACTATCTTATCTCTATTTCAAATGTTCCGGCGCCCTGTACGGCACGACTGCTCAACACCAATGTATCTTTAGTAGCATATTGCATGTTCTTGGTTTTGAAATCAACCGTATAATCCAGGTAGATAGCATCACGATCTTTGCCGCCAAGGCTGTTCTTCTCACCTTTCTTCACGAATTTTCCGGTACCGGAAATGATGAAGTCGTCGGAGGTACTGCCTA
>DOZP01000020.1:990-1144 GCA_003517945.1 Porphyromonadaceae bacterium | reverse complement strand
TGCTGGTGACGCACCAATTGTGAAGAAGCGCCGTTTATGACAGCCTGGTCCACTCCACGACGCAGGTATTCGCCATGCCAGGGGTTGACGTACTTCACGGCATACAGCACGAAATTCTTGGGTTGTACGCTCCAGTCGCTGCTGTTTGTCAGCA
>DOZP01000020.1:214-979 GCA_003517945.1 Porphyromonadaceae bacterium | reverse complement strand
CCCGTCATTCTCAGAGGAATCACGTAGTAATTGCCAAGAGACTTTTCATCTTCAAAGAATGCGTCGGTGAGCTGTATCTCTACGCCACCCATAATTTCACCGCTGGGAATATGGATCTGGGTGGAAGCCGGTGTATAGTAGGAAACCGGCATAGGGGTAACAGGAATGTCGGTTCCTTTGAAATAGAGATTATCGCAAAGGGATTCATCCACTCTGGTGTCGATAATTACATTTTTACGGTTAGTATATCCGCCGCCCCAGGCTGCCTTGATGACCATCTTATGCTGGTTGTCCAAAGAATTGTCGAGAAATTCTTCCTCACCCAGTTCAATGGTGCGCAAGCCGTACTGGTTGGCAAAATATACAGTCTGATAATCGAAATCGGGGAATTCATTGTCCGAACTTTCGCACGCAGTGAAAGACAAGAGCAATGAGGCCAGTCCGATGTATGCTAATTTCTTTTTCATATCGTTCTATTTTATTAATCGTATTCACACTTATTGGTTAGTTCCATCCTTGATTCTGGATGAGGTTGCTGTACTTTAGTATTTCAGAGTTGGGGATGGGACAGCAGTACATGTAGTCTTCGTACGAACGTTCTTCTACGGTTATCTTCTGATAGCTGTTACCGCTCCAGTTAATGCCGTATACCGGTTCGTTCAGATTCATTTTCCAACGACGGAGATCCCAAAAGCGGAATCCCTCGAAGCAGAGTTCCAACCGGCGTTCGTTGCGGATCAGTTCACGCATTTTGTCTTTGTCGGC
>DOZP01000020.1:0-176 GCA_003517945.1 Porphyromonadaceae bacterium | reverse complement strand
GAGTAATCTTTGCCGTTGGTGTTTCTCGGCCCCCAGGCTTCGTTGGCTGCCTCGGCATAGTCCAGATACATTTCGGTGTAGCGGATACGGGGAGTGTAGTGCGGCTGCCTGGTGACAGATGACGGGTTACAGTTCACATCCATACGCAGACGTTTCCTCAGGTAGTAGCCGGTACG
>DOZP01000357.1:2310-8204 GCA_003517945.1 Porphyromonadaceae bacterium | reverse complement strand
ATCCCTGCGGCCATATCGGACGGTTTGTGGCGCACTCTACTTTTTTGATATCACCGATCTCGCCGTTCCAGATCCATTCGCAGACAAGATTTACTCCTTCGCCGGATGCGCCCTGGTTACCCATTTGAGTGGCTACCTTGTATTTCTCAGCCAGCTTTGTTAATAAACGTGATTCATACACCGAATGAGTCAACGGTTTTTGAACATATACGTGTTTACCTAATGTCATTCCGTCAGCGGCAATAATGGCATGTGTATGGTCTGCCGTAGCAACGATCACGGCATCGATATCTTTGCCCATTTCATCGTACATTTTCCGGAAATCCCAATATCTCTTGGCGTTTTTCAGGCGGTCGAATACGTGTTTTGAATATTTCCAGTCCACATCGCAAAGCGCTACGATGTTTTCCGTGCCTTCTACCGCTTTCAGGTTAGCATTACCCATAGATCCGATACCGACACAAGCGATGTTCAGTTTGTCGGACGGAGCGGTATATCCGTGGCTTTTACCTAAGATTGAACTTGGAGCAACCGTAAAAGCTGCTGCCGCTGCTGCGCCTCTCTGAAGGAAGCTTCTTCTTGAAATGTTTGTCATTGTAATGATGTTTTTATATTAGTATTTTAATAAAATGAAATTAGATCCTGTAAAAAACATAAAAAAGTTTTCGCAAAACCACGCAAATATAGAAAAAAAAAAGAAGAATCATTTATGTAATGTTATGATTTTGTCTTCCCGTAGCAATTTTTAACAAAAAAATGTGTATTTAATATTACTTTTAAATTTCTTGCAAGAAAAAAGGTGTGTCATTTGACACACCTTTCTGATGGTTGCTTACCATCCCGGATTTTGTACCAATCCGGGCGTTCGTTTCAGTTCGTCTGCCATGATCGGATATAAGTAGTGTTTGGGAGATTCGAAAATGCGTCCGTCCTGAACTTCAAAGCGTTGCATTTTGTATTTTTTTCCGTTTACTTCTATCTTTCCGTCAGGATCTTCAACAGGTTTCATGCCGTGAGACCACCTCTGGGTTCTCGGATAAGGCCAACTGTCGGCATTTTTGTATGCATTTTCCTGTGCCAGTTCACCCGAATCGTCCGGTTCCAGGTATAACCTGCAATGCCAGATACGATGATTTTCATAAAATAGCTCTACGCGACGTTCGCGTTGTATATATTCATTCATCAACGTTTTATTTGTTTTTGTTTCGGGCGGGAGCGGAGCCATAAACGAACGGGCGCGTATTTCGTTGAGTATATTGTAGATTTCGTCATTGGGCCCTGTTGTTTCATTTACCGCTTCACAATAAATATACATGATTTCCGGCAAACGCCAGATGGCAGGTCCGTTGATGCTATGACTGCCATCCCCGCGATTCCATCCGTCTTTGTAAAATTTGCGAAGATAATAGCCTGTATGTGAAGCGTTGTCAAGATAGCTTCCGCTAACCGCATCATTTCCTTCCGCCGTATTTAAGATGTCGTTTCTGTACACAGAGCCATGATAACGTATGTCACGGTGGAAACGGGGGTCGCGTTTTACGCTTTCATAGGGATTGTTATCATCATATCCGTCGGCTACGGCACGATCGGAATAAACAGGATAACCATATCCGTCGGGCCCTACGTATTCATATTCGTCAACCTGTTGCTGGAGTGGACGCTGACGTGCATGTCCGCCCTGTGAAGGGGGTAAGACGTCGCCGGACCAACCTGTGTCTTTATCTCTGGTGGCGAACCAGACCCACTCGCTCTGAATAGCATCCATATCAAAAAACATTTGCCACAGGCGTTTATATACCTTATTGTCGTTTGTACTTTGATTATTCAGGTCGCCGAAATCGTTTTCATCAAATTTCGAGTAAAGGCTGTACCGGGGGCCTCCGTTATTGTCTTTACAATCCATCACTGCCTTTGCCGCTGTTTTGGCCGCTTCCCATCTTTGGGCATCGTATCCGTATTCACTTTTGTACAAGCGGGTATCATTCGGTATATTGCCGCCATTGTACATGGGAGTTGCCGCGATCCACCGGGCAATGGCTTTCAGGCCGAGGCAGGCGCCTTTATCTACGCGGCCGAATGTTTGTCCTCCGTTAAATGCGTCCACCCGGTTGTAGGCAGAGTCGGCATCGGCACAAATCCGTTCGACAATTTTATGCGCGGATAACTGTTCGAATTCCATGTTATCATCAGGGTTAACTACATAGTCTATGTACGCCACTTCGCCGTATGAACGTAACAACAAAAGGTGAAGGTATCCGCGCATAAAAAATGTTTCCCCGATACGTCGCGTAATATCACCGTCGCGTCCCATTTGCGGATTATCGGGCGTGTTGTATTTCCTTATGCCTTCGAGTATAATGTTTGCTTTTCGTATTTTGGTGTACAGGTCCCACCAGTATTGTCCGCAGGAGCTTCTGTCGGGCATTCCCTGCGACGGGCCGTAATTTCCTATGTGAAACTGGTGCGGGATAGCGGCCTCGTGACTACTGGCGCTACATTCGTCTGTTACGGCAGCCGTTCCGAAATGGCTGAAATAGATAAGCGGTTTATTTGCGTTTTTGGCATTGTCATACAGATTTGAAACTAATTGTTCTACTTTTTCGTACCGGGTGAACACTTCTTCTTCGGCAACTTTATCGTCAGGCATTTTATCCAGATAGTCATCGCATCCGGTGAATAACGCGAACATGCATGTCATCAATACGGCTGAAATTTTTATTTTATTCATGATTTATTCTTTTTAATTAATAAGTTATATCGATTCCAAAATTGAAAATACGTTGTATCGGATACCAGTCTCCGCTTCCGTTTTTTGTTTCGGGGTCTACGTCAACGTCTCCGAGTTTATCAAATGTCAGAAGATTCATCCCTTGCAGGTATATTCTTACATTTTGCAGACCGGCAAATTTAATTGTGTTATTCGGCAATGAATATCCGATTTCAATGTTCTTCAGACGCAGATAAGATGCATCATACAAGAATAAATTACTGTTTTTATTCTTGTTGTTGTCATTGGCTCCGTAAGTCAGGCGCGGATATTTGGCGGCGTCTTTGGTGGCTTCCGTCCAACGGTCCAGATGCATGGGTTTTACTTTTCCCACCTGATCCTGTTCGTATGCGGGAAAATCCCATACGGCGGCTCCTTCCAGCAATAAACTGCTGTTTGCGGCTCCCTGAAACAACAGGCTTAGGTCAAATCCTTTGTATTGAATGCCGACAGGTATACCATATTGGATCTCAGGCGTTCTCGGATATCCCATGTATGTGCGGTCTCCTTCGTCGTCGATCTGGCCGTCTGCATTAAGGTCTTTATACACAACATCTCCGGGATATAGCCTACCCCAAGGCTGGAAGCCGCTGCCGCCGTTCATTGCATTCAGTCTGTCCGCCTCTTCCTGGTCGCGTACGAAGTGATCGGTGATGTAAACGAAATATTCGTCAATACGCCTGCCCGTATTCCTTCTGTATTCGTCTGCATAATAAATTTCATTCATGAATTTAATTTTATTACGGGCGAATGTGAAATTAGGTTTGATATAATAACGGAAATCGCGGCCGATACGCCCATTCCATCCGATTTCGAAATCAATACCATAATTGTCTACTATCCCGGAGTTTATAAACGGCGCGTCTTTGCCTGCAATGTCGGGGAATCCTAATTTATTACCGCCGCTGAGGCTTGTGATAATGTCATAACGGTGTTCCTTGAAGTAATCAACTGTCAATGTGAGGCGTTCGTTGAAAAGAGACGCGTCGATACCCAGGTTCAGTTTGCGGGATTTTTCCCATGTCAGGTCGGGATTGGCAAAATTTCCTTCCTGAAGTCCGCTGTAGTTATTCCCGAATTCATTGACTCCAAAATGGTAGCTGCCCGCATCTCTCGTTGTATAGAATTGCAGGTACGCAAAACGGTCTTCATTACTATCCGAAATTTTATCGCTGCCTACTAATCCGTATGAGCCTCTGATCTTCAGGTTGTCAAGCCAGTCTTTCGTGTTTTCCATAAATGATTCGCGGGAGATTACCCATCCCACCGAACCGGCAGGAAATGTACCGTATCGTTTACCCGGGGCGAAATTTTCGGAACCGTTATATCCGATGTTAAATTCGGCCAGGTATTTGTTATCATATCCGTAAGTTAAACGTCCGGTTATTCCCTGGTACCGGTAATCTACATGGATTTCGTCTTTTTTGTTGTAGCTGCGTGTGGAACGGTTGAATAAGATCAAAGCGGATACGTCATGTACGCCGAACTGGCGCAAATAATCCAGTTTTAACTGGTAATACGTCTTACTTTGCGAAGGGTTGTAATCATTGCTGTTGCCTATCGTCTCATCCGTATCATACCACGGATTACCTAATTTATATTTTCCGTTGTAGGATGTATTGTTCATATAGTATGAGCCGCTATTCCCTTCTTCGGGCTGAAATGTAGCGTATCGTCCGTAGCTGGCATAACCGTCTTCGCGTTTGTCCAACATCCGGCTGATCCAGCGTCCTTCCGAAGCATCATAAGAGAATATGCCTTCTATTTTTAAGCCTTTGGTAATGAAATCAAGTTTATGCCCTATTGCAAAGGAACCGTTCAGGTACGTATTTTTTTCATTGCGATAACCGGTACGTGATAATTCGCCTAAAATATTATAACGGTGGAGAAAGTCGCCGTATAATAATCCGTAGGGATTGTTGAGCACATAACTTTCATTTTCCGGGTTTCCGTTGTCGGGGAGGGTTATCGGCAGGTAGGATGGTTGTGTATTTGCAATTGCGATCACCCTTGATGCCGTCGTTCCGGGGGCGTTCCTGTCCGTAATGCGGGCGCCGAGATCAACTTTTACATAAAAATCATTGGTAATATCTACATCTACGTTTGCACGGAAATTGTAACGTTTAAATACGGCCTGCGTATCGTATCGTGTCAGGTCGGTATGCTTGTAGTTGCCATCCTGCTGGAAATAGTTCGCCATAACATAATAGCGCGCACGATCGGAACCTCCGCGAACGGAAAGGCTGTAATCCTGCTGTATCCCGGTTTTAAAAGCATAATCGAAGTAATCCCAATCGTAGCCGAATCCATCCGAATTGTCTCCCCTGGCTTTGCGATAGTTCGCAATAGCCGCATCTGAAAATAAGGTAAGGTTTGACGGATCGACCCCCGGGTTGCTGTTAATGATCGCTTCGTTATAGAGTGTGGCGTAATCGGCCGATCCTAAATAGTTAGGAAACTTGACCGGATTGTTTGTGCCGACGGATGCCTTGAAGTTTACAGTGGCTTTGTCCTGCGCCTTGCCTCTTTTGGTGGTGATGATGATAACGCCGTTTGCTCCGCGTACACCGTATGGCGCTGTGGCGGATGCATCTTTCAGAATGGTAAACGTTTCAATTTCTTCCGGCGCCAGGTAGTTCATTTCACGTTCCACTCCGTCGACGATAACAATCGGTGATTTATCGCCGTAGGTGCCCATGCCGCGGATTCTTATTTCGGAAATATCGACGCCCGGCTCACCTCCGGCAAATTGGTTTACCATCAGACCCGGCATGCGTCCGGCTAATGCGTTATTAAGGTTTGCCGTAGGGCTTTGTTTCAGGTCTTTTGTCGTTATGGTTGCGATAGACCCTGTAATCGTGGCCTTTTTTTGTGTGGTGTAACCTACCACCACGACTTCCTCCAGCGCTTTGCTGTCTTCAATCAGTTGGACATTGATTTGTGTTTTACCTTCCAGGGCAACTTCCTTGGGTTGGTAGCCAACATAAGAGAATATAAGGATGGCATTTGCATAAGGTACTTCAATGGAAAATGCTCCTTCGGCATTCGTAATTGTTCCGATATTAAGGCCCTTGACCCGTATATTAGTGCCGGGAAGAGGGTCATTCAGATTATCTATGACCGTACC
>DOZP01000357.1:1414-2169 GCA_003517945.1 Porphyromonadaceae bacterium | reverse complement strand
TGTCCATATCATTCAGGATATCATCGGAATAAATGATACTTACGCCTGACTGCCGGTGGATTTCGGTAAAGATTTGTTTTAGTGTGGCATTTTTCATGGATAAAGTTATTTGGGAATTCAATATGCTTGCGCTCATTGAGAACCAAACCATAGAAAACATGCATACGGAAAATGCTTTTCTCCATTTGTTTTTTACAAAGTCGTGTGTCTTTTCACGACTCTTAAAGAGTAATTTTTTTTTCATAAGAGATTTTTTTTAAATGAATAATGAATTATTGGTCACGATATATTATCAGGTAAAACGCTTGTTGGCTATCGGCTTTTTTTCTGTGTATTGTGGACATTAAGTTGCGAACGGTCTCTTCGGCGTTGTCATTGAGATTGAGAAAGCCGGAGACTTTATAATTCAGGTACTTGTTGTCGGTTAGTTTTATTTCTATATTGTATATTTTTTCGAGTTTGCGGATCGCTTTATACAACACTTCTTTTTGGAATTGCAGCTTGCCTTCTGTCCATAATATATAATCATCCGCATCCACTTCTTTTATTTCTGCTTTTTTTGTGTTGTCCGAATAACTGTAGCACTGGTTAGGCGCGAGCTTTTCTTCCGAGTTTTCGTTTTTTACCGCAACAGAACCGCTTACCAGCGTTGTTTCGAATAGTTTAAGTTCCCGGTCGACAGAGACGTTGAATGTTGTTCCGTATACTTCTACGGTACGATAAAGTGTTTGAACAATAAAAGGATGTCTGTCTGC
>DOZP01000357.1:0-1352 GCA_003517945.1 Porphyromonadaceae bacterium | reverse complement strand
ATGGTTCCGTCGGAAAGTATTAATTTAGAACGTTTTCCGAAAGGGATGTGTATTGTATTCAGCGCTTCTGAATTTTCTTCTGCCACTTCAATCGAATCGTTTATAATAATACGGTTTTTACTGTACGAGACAATCGGTATTGAATCTGTTAATTGTATTTCTTTTTCGGCGCTTAATTTGATGGTAATGTCTTCGGTTTGCGATATATTCCTTAATGCGGCTTCATAATCGGGGGTATCCGATCCCGGATTCGGATTCCACAGGTAAGCAATACTTCCTCCGATCACGGCAATAAGAATACAGGCGGCAGCGATATACTTATATACACTTATCGCTTTGTTCTTTCTCTCATGCACTTTCTTTATTATTTGCCGGATTGCAGCAAGATCATTCTGTTGATTTTTACAGATTTCTGTTGCTGCCCATATCGTTTGTAATTTTGCAAAATAGTGCTTATTGTCGTCGGATTTTTCGATCCAGTTTAAGACTTTCAACCCTTCTTCTCTTGTTGCCTTTTCTTCAATAAATTTAATCAATAACGAATCATCCATTGTACTCCTGAAATTAGTTACTTTTTCTTTTACCTGCCGGGCGCTTTTTGCAAAACAAGGGAATGAGTACTTTCCACAGTTATTGATAAAAGTAAACCGGCTCACTAAGGGAAGAACAGTATTTATGCAACAAACCCTAATGATTTTTTTTATTTGTAATATAAAATGTAAAAAAAAATGTTGCGGTTAATGGTAGAGTAATATGAATAAGATAAAATAATCTTTGGCTAAGTGTATCCTTAGGTGCTGCAATGATTTTGTGATATGGAATTCGATTGTTTTTACGGATAAATTCATTCGTTCGGCAATTTCTTTATTGCTGAGATTTTCAATACGGCTTAGCCGGAATATGGTTTTTGTTTTTTCGGGAAGGGAATCTATCGTACTTTCTATTACCCTGTGTAAATCTTCGGCTTCCAGGATCGTCGAAGCGTCATCTTCAAGTACATGCAGATTGGCTTTCTTATATATTGTTTCGGTGTCAATTTCATCAATTGACATTGTTTCTATTTTTGTCAGTTTGAGATGGTTTATACATTTGTTGCGTAAGATAACCATTAAATACGGAATGAGTTTTGTATTGTTATCCAGGTTATCCCGTTTGTGCCATAGCGAAAGAAATGTATCTTGTACGAGTTCTTTGGCGATCTCATTATCGCGCACATAGATCTGTGCGAATTTATTAAGACGCTTCCAATATGAATGAACAATTTGCTCGAAAACGTGTTCATCTCCTTTTTTCAGAAGTTCTATATTGTACTCCATAGATACCTTGATATTGTCCGCAAATATAAAAAATGT
>DOZP01000061.1:4665-13772 GCA_003517945.1 Porphyromonadaceae bacterium | reverse complement strand
TTGTTATATTAAAAAAAACAATTACTTTTGCCGGAAAACAATAAATTTGTAAGCAAAAATAATGGATTCAAACAAGATTATCGGCGAAAAAATTAAAAATGTCCGTGAAATGAAAAACATCTCTGTCGAGGAGATGGCTGAACGATCCGGGTTAAGTGAAGATCAGATTATACGAATTGAAGGAAACGAGGATTTTCCCTCATTGGCCCCGTTGATTAAAATTGCACGCGTACTTGGCGTACGTTTAGGAACATTCCTTGATGACCAACAGGAACTGGGGCCTGTCATTTGCCGCCATGAAAGCCTCAAGTGCCAGGAGGGTATCGGTTTTACCAACAATGCGGTAACCAAACACAAGTATATGTCATATCATGCCCTTTCAAGTGATAAATCAGGACGGCACATGGAGCCGTTTATCATTGATGTAAAACCGGCAAAAACGGCCGATTTCATCTTTTCCACGCACGAAGGCGAAGAATTTATATACGTAATAGAAGGCATGATTGAAATAAACTATGGGAAGAACACCTATATTTTAAACGAAGGAGACAGTATTTACTACGATTCTATCGTAGCCCATCATGTACATGCGGGAGACAATAAACCGGCAAAAATACTTGGGGTGGTTTATACGCCGTATTAACCGGAAAAACGTATGAAAATCTGTTGAGAACTGAATATCTGAAAACACAAACATCATTATCTGAATTATCTATAAATGGAATTAAGCAACAGGACGCTCGGTGACTGGCTTGAACACTGGGCGACTATCACACCGGACAAAGAATACCTTGTATACTCCGACCGCAATCTGCGGTTCACATGGAAAGAATTTAACAAACGCGTAGACGACATGGCCAAAGGCTTGTTATCTATCGGAGTAAAACGGGGCACACACATAGGCATCTGGGCGACCAATGTGCCCGACTGGCTGACATTCCTTTTTGCCGGGGCAAAAATCGGGGCCGTGTTAGTTACAGTCAATACCAATTATAAACAAAGTGAACTGGAGTTTCTGGTAAAGGATTCCGATATCCATACATTATGTATCACCGAAGGAGTTTTTGACGGAAGTTACATTGATATGGTCTATACCATGTTACCCGAGCTGAAAGAAAGCCAACGGGGCTACCTGCGCAGTGAACGTTTTCCGGAACTTCACAATGTCGTATACATTGGCCAGGAAAAATACCGCGGGATGTACAATACGGCTGAAATATTACTGCTGGGAAGTAATGTGGGAGACCAGGATTTGAAGGACGTCAAGCAACAGGTGAACTGTCACGACGTGGTCAATATGCAATACACATCGGGTACGACAGGATTTCCGAAAGGGGTGATGCTGACACATTACAATATAGCTAACAACGGATATTTCACCGGAGAAGGAATGGGATTTACCGCCGAAGATAAATTATGTTGTTGTGTACCGTTGTTTCATTGTTTCGGCGTAACACTGGCAACAATGAATGTACTTACACACGGCTGTACGCAGGTAATGGTCGAAAAATTCGATCCGTTAGTTGTACTTGCGTCCGTTCATAAGGAAAGATGTACCGCCTTGTACGGGGTACCCACCATGTTCATTGCGGAAATGAACCATCCGATGTTCGATATGTTTGACCTCACGTCGCTCCGGACAGGTATCATGGCAGGCTCGCTTTGTCCGATCGAAGTGATGCGCGCCGTAACGGAAAAGATGCACATAACATATATAACGAGCGTATACGGCCTGACGGAAAGTTCTCCGGGAATGACGCATTCCGTATTGGAAGACTCATTCGAAGACCGTTGTACCACGGTGGGGCGCGAGTACCCGTTTACGGAAGTGAAAATCATGGATCCCGAAACAAAAGAAGAATGTCCCGTAGGCACACAGGGAGAAGTATGCTGCCGCGGGTATCTTGCCATGAAAGGTTACTACAAAAATCCCAAGGCTACGGCCGAAGTGATCGACAAAGACGGCTGGCTTCATTCGGGAGATCTCGGTATCAAAGACGAAAACGGTTATTACCGTATAACAGGACGTATCAAAGACATGATCATCCGCGGAGGTGAAAATATTTATCCGCGGGAAATTGAAGAATTTTTATATCATCTGGAAGGCGTCAGGGATGTGCAGGTTGCGGCCGTACCATCCGGGAAATACGGTGAAGAAGTCGGTGCATTTATCATCCAGAAAGACGGGGTAAACCTGACGGAAGATATCGTGAAAGATTTTTGCCGCGGTAAAATCGCACGTCATAAAATACCGAAGTATATCTTTTTTGTCAGCGAATTCCCGATGACCGGAAGCGGTAAAATACAAAAATTCAAACTCAGGGAACTAAGTCTTCAATTACTGGCGGAACAGGGTATCGAACCGGTATAGAAATGAAGCCCGGAGGTATTATCCATTTACGGTGATATTCATTATTTCACCTCTATTTTTCGTACCTCCCGGATCATTTTTCCATCGGATGAAAGTCCTTCGATCACAACGGAATATGTAGTTGTGAAATCAGAGGTATAAAATTCAAACGAGGCTTTACCATCTTCCGGAACCACAATGTCGGGTTTCCAGAAAATCGTAGTCCGGTAATCGGGATTACTTAAATTTTTAGCAGCAGGCGTATCGTATTTGGGCGAATAAAACTCAACGGGTTTTTGGTAACCAATGGGATTGATAGAGGCATAATTAAAACTTGTTTTTTCCGCGCCACCGGAAGAATCGCCTATTCTTGTTGTAATACTGATAACGCCATTTCCGCCACGTACCCCAAATATTGCAGCACTCGGTCCTTTGAAAACATCAATACTCTCCACATCATGAACACTTACCATCTCCAGGGGAGAGTCATAACGGGAACTCATCTCTTGTGGCCACTCCATATACATTCCGTCAATTATTACAAGCGGCCGACCTCCGCCCCTGATTGAAATCCCGCCGTTGGCATCCACCCGTACTCCCGCCACCGAAAATAACATATCAGAAACATACGCCGGATTTCTCCGCTCTATCTGTTCCCTGTAAATAGTAGCATCGGAAGCGGCGTTTGCCCAATACTGCAATCGGGCTTCGTCTTTCTTTTCAATTCTTTTAGCCGTCACTTCGACTTCATCCAGGTTGATCAGCCGTATGTCTTCATCATATTGCGCCCGTTGACCCGCTTTTCTGATAAACTCATCTTTTACGTCATCCGCTCCTTCATTCGTCAAACTTTCGGAACCGGTCAATGAAAAGTTATCCCGGAAATGTTTCAACTCCGGAAAAGTTTCTTCGTTCAAGAGCAATTCCACCCTTTTATTTCCTTTCTGATTGATTGCCTGTATGAAGAAATTAGTACTATCCGGATAATCCAATCCGTAAAATCCGAACCTTCCGGCAGAATCAGTTTGCGCCGCTCCAAATGCCCCGTCAAAAGAAAGAATCGAAACTTCACCGCCAATCACCGGTTTTTGTAAGAACAGGCTTCTGACTGTTCCGGAGATTTCTTTTGCTTCTTCAAATTCTTTTTCCGGATATTCGTAATTCCCTTTAAGCACTTCGGGAATATTATATCTCCGCCAGCCATGCGTCATCATCAGCAGATCCAACGCATTTCGAGACTTTGCGTTTTCCTGTAAATACCAGGCGGGAGATGCTATATATCCTTTCAACTCGGAAGAAAGCAATAAGCTGGATAAGATCGTATTCAACGTATCAATTTCAACATCTTTATCATCTGTAACGGCAACCGATACGTTTCCCGGTAAAGGGTTATTTTCACTGTCTTTCAGGTATATCGCGGATGTCACTTTCTCTCTTTTTTCATAACCGGGCCTGTCTGTCGCAAAAACAACCGCAGCCTGACCTTCATTTTTATTAAAAATCAGCCGTTCACTCAATGGGTTCATCTCCTGATCAAACAATATGAACTGTATAATCCCCGAAGGAAACCGGTCTTTTGAAAACACAATGTATTCTTTTGTATGATCCCATAGCGAATAATAAAACACAAGCCCCTGGGAATGGGCAAACAGAAAAAGCGGTTTTTCCGGGCAATCAACCGATTTTTTTACAGATACATAATGAGTATGATTACGCGTCGATGTAGTGATTGAATAAGTATTCCGGCTGAATGGTAATTCAAATTTTTTCTCCAACCCATCCCTGTTTTTGCTTTTCAGAAAGTACTTTTTCCCTTTTTCAGGTATAAATGCAAAATATCCCATTCCGGCATAAAATGTTTTTACGGAACACATCTGCCTCTCTTCTTCATCTATTATTTCGCCGGTGATATATTCCGGAGAACCGTTTTTATTCACAGCCTTAAAAGCAACTCTGGAAAAGGTTCCTTCCAGCAGGTTTCCTCCTTCGGGTAAAAGAGATACATCATAATCATCCCTGACTTTTCGCCTTTTTTCCCTCCTGTCTCTGTTTTTCTCTGTTTCCGCAGGCAGGTTTCCTATCCATATATTTTTCTTGAAGTAATAATCATCGCCCATGTTTTGCAGATATCGTGTATAGGCACAAATAGTATAGGCTCCTTCGGGAAGTATTTCGGAAAGAAAGAGATGACCGTAATACATCCCGTCATCTCCCCGTCTGATCATCACACGATTTATTAATGAGTCCGAAGAATTGATCAATTCTACATAAACATAGCGGCTATAAGTCGGAGACCGATGTGTCAAGGCATCCGCAATATACGCTTTAAACCAAATCTTTTCGCCGGGGATATACATATTGCGGTCCGTATGAAGGTGTATTTTTTCCTGTGGGTAGACACTGAACTGATTATAGATACTGTCCTGAATCGCTTTTAATGAGTTTTCTTCCGGTTCCTGTGCCGATAAAGTGAACTGTATAAAGAAAAGCAACAATGAAATAATATTTGTTTTCATAATCAACCTGCTTTTTGATGATGCCGTAAATATAATCTTTTTTTACAAAAAAAGATTGAATGTTCGGAAGTCGTAAATCCTTATTTTACGGATTTTGACGCGGTGAATGAAATTTGAAACTATTTGAATGATTATTGAATGCGTTTTTATTTAATAAATATCTATTTTGCAAAACATTATATTAATACCAAATATATCATGCGGAATACCGGCCATTTTATCAGAAAAAGTGTGTGTTTATATGCTTGCATTTTAACGTTTTCATGCACAAATACAATAGACACGGAAATAACCGTAACGGAACGATTGTCTACAGAAGAATATAATATCCATTATATAAGTAATCAAACACCTTTACAACCCCAGCAATTCATAAAATTACCTGTGGGCAGCATACAAGCCGGAGGGTGGCTGAAAAAACAGCTTGAATTACAAAGGGATGGGTTGAACGGCCATTTAGCCGAAATCAGCGCATGGCTTCAGAAAGAGGATAACGCATGGCTGACAAACGGGGGAAAATGGGGTTGGGAAGAAGTGCCCTACTGGCTGCGTGGATACGGAAACCTGGCTTACACGCTGAATGATCAAGATATGATTAAAGAAACTTTATTCTGGATCGAGCATATACTGAAAAGTCAGCGCCCGGATGGAAATTTCGGACCGGTACAGTTAAACGACGGGAAACAGGATTTCTGGCCGAATATGATTGTTCTGTGGATTATGCAATCTTATTATGAATATACAAACGACCGGCGGGTGATAGATTTCATGAACAGGTACAGTGATTATCTGCTTACGGTTCCCGACGAGGATTTTCTGTATAGCTACTGGGAAAATAGCCGCGGGGGTGATAACCTGTGGAGTGTGGCATGGCTATATAACCGTACGCGCGATGAAAAATTATTGAAACTGGCGGAAAAAATACACCGGAATACGGCCGACTGGACCCGGTCAACCCAACTGCCTAACTGGCATAATGTAAATATTGCCCAATGCTTTCGTGAACCAGCAACATATTATATGTTTTCAAAAGATTCAGCCATGCTGTCCGCGAGTTATAACGTACAGAGTCTGATACGCCGCGCCTTCGGACAAGCGCCCGGAGGCATGTTCGGAGCCGATGAAAACGCGCGTATCGGTTTCTTCGATCCGCGTCAGGGTACGGAGACCTGCGGATTTGTGGAACAGATGGCTTCGGATGAGATCATGTTACTGATAACCGGCGATCCATACTGGGCGGAGCACTGCGAAGATGTCGCCTTCAACAGTTATCCGGCGTCCATGATGCCGGACTATAAAGCCCTGCGTTACATCACAAGTCCGAACCATGTGATAAGCGACTCTAAAAATCATCATCCGGGTATTGACAACAAAGGTCCTTTTCTTGCCATGAATCCGTTCAGCAGTCGTTGCTGCCAGCATAACCACGGGTTCGGTTGGCCATATTACACGGAACACCTGGTATTGGCCACGCCCGATAACGGAATAGCTGCCGTCTTATACAATGCCTGCAAGGCCACGGCAAAAGTTGCAAACGGGGTAGAAATCATTATTCACGAAGAAACAAATTATCCTTTCGAAGAAAAGATACGTTTTACCATCGAAACGCCTGAAAGCGTGACCTTCCCCTTTTACCTGCGAATCCCTTCCTGGTGTAAAAACGCATCGGTTTCCATCAATGGGAAAAAGGCGAATGATAAATTAACAGCCGGACAATATGCACGGATTGACCGCCAATGGAATACCGGAGATGTGGTCGAATTAAATGTCCCGATGGATTACTCTATCCGCCGGTGGCAGGTCAATAAAAACAGCACCAGTGTAAACTACGGCCCGCTTACTTTATCACTCAGGATAGAAGAAAATTACAAAAAAAT
Organism: Porphyromonadaceae bacterium; assembly: GCA_003517945.1. Classification (GTDB taxonomy): domain Bacteria; phylum Bacteroidota; class Bacteroidia; order Bacteroidales; family Tannerellaceae; genus Tannerella. Next base: position 7,029 of record DOZP01000061.1, on the reverse strand, counting down.
GGACAGCCGCGAAACAGCCATCTGGGACTCCAAATGGCAGGAAGGAGCCGACGCCTCGCAATGGCCCTCCTATGAAATATTTCCCGGAAGTCCCTGGAATTATGCGCTGGCGACCCACAGCCCCATCACAATTGAGCGGAAACCGTGGCCGGAGGATAACAATCCGTTTACACTCGAAAATACCCCACTCGTATTCAAAGCCAAAGGGCGCCTTATTCCGGAATGGACAATCGACGAATACGGGTTATGCGGCGTTTTACCATACGAAAATTCAAAAAAATCAGATCAACAGGATAACATATTATTAGTACCGATGGGCGCTGCACGACTCAGGATCACAGCATTCCCTTATACGGAAGAATAAAAATAAAGCGGCTGTTTTTAAATATAAGCGTGCACCCCAAAAAGAAACTATGATTATAATTGCAGTAGATAAAAAAGGAAGAAACTATTTTTTATTTAAAAAAATGTCTTACATTTGCACCATATTGTTACATAAAGACGGTTGCAGGTCTATCTGCAAAAAGTAAGATAAAATTTAAAGAGAATATAGAAAGAGCTATCCTGATAAAGTTGATGGCTCTTATTTTTTTATAAAACTAAAATAAATCAATATGACAAAAAAACAATTCAGTTCTGAATTATTTAAGTTCGCTTTTTTCCCTAATTATGATAGCTCTATTACTTTTTTAGCCGACACATTGGCTGATAAAGAGGCGTGGGATTTTTCAGATAGCGCTACAAAAAACAATAGTATTCTTAAAAACTATCTTGAGTTTACTTTCAGAAAGTTACAACAAGAAAAGAAAATTGCTTTTACTTCAGATAACAAATTCGCATGTTTCAATACAGGACTTGTTACTGAAAATTTAGAAGATATTTTCGCTTTTTTTGAAGAATATAAAAATCCGGGAACGTTTACAACTCCTTTCTGTTTTAAAGCATTCTTAAAAAAGAGTGATAATAATATTCTTCGATATTTTTCACATTCTATTCCTGATGTAGCAAACTTCTTTGATAAACCGGAATTACTCATTTTCAATCCAAAATGTGATTTAATTCCTGACTTAGACCATATAATAGGTGACAATTTATCGCGTTTCCCTCCACATCTTCAGGGAGCAGATGATGCAGAATTGAGAAGGCAACTTGTAGGAGCAATAGACGAAATAAAGAAAAAAATACGTTCGAATTACAAAATCGCAGTACCACAATATTATGATAACAAAATACAGTTACTACTTCCTCTTTGTTTAACTTCGGGCTCTCCAAATCCAGACTTGGCACTGGTAATTCATAAGTTAAATGATTCCACTTATACTGCACGAACTTGTTTAACTTTAAAAATGGCATACAATAATGCACGACTTATTGTAAAACCTCAAAGCAATTGGCTAAAACCATAAAAAAGTTATCAAAAATCAATCACCTTTTATGTAAAATTATTCTATGATTGGTTTGTTTATCGCACGATTTCGTGAGCAATTTTTGGAATAAATGTCGATTTTGAAACACTTTTCTTGTATCTTTGCGGGAATTATGCGGAAAATACTAATAAATACCGGAGGTTTTATCCGAAATGTGATAGATTTTACTTACCCTCCTTTCCGGAAACTGATTTCTCACCAACTTTACCGGTATGGGGTTTGTGGCGGTGCGAATGTCATATTTGATTGGATACTGTATTTTCTCGTATATAATTTTATCATACGATACCGTGATATTGATCTGGGAATTATTACCCTAAGCCCGCATATCGCTACTTTAATCCTGATCTTTCCGGTTGTCACTTTTTCCGGGTTTCTCCTTCAGAAATATGTTACGTTTACGGCATCCGATCTGCGCGGAAGCACACAATTGGTACGTTATCTGATGATTGTTTTCGCCAATCTGGTGATCAATTATATCGGATTGAAAGTTTTTGTAGACGGACTTGACTTTTACCCTACCCCGTCTAAAATGATCATAACCATTATTACGGTTATATGCAGCTACATCGGGCAAAAGAAATTTACGTTTACATCCTCCTCCGTTACTAAAATACAGGAAAGCGACAAAAAACTACCGTAGAAGTATCTTTACGGCTTCATTGAAACAAACAAACGATCTGAATATTATGGAAAAAGAAGTGAAGACTAAAACAAAATGGAGCAAAGCATTCTGGGTAGCAAACGCCGTTGAGTTACTGGAGAGAGCGGCTTATTATGGCGTATTTATTGTCATTACATTATACCTCAGCCGTATTTTAGGTTTTAACGATATACAGGCGGCAACGATCGCCGGCGTGTTTTCCGCATGCTTGTATCTTTTGCCGACTTTTGCCGGAGCGCTGGCGGATAAGATCGGATTCCGGAACTCCATGCT
>DOZP01000061.1:3655-4656 GCA_003517945.1 Porphyromonadaceae bacterium | reverse complement strand
ACCCTGCTTGAGTCGTCCGGATTGGTAACCTATTCGATGACTACTCAATTTACCGGATTACTGGAAAGTAATATCCGCTATGCCATTATCCCGATCATGGCATTGATTGTCATCGGAGGTTCTTTCATTAAAAGCGTTATATCGGGAACGGTAGCCAAAGAAACGACTCCGGAAAACAGGGCGAAAGGATTTTCGATTTTCTATTCGATGGTAAATATCGGTGCATTCTCAGGCAAAACGATCGTAAAGCCGCTTCGCGAAGCGATGGGTAATGAAGGATTGATTACACTGAATTACTTTTCAGCGAGTATGACGCTGCTGGCGCTGGTTGCGGTTTTTTTCTTTTACAAAAGCGCTCAGCATGCGGGCGAAGGCAAGTCTTTCCGTCAGATATGGACGGCATTCATCAAAGTCTGCACAAACGGACGCTTAGTGACGCTTATCCTTATCATTACAGGATTCTGGATGGTTCAGCATCAGTTATATGCTACCATGCCGAAATATGTGCTCCGCCTGGCAGGCGAGGGAGCTTCTCCTTCCTGGTATGCGAACGTAAACCCATTGGTGGTCGTACTTATGGTCAACCTGGTAACGCAAATCATGAGTAAACGAACGGCATTGACATCCATGACGGTCGGTATGTTCATCATGCCGGTTTCCGCCTTGTGTATGTCATACGGCAACGTATTAGACCCCGGCCAAAACATTATCGGCATGCATCCGGTTGCATTTATGATGGTAGTCGGTATTGTTTTTCAGGGATTGGCCGAAACGTTTATATCACCCCGGTTTCTGGAATATTTCTCATTACAAGCGCCCAAAGGAGAAGAAGGGCTATATCTGGGATTCAGTCACCTTCATTCTTTCCTTTCGTCCATATTGGGTTTCGGATTATCAGGATTCCTGCTGGAGAAATATTGTCCGGAACCAACCTTATTCGCCTCCAGGGCTGAATGGGCGGCTGCTGCATCCCATGCACATTATATATGGTATTATTTCGG
>DOZP01000061.1:3262-3572 GCA_003517945.1 Porphyromonadaceae bacterium | reverse complement strand
CTCCCGTTCCCAGTTCTTTCAGAAATTCCGAAGGGGATTTTCCATATTGTTTCTGGAAACTGGTAGAAAAATAAGCCGGAGATGAAAAACCGACCAAGTATGCAATCTCGCTGACTCTCTTTTCACCCGATTGCATTAGCCGGACCGCTTTTTTCAAACGCGCCATACGAATGAAATCCACAGGGGAAAGACCCGAAATAGCTTTTACCTTGCGGTAAAGGCTGGAGTTACTCATTTTCATTTCGCCGGCTATCATTTCAACACTTAATTGTTCGTTGGTAAGATTCTTTTCTATATACCCGTTCAATTT
>DOZP01000061.1:429-3089 GCA_003517945.1 Porphyromonadaceae bacterium | reverse complement strand
AGCAGAATAAACGGTATATGACTGTATTGTATATCATTTTTGACATTTTCACACAATTCATAACCATTCATCAACGGCATCATGATATCACTGACAATAAGATCCACGTGGTTTTTCTCAAGCAATACCAATGCTTCTTTCCCGTTTTCCGCCTCTATGACTTCATAATTGCAATTCAGTTCCTCCGCTAAAAACCGTCTCATATCAGGCTGGTCTTCGACAATCAACACAACCGGTTTCTCCGAAATGACAGGTGCTAACACCTCCCGGCCGGTTTCCGGCACTTCCGACAAGTCGAAATTATATGCTTCCTGCCGGACCGGTAAAATCAGGATAAATTGATTAAATCCCTCCTGTGTCTCCCGGTAGTCTATCGAGCCATGATGAAACCCGGCCAATGTACGCGAAAGGGAGAGGCCGATACCGCTACCCTGCATATTTTCCGTTTCTTTCAGGCGATAAAACGGCGTAAAGATCTGTTCACGTTCTTTTTCGGGAACCACAAGGCCGTCATTTGTAACAACAACCTGAAAAGTACCGGATGCCTCATCCGGAGGTATGCATGTGAGAACTATAGTCTCGGACGAATATTTAAGCGCGTTTGTAAGCATATTCGTAACAATTTTTGTAAAAGCGTCACGATCGATATAAGCAAAAATATGTTTCTCGGGCAAATCTGCTGAAAACTTTTTACTTTCATTCTGAAAAACAGGAATAAACGGAGTTAATATATTCTCCATCAGAAGCGTTACATCCGTTTTTACGAAATTGAGGCGGAATCCACGGCTTTCCGTCTTTCTGAAATCCAGCAACTGATTGCTTAAATCCAGCAACCGCTGTGTATTCTTCCCGATAATTTCAAGATTCTGCTTTGTCGCTTCATTACCATCGTTCGAACGCAGTATTTTTTCCAGCGGAGCTTTTATCAGTGTAAGCGGAGTACGTATCTCATGCGTGATAAATGTAAAAAACTGTATTTTGGCATTATACAATTCTTTTTCCTTTTCCACTTCAAAAAGTTCCTGGTTATGCAGCGCCCTCCGGAAAAATTTCCGTTTTTTATACCGGTAAAAAGCGACCAGACACAAAACGACGACCATCAGATAAACCAGATAGGCCCATACAGTCGCCCAGAAAGGAGGCGTTATAACGATATGCAATGTTTGAACATTATCCTGCCAGATATCATTGCTGTTTGTTGACCGTACCCTGAAGGTATATTCACCGGGCGACAGGCTTGCGAAGGTTACGTCTCTGTTATTATCCATATAAATCCACTCTTTATCAACCTTGTCCAATAAATAGGCATATTTGATGGCATCGGGCGAAGTGTAACTCGGGGCGATATAAGAAACCGTGAATGTGGATGAGCTATAAGGTAATTTCAACGTATAGGGTTCGTCTGATCCATGTTTCAGCAAAAAACGGTTGTTATCGGGATTATCATGTGTATGGATACGGGTAATATAAAGCTGCGGCACATAACTGTCTTTCGTAAAATGTTTCGGATTGAAAGAGATCATTCCGTTAATCGTACCCATATAGATCGTTCCGTCCGGCGCTTTATACGACGAAGAAAAATTGAATTGCGTTTCGTGCAAGCCATCGGAATAAGAATAAGTATGCATAACATGCGTTTCCGGATTAAACCGCACCAACCCGTTTGCGGTTGATATCCAGAACAGATGATCTTCGTCTTCTACAATCCTGTAAACCATATTACTCGGAAGACCGTCATCCGTAGTGATCCGGTTGAACAAACCGGTATACTCATTGTAAAGCGAAAATCCGTATACGGTCGTAATCCAGATCCGGCCTTTGGAGTCTTCATAAACAGAAGTCGTATTCGAGCTTCCCAGTCCCTGGCTCCGGGACGACGAAGTTTCGGTATACCGACTTATTTTTTCCTCCGTATCATTCCCGTCTCTGCCGGCAGACGGAGGCGTATATTTATACAAGCCGTTGTTGGTCGAGACCCATATATTTCCGTTCCTGTCTTCCAGAATCTGCCTGACAAGACTCCCGATCTCTTTCCAACGTGAAAACGTATCGTTCTTTTTATCATACACAACAACCCCGGTAGAGGTCCCAACAAGGAGATCCCCCTGTCTTGTCCTGCAAAAACACAAGACAAAATTAGAAATCAGTCCCCCATTCGTATTGGCAGAATTATAATTTTTAAAAACTTTTCCGGTGGGTATATGCATCAATTCGATTCCTCTGTTAAACGACCCGATCCAAAGCGTGTCTCCCTCTGCAAACAATCCGTGAATATTCGTAGCGGCAATCTTTCGTTCAGGGTTTAATAAAGAATAGTTTACCATTTTATTGGTTTTCCGGTCAAAACGGTTAATTCCGTTATCTTCTGTTCCCAGCCATAAATTCCCGTATTTATCGGGGCATATTTCACGCACGGTATTACCTAACATTCCGGGATGTGTTTTTCCACCGATATAATAAGTGAAATTGACATAATTTTTCGGCAGATAATTGATACCGCCGAAAAAGGAACCGACCCAAACACCGCCTTCACGGTCTTTTGTCAGCGAGTAAACCGCATTGTCGGCAATCGTATAATCATTGGTCAGTGATTTTCGCAAGTTTACCACAGACTTGTCAATCAGGTTATAGATATAGATACCTGATTCCGACGCAATCCA
>DOZP01000061.1:0-270 GCA_003517945.1 Porphyromonadaceae bacterium | reverse complement strand
CCGGTTAAAATTATCCGGCTCCGGATGATACGCAAATAAAGAAGAAGCATCTGCAAAAATGGGTTCTCCCTCCTCCGTCATGGTCATCGTAACCGACCTGAATCCGTAGTCGCCGGAATTATACGTTTTGAAAGATTGGGTTTCCTTGTTGTATCTGGTAATATTATAGTGATCTCTCAGCCATATATTTCCGTTTTTATCTTCATATATATGTTCAGCATAATAAGGAGATGACTGCGAATTCAGAATGAAAGGATAAAAAGAATCGGT
>DOZP01000229.1:7363-7493 GCA_003517945.1 Porphyromonadaceae bacterium | reverse complement strand
GGCAGGGTTCACGGTTGCGGTCAGCGTTTCGGAACCGCCAACGGTGAGCGACAGCGATGTTTTATTCAGCGACACGCCCGCGACACTTACCGTATGGGAATTATTGTTGTTGTTGCCGGAATCATCATTT
>DOZP01000229.1:1019-7254 GCA_003517945.1 Porphyromonadaceae bacterium | reverse complement strand
AAAGAGTTACACCGTACTTCCCCGTATCGAGGTATTGTTGGCTCCCTCCATTTTTGCATTTCTCAGACGTTTCCTTTCTTTTACAAAAACATCATTCTTGCGCACGTTGGCCGTGGTTGCTTTTGTTTCTTTTTCGTGGAAATGCCGGGCGCCCGCATTCCGGTACTTATTGTAGATGAAGAAGTAGTAAACAAACCCTGCAAGCAGAAAGAGCAAGCCCCATTGTTGCTGTTCGCCGTCGTCATTGACAAAAAAAGGCAAGGTAACCAACCAAAGGATGAAGCCCACTACCTCGACAATGGCCGATACAACAAGCAGTTTCATCTTATGTATCGGCACACTGCCCATTGTTTCTTTTGTCCGGGCATTGACGGCTACATAGTGCATCAAATCTTCGTTTTTTTGATAATAACTGTACAGCCATACAGGCAAATAAGCCGCTTTCCACTGCTCGCCTTTCACATGCAGGTCTTCTTTTGACCATGCGACGCCTCGGTCGTACTGTGTCAGGGTATCATTGGCCTGGTGTCTTGATATATCTTGCACCTGCGTTTGAACGACTCCGCTTACCTGACTGATATTCGTATCTCTCTTTTCCGAGGTATAGCCTTTCAGATAATTGGCGTTCCACTTAACGCTGTTTTCAGTATCAAACGGCATAATCGAATTGATGACATTGTTCGTTTTGTTAGACGCCTTATTGTCCAATTTATCAGCGCTCGACTCAATCGTCAATCCTTCGACGACGATATCGAAATCTCTTTCCACATGATACAGGTTGGCATCGTAATAGGTTGTTTTATCCTTACCCTCACCTTCCGTATAGCGCCTTGTTTCGATTTCGCCCTGTCCGGCAAGGGTTGCATGTGCATTAATATCCACTATCATGTAAGGTAAATAAACGCCCAGCACATTGTCGGCAGCAAATTCCTTTTTGAATTGCGGATGTGCGTAAAACTGTCTTTTGTTTACAAATTGTTCTATTTCTGCTTTTGCTTCGTCGCGCTTCAACTTAAACGGCAAAACCACATCAGGCACAGCGCCATTCGGGATTTGCTGATTGACCGATAACGTGTTACGACACCAGTGGCACCTTGCCTGCGTGGCAGAAGCGGTATCAATCACCACCTCTGCTCCGCAACTGCTGCACCGGAACGTTAAAATCTCGTTTGTGTCCGCCACAATATCCTGCGCGCCGGAGCCGATGACGACCCCTTCCAACTTGCTGATATCCGTCTCCAAACCTGCAACTTTTTCCGCCTCAAATTCGTGGCGGCAGAAATTACATCGTAACAGACCGTTGTTTACATTCAGCGAAATATCGGTTGCTCCACACTTGGGACATTTGTTTTGTCCGTCTTTGGCGCCGGCGTCGGTCTGCACGATTTTGGGCGCGGCAGGCGGAGGGTTCATCGTATCCGTCGGAACCGTTACAGGCGGTTCGGGCAGTATATCCATTGGCATGTTCTCTTCCATGATAATTCTTTTTTTATTAGTAAACAATAGGTTAGTAAACACCGGAGGGAGGTGGGGGAGGCGCTGCTCCGAAAAGCGAAGCCAACGACGGCGTTGCGCCTGCGGCAGCCCATGTGGGCATTCCGGCAGTCCATACCAGTGTATCGGGCGCCAACTGTCCCGTTTGCGCCATTTGTTGCAATTGCGCCATACCGAACGGCCCCTGCTGTGCGCCGCCAATCATCACATGAAACATGGGGGCTGAAGGCGGAGGCGGGGGAGGCGCAAACTGCTGTTGCTGCGGCTGTGTTTGGTTTTGGATAAACTGCGACTGGGGCGTTCCGCTTGCCGGCTGCTGCATTCCGCCCATCATCCCGCCGGCTGCATTCATGCCCATGCCCATAAAGGCCATACCCATTCCGCCGCCGGCCGGGTTTTCCCCTGCAGCCTGCATACCGCGGGCCACCGACTGCTGCATGAATGAATTGCCGCGCGCACCCGACAAAGCGTCCGCTTTTTTCACATCGCTCAACAACGTTTTCGTATCGTCGTCGTATTCGATGGCCGTCAAAGCCACTTTAACGATTTCCAGTCCGCGGTCGGTTCGCCATTGATAACCGTCTTCAACGGCTTGCGACAGGGATTGTGCGAATCCAATCTGGTCGCCTTGGATTTTGGTAATACGGTTACCTTTCGTCGGATCGTTGACATAGTTTGAGAAAGCTGCCGATAAACTACCTACCACTTCATTAAACAACTGCGCTCCCGCATCGTTGTCCATATCCGCAAAATCGAATATAGACGCGCCGGACTGCAAATACTTGGAAGGCACAAAATTTTTCACAAACAGTATCGGGTCAACGATTTTCATCGTATAGGTACCTCTGGTAACCGCGCCGACCTGTGCGCCCAAATACGCATCATCCCAATAAATTTCCGATTGCGTACCGAACCGGTTGTTTGGAATTTCCTTCAGATTGACATAAAAAGCCGATTGTTGACTGCCGGGTTGACCGCCAAACTTGAATCTCTCCCACGACATCTTGATCAGCGGCGAAATAATGCCGTCTCCTGCAAATATGGATTGTGAATTGACATCGTCCGACCGGTATTCAAATCCTCCCGGCTCGGCCACGAGGCCTGTTATCGCGCCCTCTTGCATTAAGATAAGCGCCGTTCCTTCCGGCACAACGATTCTGCTGCCGTTCGTAATGATGCCGCTTGAAGCGCTTGTGTTTGAGCCGCGTCCTGCGTTTTGCCCCTGAGGTACTGCTTTAAACAGCGCTGCCGTTCCCGGCACATTGGGTTGTGGCATCAGAAAATCTTTCCACTGGTCGGCAAACATACCGCCAATTGCCCCTGAAAATGCTTTAATTAATCCCATAATTCATATAATTTAAATGTTAATAAAAAGGTATCATTTATTCCTCTTCGTCCGTTTCACGTATCAATTAAAAAAATCCGGAAACCGGCAACGGACATCCCGTTCATGCCGGAATCCAATGCAAAAGTACGGTAGCTTTTCAATCGCGTCAATGAGTAAAATTACTCAATTTCGAGGGTTTCATATGAGTAATTTTACTCATTGACAATCCTCTGTTGTATCCCGACCTTTGCTGTCAAGATTCAACCGGTTATGGACGTAAGGAAAAACAACCAAAAAGAAATTCGGGCGCTTGCCGAGAAAACAAAGTATTTTACCGAATTGCTAATAACACAATGCAACAGTTGGTTATCGGAAGAAGAAGGAATCAAGAATGTAAAAAAAGACATGTCGAAACGGTCAAAAAAATCCGGCCTGTTTAAAAAATTATTTGCCGGCAGAAGCGCCAGAATTATCATTGGCATCATACTGTCGGTCAGTTTCAGTATGGCTGTATCAAGTCAAAATGCGGACAGTTTATATACCGCCTATTCGGAGGCAAGGGGGGCGGAACAAATACGCCTTGCCAACGAACTGTGCGACCTGGCACACCGGCGTGAAATAGTGGATACACTTTGGGTCTTTTCCGCAGACGATCATCCCGAACATATCCGCGCTCAGGCGATTTATTGCATGTCTTCTTTTGCCGTCGTCAAAGGTGAATATCAAAAAGCCATCGCCTTCATCGAAGAAGCGATAAGCATCAACGAACGCATGAACAACCTGTCCATGCTTGCCCGCGTTTATGGTAAACTTGCCATTACTTACATTTATATCGACCAAATAGAAAATGCCATTTCCAACTTTGAAAAAAGCATCGCCCTCTCGTCCGCCACCGGCGACATCAAGAATGAAACAAAAACACGTTACCAGCTCGGAATGTTTTATTTGCGGAAAAACAGGCATGAAATCGGGGTTCAGACCATCGAAAATGTGTTGTCGATTGCCCGCAGAATCAATGATCAACCCCTTGTCGCCAACTGTCTCGGTGCGATAGGCGAATACAACCTGCAATACGGCGACATAGCTTTGGCTACACAGGTTATCACCGAATCGCTTGCCATCTGCCGCGAGATAGGAACGCCTAAATTAATTGAAGACGGATTAAGTCGCCTGGGTATGGTTCAGATTAAGACGGGAGAATTCGACAAGGCGGAACCCAATTTGCTCGAAGCCTTGGAATTGAGTTTGCAATCGGAAAGCAAAATATCCATCGCATTTAACCTGATGACATTGGGCGACCTGAAAACAGCGCAAAAAATGTTTAAGGAAGCCAACCGTTATTATGAACAAAGCGTGGCGTCGAGCCTCGAAATTCAAAACAGCAATCTGTTATCCGTGACCTACGACAAGCTGTACCAACTCCATCGCGCCGCAGATGAACCTGCGTTAGCGCTTGAATGGCTAGAAAAATGTATATTACTTGACGATTCACTGTATTATGTCGAAATGAACAACCAGATCAGCAATTTCCAAATCAAATACGAAACCGCTGAAAAAGAACTCGAAATAGAACGCCAGCAGACCGAAATAAACCGTCACAAAACAAGGCAGAACGGACTTGTCAGCGGACTATCCGTTACTTTCATACTACTTGCTTTACTCGTCAACATCGTAAGGCTTCGCACCCGCCGCGCCCGCGTATTGGCCGAGACCAATGCCACCAAAGACAAGTTTTTCAGTATCATCTCGCACGACCTTAAAAACCCCGCCATCGCCCAACGCGATGCCCTGCAACTGTTGTTGGACAATTCCGACAAATGGGATGCCGCATCCTTATCCGGTTATTATAAAAAACTGCTCAAATCGGCCGATGAACAGGTTGATCTGCTGTATACACTGTTGAATTGGGCACAGATACAGACAGGACGCATGCCCTATATCCCGTCGCAATTCAACATGATCGACGTTATCCGGCCTGACATCGGATTGATCAAAAACATGGCGGAAAACAAAGGGGTTATCTTCAACATGTTTGCCCCCCCGACAGCCATAATTACCGGAGATGACAATATGCTCGCCACCGCCATACGCAACCTGCTTGTCAACGCCGTCAAATTTACGGCGCAAGGCGGCCGTGTGACGTTGGACATTTCCCCATGCAGAAGCGTAACGAAACGCGTTTCAACAGAGGGTTTTACCATTACGGTTTCCGACACCGGTACAGGCATGAGCGAAGAGCAGATGAATCACCTGTTCAAAATTGACCGTCAACGTTCACAAAGAGGAACGGCAGGCGAACCGGGCAGCGGACTGGGATTGATTGTATGTAAGGAATTAATCGAAAAACACGGCAGCCGCCTCTGCATAGAAAGCGAAAAAGGAAAAGGCAGCCGGTTTTGGTTTGCCATATCTGTTTGAATGGAAGGTTTATCCTTTGTTTCCGACCCGCCGACCTACTGAGTTAAATAATGTAAATATTATTTTTATTATGTCCGCATTGATAAAAGAAAGTATTAACTTTGCACATTCAATCGGAAGTTATGATAACAGAATTAAAATATTTTATTTTATTTCTACTGATAAGTTTCATCCCTATGGAAAGCAACCGGTGTCCGGAAGGGATAAACTCTTTGTCTGAAAAAATAATCACCGTCACGGCTGGTGACGAGGTATTGGTCTGTTTATCAAACAAAATAAATGAATTGGTATCCTATATCATATCCGGAAAAGAAGAGCGTATTGCCAGGATTGAAGCTAAGAAGTCCCAATTGTTGAGAATCCCTGACGAGATGCCGGCGCCCTTTTTTCTGTATCTGGTTGCAAGAACAACAGACTGGTTTTCAAGCTGTCTAAAAATTCATGTAACCCAATTTTCCCTCCTCAGAATTCAAAAGAATCTACTTCGGTCTGAACTATTATCCGGTCAACCTATAATTTCCGGCACTTATATCCCTCCCTTAAAGTATTACGTCTATGCTTTAAAGAAAATCATCACGTAAAAATCTGTTTTATCGTATCTTAATTAAAAAATTCCATCGTACGGGATGGCAAACGGTATGTGAATAATTTGTTCACCGGGTTGTATAAACGGGATACGATGAATGAAGTTCCCTATTTTTCAAACAGATAAAAAATGAAAAACGTAGCTATAACATACAAAATAGGTGTTGATGTCGGATCTACTACTTTAAAAATAATAGTGTTAGATGCGGCAAATAACATTGTATACAAGTCATATAAAAGACATAAGGCAAATATTAATAAGGTTTTCGCCGAAGAAATCAGTCTCATTACAAAACGGTTTTCCGGAGCGCAGTTTCAGGTAAAAATCACCGGTTCCGCAGGCATGGGTCTTTCCGAACGGGCAAATATGCCTTTTATCCAGGAAGTTGTGGCCTCGGTAGAAGTAGTAAG
>DOZP01000229.1:0-917 GCA_003517945.1 Porphyromonadaceae bacterium | reverse complement strand
ATGGCCGACTTGATGAATATCCCTGTCGAAGAACTGGGAAAGGAAGCCCTGAAATATGAAAAAATATACCCCGTGGCTTCACGGTGTGGCGTATTTGCCAAAACAGATGTTCAGAATCTGATCAGCCGCAACATCCCAGTAGCCGATATTTCGATGTCGATACTGCATACGGTTGCTTTACAGAGTATCACCTCGTTGGCGCGCGGCCGGGACATTACGCCTAAGATACTTTGTATCGGCGGTCCTCTGACATTTATTCCGGCCTTGCGCAATTCATTCGGAGATCTATTGAATATGGACGCTTCGGATCTGGTGCTTCCCGAAAACAGTGAATATTTTCCGGCGTGGGGATGTGCTTTGTGCTGCCGTGAAGATGATAACATACAGGAGTTGACTTCTGTCGTTTTGAACATGACGGAGACAAATGAAACCGGCATCCCGGTGTCCGACAAAAATGCCTTACCTGTTCTTTTCAATAATGAAGACGAATATGAAGACTGGAAATCAAAACGAAAAATAAAACGCCTGAAACGCGAAGAGTTAGGGGTCAGGAAAAATATCGAATGCTTTCTCGGCATAGATTCGGGCTCTACCACGACCAAGATACTTATTCTGGATGAAAACGAGCGGCTTATCTATACATTCTATGCGCCAAACAAAGGCAATCCGCTGAAAAAGGCGATAGAAGGCCTGGAACAGTTTTACCGTGAAGCGGAAGAAAAAGGCGTTTCTTTCAGCTTTGCGGCTTCGGCTGCCACAGGCTATGGAGAAGATCTTATCAAATCAGCGCTGGGACTTGATTTTGGTATCGTTGAAACGATGGCGCACCTCTCGGGCGCCCGGTATGTTGATCCCGATGTGTCTTTTGTTCTTGATATCGGCGGCCAGGATATCAAATCTATTTTTACGGACAAAGG
>DOZP01000065.1:11880-17595 GCA_003517945.1 Porphyromonadaceae bacterium | reverse complement strand
TTAATAGAGTAAGTGTATGTCAGACAGTGTAGTAATAATTCCTACTTATAATGAAAAGGAGAATGTTGAGAATATTATCCGGGCCGTATTTAGTCTGAAGAAAATCTTTCATATTCTTATCATTGATGATGGTTCGCCTGACGGTACGGCCGGCATAGTCAAGCGATTGCAGCAGCAGGAATTTTCCGACCGGTTGTTTCTTGTTGAACGTTCCGGTAAGCAGGGGTTGGGTACGGCTTATATCTGCGGTTTCAAATGGGCGCTTGAACACGGATATGGTTTTATCTTTGAGATGGATGCCGATTTCAGTCATAATCCGGATGATTTGCCACGGCTTTATGCCGCCTGTGTTGAGAAGGGGGCTGATGTTGCGATCGGTTCCCGTTATATTAACGGAGTTAATGTGGTTAACTGGCCTCTGGGACGGGTTCTGATGTCGTATTATGCATCTGTATATGTGCGCTTTGTAACGGGTATGAAAATAAAAGACACGACGGCCGGTTTTAAATGTTATCGTCGCTGTGTCCTGGAGACTATAGAGCTTGATAAGATTCATTTCAAGGGGTATGCATTTCAGATAGAAATGAAGTTCACTGCATATAAATGCGGCTTTAAGTTAGTCGAGGTTCCGATTGTTTTTGTTAATCGCGTGTTGGGCGTATCAAAGATGAATACTTCTATTTTCGGAGAGGCTTTATTTGGCGTATTGCGTCTTAAATGGGGCAGTTTCTTCCGGAAATATCCGAAAAAACAATTGGCAATCGGCGATACGGCACATTAGGCTTAACAGGCGAAGCGTGCAAAGTGTTGTTTTTTGCTTCTTTCCGCCGGGAGAAAGAATGAATCCAATGATTTGATAGATAAATGGCAAAAACGTTAATTAAGAACGCATTGATTATCAACGAAGGACGTTCGTTTAGAGGATCCGTGTTAGTAGACGGGTTGTATATTGCGGGAGTATATGAAAAAGATGTGTCTGATGATTACGAAAGTGTAAACGGGATTGCCGGCGGCGATTTGAAAATTATTGATGCATCCGGAAAGTGGTTATTGCCCGGATGCATTGATGATCAGGTGCATTTCCGTGAGCCGGGCCTGACGCGTAAGGGTGACATAAAGAGTGAAAGTCGTGCGGCTGTCGCAGGCGGTATAACGACTTATATGGATATGCCTAATACGAATCCCCAGACTACGACACTCGAAGAATTGGAATGGAAGTTTCAACGTGCTGCGGAAGTGTCGGCGGCGAACTATTCGTTTTTCTTTGGCGGGACAAATGATAATGCGGGCCTTCTCTCAAGGCTTGATCGTAAACGTGTACCGGGAATAAAACTTTTTCTTGGTTCGTCGACCGGAAATATGCTTGTAGACAGAGAAGAGGCGTTGCGTCGTTTTTTCGGAGAAACGGATTTACTGATAGCTGTCCATGCGGAGAAAGAAGATATAATCCAAAGGAATAAGGCATATTATATGGCTAAGTACGGGGAGAATCTTGATATTTCGTTTCATTCGAAAATCAGGAGTGAAGAGGCTTGTTACGCATCTTCGTCCGAAGCTGTCGGACTGGCGAGGAAACTGGGGACGAGATTGCATCTGTTTCATCTTTCTACGGCAAAAGAATTGTCTTTGCTTGATAGCGGAGCGTTGGATGAACGCAGGATAACAGGTGAAGCATGTGTACATCATCTTTGGTTTTGTGATGATGATTATGAGACGTTTGGTAATCTTATCAAATGGAATCCGTCTATAAAAACCGCAGCAGACCGTCAGGCGTTACGTAATGCTGTAAACGATGATACGATTGCGGTGATTGCAACAGATCATGCGCCTCATCTGCTTTCCGAAAAAGAAGGGACTTGTCTGACGGCTGCATCGGGCGGGCCACTGGTTCAGCATTCATTACTTGCTATGTTGGATATGGCGGCAGATGGTATTTTTACGCCGGAGAAAGTGGTGGCGAAAATGGCGCATCATCCTGCGGAATTGTATAAGATAGACCGGCGTGGTTATGTTCGTACGGGATATTATGCCGATCTTGTACTTATTGATCCGGAACAACCGGTAACGGTAACGAAAGATAATATCTTATATAAATGTAATTGGTCTCCGTTTGAAGGGTATACTTTTCGGAATTCGGTATGGAAGACTTTTGTGAACGGGATCGAAATGTATGCGGAAGGACAGGTTTCAGCGAATGGAACAGGTCTGGAAATAGTATACAATTATAACTGAAACAGAAGAAATTATGTTAAAATCGTTCCTTTTTTGAAAAATAATGAATGAAATTTTAAAAATGCGCCAAAAACATGTTGTAGAATATAAAAAAAAAGTTGCAGGGGCATCAAATATTGCTCACCTTTGCACCGATAACCTAAACAATCTTTTTGCCTTAGAGACTAATACCTATTAAAACCTGTAAAAAGGGGGCCTTTTGCGAAAAAGTCCCCCTTTTGCCTGTATGCCAGTGATGTTATTTGGTTCGGAAAATGATATGTCAATCGAGCATTAATGTCATATATAAACCGGAAATGTTCTGAATTTGTTCGTTGAGGATACATGCCAGTCCGTAAGGATGTTTTTGTCGTTTGACGGAGGTGGTTGTGTTTGTCTCTTTTTCCGGATCGGATGGGATGCGGACTTCTGTTGTCCGGAGATCGTATTGATTGAGTATATGACCGATAAGGGATTCTTTTACGGAAGGGTCGTCGTATAGTATTTCTTTTATGCTGATTGTATTTTCAGGTTCCGGTTTTGCGAATACGATGCCAACCGGATTGTTTTCTTTGAGCGCGACCCATGTGTTGCCACGATCATATTTTAAATCACGGATAATTGTTTCGAAATCGTACTTATTGTGTAACACCGTATAGCGGCGATCGCGTTGCTTACGGTCAAAATACGGAAAATAGTTATCTGTCGCGCATTCGGCGAATGTGTAACCGGTATTCACAGATTGAGCGCCGAAAGAATAGGTTTCCGTTTCATAATTTACCGGATGTGTGTATCCGAATTTTTGATAAAAATCGAAAAGCCACGGTTCTGCCGGAATCAGGGTAGATATGACATAACCTTTCCGGCGCATCACTTCCATGGCTTCCGTCATTAATGTATTCATGATGCCTTTTCCGCGTTCCGAGGGATGTGTGCAGACACCGCATATATATGCGGAAGGAAACGTTTTATGGTCGATTTTTATCTGATAGGGAACCATTTGCAAAGCGGATATAATCCGGTTGTCACGTTTTATAACAAGCGTATTTTCAGATTTGTATACGCGATTGAAAAAAAGTTCTACAAAGTTGTCGGAATCGTGGAAAACTTCCTGCCATAGAGCGGCTATTTCCTGTTTGTCGTCGGAATGGGGAGCTTGCGAAATGTTATTGTGTTGCATATCGGAACGGAGCATCGGCGGGTATTCGTTTATTGATAATACGGGAGAATCGGGTTGTTGTCAGTTTGACCGGTTGAATTACCTTCTTTTGGCAGCGGAGTTTTTTTCGAGAAGCAGGACCGGGTTGTAAGATAGTTTGGATTTTCGAAGTCCCGGTATGCCCAGATCTTCTTCCCTGTTTATGTAAGTATATTGCTGCGGAATCCGGGACGCAAATTCCTGGTTTATCACGCTGAATATACCTTCATAACTGACATCCGCTTTTTCGACGTGAATTCCGAACGTGTGATTGTTTATCGGCGAACCGTAAGTGAATGCGATTATTTTACCGTCTGCAAGGATTGCTCCGCCTGAAAGTTCCAGTTCTTCAAAATGTTGCATGGCAAAAGTCATGGAACGGTTTTCGTGGGCAAGGTCTTCTTTGTCGTTTTCGTTCAGGTTTGCCTTACACCATATCTGTTCTACTTCCATGCACCGGCAAACGATATCCGGCGTAATAGGCAGGTATGTATATTCGTACTGCTTTTTAAATTTGTTTATGTGATTTCGTTTCGGCTGGAATTTTTTGCCTTTGAGTGTGGCCAGGTCTTCCCGCAGGTAGATATAGTCGAAATAGTCGCGTTCAATAATATACGTGAAGTTATCCGGAAAGAGGGCGTTGATTTTATTTTTTGAATCCGGCGTTACTCCGAGTATCAATAGTATATATTCCATTTTTTCGGCATCCTTTTCAAGTATTTCAATCGCTTTTTTCAGGTCTCCGTTACCCACGGGAAACATGTATGCCAGATGTCTTCTTCCTTTTTCTTCTACATAAAAACGAACAAAAAGAAAGTCGTCTGCAATTGCATATTGACTTTCATACAGAAAATTCCAGCTACACATGTTTGCGAATGCATAATCACAATTGGGAAGGTCACCCTGAAGCGTAAACGCCGTAATCGCTTCTTTGTCTTCTATGGTTATCGGTTTGAATGAAAGCATTGTTTTTATATTTCAACATCATCCCATTTTCCGTTTACAAGTTCGCGTGTTGTCCGGTAGCCGGCTTCTTTGAGCATGGCCAGGGTGTCTTCCCGCCCGTCGTTCACCAGGTCGGGAAAGTGGCAGTCCGAGTTAACCATTACCGGAATATGTCGTTCTTTTAATTCCTTATACGAATTGATATGCGGATAGGTTTGTTTTTTTCTTGTTTTGTTCTTACTGTTTATTTCGACAATCAGTCCCTTTTCGGCAATGAGGTCAAGCAATTCAAGGAATGGCTTCCGGTACCAACCGGCCTGTATGTCGAAACCGGGATGCCTGCTTCCGTTCATATATATTTTGTCTATATGCCCGACGATATCAAATCCTCCGGCTTCGACCATATACATGGAAGAGGCAAAAAAGTGTTCGACCATGCGCCGGATGCTCCATNNTTCCCGCCGTAATGCCTGTCGACGCCTTCCTCAAAATCTTTATAACCACCATCAATACATACCATATTTTTTTCCAGCAGCGGTTCTTTCCAGGGTAGAAAATGAACGGAACTGATCCGGTAATCAAGCGGCATGGATTGAAAATAGTCAATAGAAGCGTTGTATGTTTTATCCAGATAGTCGATTTCGAGCGCGAGGTATATTTCCAGATACCCGGCATATTTTTTTTTCAGCCGGTTGATTTCTTCGATATATTCGGGCAGATCGTCTTTCGACATGTTCCAGAATGTTTCGAACGGAAGTGGGGAATGGGACGAAAAGCCGTATGCGCGAAATTTGTTCGCTATGGCAAATAAGATAAAATCCTCCGGATGACTCCGCCCGTCGCAAAAGGTACAATGACTATGGAAATTGCTGTTTTTTTTCAATTTTATTTGATTACGTTCAGTTCTTTTCCTACGTTGACGAATGCACGGATCGCTTTGTCCAAATGCGCTTTTTCGTGTCCGGCAGACAGTTGCACGCGGATACGCGCCTGTTCTTTCGGGACAACCGGATAATAGAATCCGGTGACATAGATGCCTTCTTCCTGCATACGCCGGGCAAAATCCTGTGATAATTTTGCATCGTATAGCATCACGGCGCATATGGCGGATTGGGTAGGTTTGATATCAAATCCCGCCTTCCAGCATTTTGTCGCGGAAATAGTTTACATTTTCCATTAACCGGGTGTGTAGTTCGTCGTTTTCACTGAGCATGCCGAACATTTCTATACTTGCGCCTACGATGGCCGGGGCGAGGGAGTTAGAGAACAGATAGGGACGCGAACGCTGACGCAATAAATCGATGATTTCCTTGTGCCCGGTCGTAAATCCCCCCATGGCTCCGCCGAATGATTTGCCGAGT
>DOZP01000065.1:10898-11870 GCA_003517945.1 Porphyromonadaceae bacterium | reverse complement strand
ATCTTACCATATACATTATATAATTCGGCTACGCCTCGTCCGGTAGGGCCAACCACACCGGCAGAATGGGATTCGTCTACCATTACAAGCGCATTGTATTTTTCAGCCAGCGCACAGATCTTGTCCATTGGCGCCACATTTCCGTCCATTGAGAATACACCGTCCGTAGCAATGATGCGATAACGTTGCGCCTGCGCTTCCTGTAAGCATTTTTCCAGTTCGCCCATGTCGGCATTGGCATAACGGTAGCGTTTGGCTTTACACAGGCGTACTCCGTCGATGATGGAAGCATGATTGAGAGCGTCTGATATAATGGCGTCTTCTTCGGTGAGTAAGGGTTCAAATAATCCTCCGTTTGCGTCGAAGCAGGAACTGTAAAGAATGGTATCTTCTGTTTTGAAGTATTCGGATACGGCTGNNGGCTGCTTCAAGTTGTTTGTGGAGGTCTTGCGTACCACAGATAAAGCGGACGGACGACATGCCGAATCCACGCAGATCCATTGTTTTCTTTGCCGCTTCTATCAAGCGGGGGTTGTCCGACAACCCCAGGTAGTTATTCGCACAGAAATTCAATACTTCTTCGCCATCGTTTACACATATATCCGCTTTTTGCGGGGTTTTTATAACGCGTTCCGTTTTATATAATCCTGCCGACTCTATGGAGGTCAGTTCATCTTTTAAAAATTGTTGATATGTACCGTACATAATAATAAGATTTAATAATGCAAAGATAGTCCGATTTGAGAGAAGCGCAAAATAAACAGGTTTATTTTTACAGGGTGTTTTCCGTTTTTATTATTGGCTCAAAAAATGATTTGTTGATACAGTAACATGGTTTGAAAAAATACCATATCTTTGCTGCTGTTTTATATAAATACCTAATATGAAAAATATATTGATTATAGGTTCTACCGGTCAGATCGGTTCGGAACTTACTATGGAATTAAGAAAGCGTTATCCGGAAGGAAATGT
>DOZP01000065.1:7057-10777 GCA_003517945.1 Porphyromonadaceae bacterium | reverse complement strand
GAAGCCTATCCTTGCGTGGAATATCGGCATTGGGGGATTGTTTAATGTGTTAGAGGTTGCCAGGGAAATGCATTGTGCCGTTTTTACTCCAAGTTCAATCGGGGCGTTTGGTCCCGACGCTCCGAAAGACAAAACCCCTCAGGATACCGTGCGTACTCCNNCATACCATGTATGGTGTTACGAAAGTAACGGGCGAATTGCTGAGTGATTATTATTTCAGGCGGTATGAGGTGGATACGCGATCGGTACGTTTTCCGGGACTTATATCGTACGTGGCTCCTCCGGGAGGCGGTACGACGGATTATGCGGTAGATATATTTTATTCGGCTGTAAAGAAAGAAAAATTTATTTGTCCGATAGCCGCCGGTACGTTTATGGATATGATGTATATGCCTGACGGTGTCCATGCCGCCATACAGTTGATGGAGGCGGATCCTTCCCGGTTGAAGCATCGCAATGCTTTTAATGTGACGGCGATGAGTTTTGATCCGGAAATTATTTATCACCAGATCAAAAAATATGTTCCTGATTTTCAGATGGAATATGATGTGGATCCGTTACGTCAGAAAATTGCCGAATCATGGCCCAATTCGCTTGATGATACTTGTGCAAGGGAAGAATGGGACTGGGATCCTGTTTACGATTTGGATATGATGGTTCGGGATATGCTTGAGAAGCTTGATGAAAAAATAAAAAATGTCCCTTGATGTTGGAGCGATTATTGGAATTTGAGCGGGAGTGGTTCTTAGTCATTAATGGAGCGCATACCTGGTGGCTTGATCCTGTCATGTATGCTTTCGGCTCCATATGGGCGTGGTTTCCTTTGATTCTGGTTCCTTTGTATTTTGTTTTGAAGAGACGGAAGGAATGGCTGTCCATGCTTATTTGTACCGTTTTGACAGGTGTTGTGAACGGTATTCTTACCTCTTTGATTATTAAACCGCTGTTTAAACGGTTTCGTCCGACGCATCATCCGTTGTTCATGAATGACGTAAGGATTTTGAATGAGTATATCGCTGGTGGAGATTATGGTTTTATTTCGGGACATTCCACTAACGCATTCGCTTTTGCCGTGCTGTCGGCGCTTATCGTGAAAAACAAATGGTATTCGTTGGCTATATTTGTATGGGCCGTTATGATGGCGTATTCCCGTTTATACCTTAGCGCTCATTTTATTACGGATGTGATTCCGGGCATGATTGTGGGTTCGTTAATCGGGTGGTTCTTATATTTGTTATTCAAATATATGCAACGTAAAAAAGAAGAACGTATCAGGGTTTAAGAAATAATAAGGCTGTAATGGATATTTTCAGATTATCTGTAGTATTGTTGTTTTTTGTTTTTTGTTACCAGAGGGGAATGTGTCAGAACGATATATTGCCTGAACCGACAATGACTTCCGGCAAGCTGGTTACGCTGGATGATTATCACCCGGACGCAATTTATGGCTCCTCCTATCTGGAAATGATGGATATGAGATTGCAGGAGAAGTCCGGGAAAAATATTTTTAACCGACGGGGCGCTAAATTTATATTGCCGACCTTATTTATAGCTTACGGTACCGCCGCGCGTTTCAACCAGCTTCCTATACGCCGGTTGGACTATGATATAGATTACGAAATGCGTAAGCATACGGATCGCCACTATGGTATTGATGATTATTTTGAATACGGAATGCCGGTTTTAGCGTATGGGTTGGGTTTTATTCCTGGAGTTAATTCAAAGCATCATTTCCGTGACAGGACGCTGGTTATGGCGACATCATTGATATTTATGAAAGGATCGGTGGAGGTATTAAAGCGTACTACATCGGTAGAACGTCCGGATAAAGGGAATCACCGTTCGTTTCCTTCCGGCCATACGGCTGTTACTATGTTAAGCGCACATATATTGTATAAGGAGTACAAGGATATCTCTCCGTGGATTGGGGTTGGCGGCTATCTGGTTGCAACAACTACCGGCGTTTTCAGAATGCTGAACCATGCGCATTGGCTGAGTGATGTGGTGATGGGCGCCGGTATCGGCCTGCTTAGTGCGGAGATCGGTTATCTGATGCTTCCCGTATGGCATTCCGTTTTTGGAATAAAAGATGCGGGAAAGCAGTTTGCCGCTGTTCCCACATTTAGTACGCAAAGCCTTGGTATAGGCCTTGTTTATCAGTTTTGATACGATTAATTTTTTTCCGCTGTTTGAGTATATAGTGTAAATATACCGATTTTTGTTCCAACTGTGTTTGTTTTATTTTATTTTTTGTTTCTTTGCAATAAGAAACGTGTTTTATATTAATAATATGTTTATGAAGAAAATCATTTTATTTTTAATTTGTGTTATATGCTTGTTCGGAGGAGCGAACGTTTTCGCATGTACAGGTATACTTGTTGCTAAAAATGCTTCGACAGACGGTTCGGTCATGATTTCGTATGCGGCCGATTCGCATACTTTATACGGCGAGATGTATCACTGGCCTGCCGCCAAATGGCCCAAGGGTTCGATGTTGGATGTTACGGAATGGGATACGGGTAAACCGCTCGGGCAAATACCACAGGCAGAGCAAACTTATTCGGTGGTCGGCAATATGAATGAATACCAGCTTGCCATAACGGAGAGTACATGGGGAGGTCGTGCGGAATTAGTGGATACGACCGGTATAATAGATTACGGAAGTCTTATTTATATTACTTTGCAGCGGGCCAAAACAGCGCGCGAAGCGATCGGGGTTATGACCGGACTTGTGGCGGATCACGGCTATTGCAGCGGGGGAGAATCTTTTTCCATTGCTGATAAAAACGAAGTGTGGATTATGGAGATGATCGGGAAAGGAGTTGGTAATAAGGGGGCTGTATGGGTGGCAATACGTATTCCGGATGATTGCATTTCCGCACATGCCAACCAGTCGCGTATTCAACAGATTCCTTTTGATGATAAGGAAAATTGTATTTATTCGCCGGATGTCGTGTCTTTCGCGCGTGACAAAGGGTATTTCAAGGGAAAAGATACGGATTTTAGCTTTGCAAAAGCCTATAATCCGTATGATTTCGGAGGGTTACGCGGATGTGAGGCGCGCGTATGGGCCGTATTTCGTAAATACGATTCTTCCATGGATAAGTATGAAGCGTTTATTAAAGGCGACCCGACAAAGGAGCCCATGCCTTTATATATAAAACCCAACCGTAAACTTTCAGTCCGGGATGTGCAGCATTGTATGCGCGACCATTTTGAGGATACGGATCTGGATATGACAAAAGATGCGGGAGCGGGGCCTTACAAGGTGCCATACAGGTGGCGGCCCATGTATTTTAGCGTGGATGGCGAAGAGTACCTGAACGAACGGGCTATTGCTACGCAGCAGACAGGATTTGTCATTGTACCCCAGATGAGGAACTGGCTTCCGGATGGGATTGGCGGTATTTTATGGTTTGGCGTGGATGATGCCGATATGACTGTATTTAATCCGGTTTATTCGTCTTCATTGGCCGTGCCGGAATGTTACCGTGTCGGGAATGGCGATTTATATACTTTTTCATGGACGTCTGCTTTCTGGATGCATAACTGGGTGGCAAATATGGCATACGGTAAATATAGTTTTATGATTCAAGATATTCGTAAGGTTCAACAGGAATTGGAGGACGGGTATCAGGATATGGTTCCCGCCATTGATAAGGCTGCGATGGAGATGTATCAGAAAAATCCGGCCGAAGCCCGTAAGTTTCTTACCTGGTT
>DOZP01000065.1:386-6965 GCA_003517945.1 Porphyromonadaceae bacterium | reverse complement strand
CCGGATTTTCCGGGATATGATGAGGAGTATTATCGTTCCGTCGTAAAAAGTGCGGGCGACAGGTTGAAAGTGAAATGACAAATAGGGATGCTTAATCAACCGGAGGTCTTTTGGGCGATCCCGGAGAATGTACGATAGGCGAAAGTAAATGTTTTGACGATTATACAATTTATAAATCAACAGATTTGATCCGTTTTAAAATTTTAAATTAAGATCTTATGAAAAGAATAGTATTATTAGCCGCATGTTTAGTTGGTTTTGCAACACTTGGCTTTGCACAAGGCGGAAACTTTAAAAGTAGAGGGGAAAAGGGTGTTTCTTCTGTTGGAGGAATATTGGGTTATGCAATTGATAATAAGGCGTTGGCTGTAGGGGTCGATTACCGGTATAATATAAAAAATAGTATTCGTCTGGCGCCTTCCGTTTTGTATACAATAGAAAATGAAGATAGAAGTACGTGGTATGTGAATGCGGATGCTCATTATCTGTTGCGTATTACGGATAAAATGACAATCTACCCGGCAGGCGGACTTGGGCTTTCTGTCTGGAGTTTTGATTATAAGAAGGAACTGTTTACTGAAATAGAATCCGAAACAAAGGTCCGGTTGGGTCTAAACCTTGGTTTCGGAGGAGAGATGCGCGTGACTAAGGATATTATTGTCGGCGCCGAATTCAAGTATAACCTTACTACCGAAAGAGCGTATGATCAGGCTATGATTCTGAGTCGTGTTGCGTATTATTTCTGATTGGATAAGAACTTCCGTTTGTAATTGTTATTCTGATAAATGACTAAGACTCGGTCTGTGTATGTTTGTTCTGATTGTGGGGCGGAATCGCTGAAATGGATCGGAAAGTGTCCTTCCTGCGGAGCATGGAATACTTATGTTGAAGAGGTTGTAAAAAAAGAGCCTGCCGTCCGGCGGTCAATTCCGGGAGTGGAGCGAAGCGGAGTGAAACCTCAGCTTTTGCGGGATGTGACTTCGGAGGAAGAGACCCGTGTGAATCTGTATGATGAGGAACTGAACCGCGTACTTGGCGGCGGCCTTGTGAAAGGTTCACTGGTGCTTATCGGCGGTGAACCGGGCATTGGAAAGTCTACTCTTGTATTGCAAACCGTATTGAAATTAAAAGGTTTGTGTACGATGTATGTATCCGGCGAAGAGAGTCTCCGGCANNTTGAAACTGCGGGCGGACCGCCTGTCCGATGATGACGGTGAAACGAATAATTGCTATCTGCTTTGTGAAACCAATCTGGAACAACTATTTGTGCAGGCGCATAACCTGAATCCCGATTTGCTGATCATCGATTCTATTCAAACGATGTATACGGAGTTGGCGGAGTCGTCTCCGGGAAGTATTACGCAGGTACGCGAGTGCAGCGCTTTAATCCTGAAATACNNNCAACAAGGAAGGAAGTATTGCCGGCCCGAAAGTATTGGAGCACATTGTTGATGCCGTGCTTCAGTTCGAAGGCGACCAGCATTATATGTATCGTATTTTACGCAGCATCAAAAACCGGTTTGGAAGTACATCCGAATTGGGGATTTATGAAATGCGTCAGAGCGGGCTTCGCCAGGTAAATAATCCGTCCGAATTGCTTCTGACCGAAAATCATCAGGGCTTGAGCGGTGTTGCTATCGCAGCCGCTATTGAAGGGGTACGTCCGTTTCTGATCGAAACCCAGTCGTTAGTCAGTACGGCTGTTTACGGTACGCCGCAACGCAGTGCGACCGGATTTGATATACGCCGGATGAACATGCTGCTGGCCGTATTGGAAAAACGTGCGGGATTTAAGTTGGCGCAGAAAGATGTATTCCTGAATATTGCCGGCGGATTACGGGTGAATGATCCGGCCATAGACCTTTCGGTCATAAGCGCGGTCTTGTCATCCAGTCTTGATATATCCATAGACAGGGGTGTGTGTCTGGCCGGGGAGGTTGGCTTATCCGGAGAAATTCGTCCCGTAACGCGTATAGAACAGCGTATTCAGGAAGCGGACAAACTTGGTTTTTCACGTATTATTATTCCGGAAATGAAGGGGCTTGATAGCTTTAAATCAAAAATAGAAGTGGTGAAAGTGAGGAAAGTAGAAGAGGCGTTCCGGGAATTGTTCGGCTAAAAAGTGAATGTTGATCTGTTATTTTAATTCTGTAAATGGTTAGGGAAATACAGTTGCGGATATTGCCGGAAGAGGCTTATAATGAGCAATCATTGCGGCAGGTTGTTTGTCGTGAGATTGGCGAAAATCCGGAAGCAATATATGCCGTACGCGTATTAAAGCGTTCGGTAGATGCGCGTCAGCGGACGGTGTATGTAAATGTGTTATTGCGGGTTTTTATCAATGAGGAACCCGTAGAGGATACCGGCGGGGCGATTGAATATAAAGATGTTTCAAATGCGAAATCAGTCGTCATAGTCGGTGCGGGTCCGGGAGGATTGTTTGCGGCGCTTCGCCTGATAGAATTGGGCGTCCGGCCTATTGTGATAGAACGCGGGAAAAATGTGCATGAGCGGAAAAAGGATATAGCGCTTATCAGTCGTGAACACCGGGTTGATCCGGAATCAAATTATTGCTTCGGAGAGGGTGGCGCAGGCGCTTATTCCGACGGAAAATTGTATACGCGCAGTAAAAAACGCGGATCGGTGGACCGGATTCTCCGTATTTTTTGCCGGCACGGGGCGAGTCCTTCTATTTTATCCGATGCGCATCCGCATATAGGGACAGACAAATTGCCGCGTGTGATAGAAAATATGCGTAACCGGATTCTTCATTCGGGCGGCGAGGTTCATTTTGAGACCTGTATGGAATCCCTGATCATCAAAGGAGATGAAGTCGTAGGCGTCCGTACGCGTGACGGCCGTTCATTTATGGGGCCGGTTATCCTTGCTACCGGTCATTCCGCAAGGGATGTATACCGTTATCTTATTGCGCAGCATATTGCCGTAGAGGCTAAAGGGATTGCTGTGGGGGTACGCCTTGAACATCCGCAGCAACTTATTGATCGGATACGTTATCATAATCCAAACGGACGCGGGGAATATCTTCCGGCGGCGGAATATAGTTTTGTTACCCAATCGGCCGGCCGGGGCGTTTATTCGTTTTGTATGTGTCCGGGCGGTTTTGTCGTACCTGCCGCAAGCGGCCCGGAGGAAGTCGTCGTTAATGGTATGTCTCCTGCTAACCGGGGTTCGCAATGGGCAAATGCCGGTATGGTAGTGGAAGTACGTCCGGAAGATCTGCCGGGTGAAGAGTTAAAAATGTCCGGACAGTTGGGTATGATGCATTTTCAGGAACACCTGGAGCGAATGTGTTGGCTTAACGGAGGAATGAAACAAACGGCTCCTGCACAGCGCATGGCGGATTTTGTTCAGAAACGGAATACTTCGGATTTGCCGGTTTCTTCTTATACGCCCGGATTGCTGGCTTCACCATTACATTTCTGGATGCCGGAATTTGTCACATCCCGCTTACGCGAAGGTTTCCGCCATTTTGATAAAATATCCCGCGGTTTTCTGACAAATGAAGCGGTGATGATTGGTGTAGAAACAAGAACATCGTCTCCCGTACGCATTTTGCGTGACCGGGAGACGATGCAACATATTGCTTTGAAAGGTCTGTATCCCTGTGGGGAAGGGGCCGGCTACGCCGGCGGAATTGTTTCCGCCGCGATAGACGGAGAGCTTTGTGCGGAACGTGTGACGGGAATCTTGTTTTAATCAATATATACGAGTTCTGTCCAGTTATCTTTTTTTAAGGTGGAGAAAACCTGTTTGTTACTGATAAATAATTGACTAAGATCTTTATTCTCCGTACAATCAATTTTGTCTATGTCAAGACATTTACTGATATCCAGTGTTATTAATTGATTATCGTTGCAAAACAATTCTTTTAATTTTATTAGTTCTAATTTCATAGATGAAATCTTATTGTCTGCACAGTCCAGGTATTCAAGATTGTTGCATCCGGTAGTAATAAGACCGGTCAGTTGATTGGAGTAGCAGATCAGTTTGTCTATTGTTTTATTTTCGCTGATATCCAAAGACGTAAGTTTGTTTTCCGAACAGTTCAGTATTTTCATGTTGTTATTGAATATGAAAGAAGTGAGACTGTTTCCGGATACATCCACCGTATCCGGATTTTCGCATTTACTTATATCAATATAGGTCAGGTTTTTGTTTCCGGTACAGGATATGTTACGGAGAGAGGGACAATTATCCATATCAAATTCAAGCTTGGATAAAGATGCTGAATTAGTACAATGCACATATTGTAAACTTGGGCAATCGCGTAGTTTGAGTATTTCAAAAATATTGCAGGAAATATCTTTTAATGAAGACAGATCGGATATATCAAGCGATGTATTTGTTGTTTTTTCTTCGCCGTGTATGGTAAGATGTTCCAGTTTGTTGTTATGGCGAAGGAAATCCGGAGATATGATCGCTCCGGAAGCAAAATTACATTCCAGATTTTTGAGGTTTGGCAGATCTTTCAGATCAACGGATGTCAGTTTACCATTCAGTTTCACATCTTCCAAATCTTTACATGTGCTTACATCTATTTCTTTAAATGTTCCTGTTACGGACAGATATTTCAAAGAGGAACAGGCGTTTACATTGATGGACTGTAATTCGGTGTTACAACGGATCGTATCTATACTTGAATTATTGGAACAATCCAGGTCTTTGAAAATACCCTTACAGGTGAAATCTTTTAATGAAGGACAATTGTCTATTTTTATATCGGCAATATAGTTTGCATAGAATTTTGTCAATGATTTACAGTTGCTTATATCTAATGTTATTGTTCCGAAACCATCGGGGATTTCTTGCGTTTCACGCGGAGAATAATAGTTCTGTACGAATCTGAATTCTTTTATATTGGGACAATTATTGAGTAAAAGTTTTGCTTCTCCTGACGGATTGCTCCAATTATTATTTTTATCCTCGTATATAATTGTTTCAATTGCAGACTCACTTGCATCAATAAGTTCCGCATAGCTTGAACATTCCAGAAATTTTAGGTTCTGACAGCCTTTTGCGTTTATTGATTTAAGGTAATAACTTACACATGACAGAGTGTCTATCAGTGTGTTTGTGATATCCAGTGACGAAATATACGTATTAGCACATGATAGTTTGCTTAATTTGGGGTTGTGTATGATATTTAAAAATGTAATCTGAATATTGTTTGTAATGTTAAGTTCTCTGAGTTCAGGATTTTGAACGGTATTAATTTTTGTAAGCGCATTATCATTGCAGATAAGCGTTTCCAGCAAATGATTGTTCGATACGTCGAGGTCTGTAATCGAATTGCTGCTGCAGTTGAGGATCTTTAACAGCGGATTGCGGGTAATATCTAATTCTTTTATCTTAGGGTCTTCATAGAGAGTGCCGGCTTTATTTTCTTTGGAGCAATATAATTCTTTTAATGCTTCATTTTGACTGATATCAAAAACTTGTATATCCGTATTGTTTATATTCAAAATTTCCAGCGCAGAGCAGTTTTCCGTGTTTAGTGAAGAGATGGAAGTTTCGCTACAGTTCAGGTATTTTAGTGAAGTGTTATGTCCGAGTTTTAATTCTTTTAAATGATGGCTATTCGAACAGTCTACGATCTCCAACGCGCTATTATTGCTTACATCCAGATATGAAAAAATAGCGTTTGTGATGTGTAATTCCTTGATTGATGAATTTTTACTTAGGTTTATTGTGTCGGAAATCTCTACATTGTTAAGTGTTAGTTTTTCCAGATTTGCAAAATATTCCAACCCTTCCAGGGAGTCGAAATGCCCCCAGGAACAGTCGATCTCTTTGACCGAATTTGTTTCTTCAATCGTTAATCTTTCATCCTTATCCGTGTCGAAATGTTCTAACAGAAAATCGTAAAAATTTTTATCAGGAATATTTTCCGGCGGTATGGTGTCTTCTCTTCCTTGTTCAATGTCATCATTTTTTTCGCATCCTGTGACTGTGTATAGGAATAAAATGGTTGTTGCAGTCACTAAAGCATAATGAAATAATCTTTTTGCTTTCATAATCTTTGACGTTTTAATTTATAATCCGCATAATGTAACGACAAAATATTTTTTTTATTGCGGAAAGGCAAAAGGGGGATGGAAGTTTTAATAAAAATGCAGTTTTTAGCGAAATATTTTCACAAATAGTTTTGGGAATGAAAATATTTTATATCTTTGTGTGCGAACACATGATGTTTTAAATTGTATGTTGTCAGTTACGACGTTGCGCTATCACTATTACATACATGGATTTGTAAAATCTATTATAGCAGTTTATTAATTCTAAAATAAAAATTATGAAAGCATTTTTTTATCTTGCAGTTTGTTTTGTTGTAATGTTTGGTTCATGTACGCCGGGCGACGGGTGGACGGACCTGTTTAATGGGAAAGACCTTACGGGTTTTAATCAACTGAACGGAAAGGCTCCCTATCGCGTGGAAGACGGCATGCTGATCGGCACTTCCGTAAAAGGCCAGCCAAACAGTTTTATGGCGACCGAACAGGATTACGGTGATTTTATTCTGGAGTTTGATGTGTTATGTGATCCGGCCCTTAACTCGGG
>DOZP01000065.1:0-329 GCA_003517945.1 Porphyromonadaceae bacterium | reverse complement strand
ATTTATGATGAAGCGCGCCGTGGCTGGTTGGTTACGTTACAGGGACATCAGTTAGGAAATGCCGCTTATAAGAAAGATGACTGGAACCACTACCGGATCGAAGCCTTCGGGGATACGATACGTATCTGGCTGAATGGGGTGAATACGGCGAACCTGCTTGATAATACGACATCCAAAGGGTTTATTGCTTTTCAGGTGCATGGTATCGGAAATAATGACGCCCAGGATGGGAAAGAAATTAAATGGAAGAATATCCGTATCATGACGGATCGTATCAGCGAACATCTGATGCAGGGATCATTGGTCGCGGAAGTGAACCGGATTCCGAA
>DOZP01000044.1 GCA_003517945.1 Porphyromonadaceae bacterium | reverse complement strand
TTTGTCGGCAAAGGTTGCTTTTGACATGCCAGTACAGAGATAAACAATATCAGAAAAAAATATTTTTTCATTCTTTATAGGCGTTAGAAACTGAAAGAGAATTTTAATAACCTGCAACCCCCGGCGATAAGGAATTGCAGGTTATTGGTTATTTTATATAAGCCTTATTTTAAATCTATTAACTCCATCCCGGATTCTGGTTTCCTTGCAGAGATGGGTTAGCCTGCATTTCTCTCAATGGGATAGGCCATAATAAAGCATATTCGGGGATAGCGCCAACTCTCACACTTCCGTCAGGTTTGTTCTGGATTGAAGCTGATCCAAATGCAACCCATCTCAATTTACCCGACTGTGCACCATCCGCTTCCGGATACAAACGCGTACGGCGAATATCATCCCATATCTTAAATTCCAACGGGAATTCGTGGAAACGTTCGGTCAGGATAGACTGTATCAAAGCGTCTCCGGAAGCAGTTTCATCTGCCAGCCCGGCCCGTTTACGCACCTGATTCAGATAACCTCTGGCATTTTCCTCCTGTCCTGTCCTTGCAAGACCTTCGGCTGCAATCAATAACACTTCGGCATAACGGAAAGTCGGCATGTTGTTGTCGCCATCACGTCCGTTAATCAAAGAAACTTCATCAAACCAAGCCCAATTGCCGACCGTATTCAATTCATACTCATTGCCGTCCTCATCCGTATAATGACGGAAAAAGAATTGCTTTTCATGTGCGCGGATATCCTCCGGCGCATAACTGTTAATCAACATATCGCAAGGCAAATACGCATTATACATAATGTCTCCTCCCGGTTTGAAAACACCCCATTGGAATGCATCCGCCCCGATTGAACGAACCGCATACGAGTTTCCGATGTTATAGTTTGTGTAATCAAATTCTTTGGCAAAAATAATTTCTTTGGATGTTTTACTTGTTTTAATAGTATTAAAGGCGGAACTAAGGCCGTCACTGCTGCCACCGGCCTGCTCAAGTATATGCTGCCCTCCGTTTATAACCTGCTGAGCCATATTTGCAGCTTTGGTATAGTATTCATTTCCACCGTTCTGAGGCGCGCCGGCCCATTGCAGATACACCTGCGCCAATAAGGTTTGCGCCATGGCTTTCGTGACATAACATCCATTGTCATAAAAAGCTTTGTTCGGCAAGGCGTCTCCCTGAAGAATACTGAGCAAATCCGTTTCAATGTTTCTATAAATTTCATCTGCCGACGAACGTTCTACGTACATACCATCGGTAGATACATACGGTTCGCTTATATACGGAACACCGCCGAATTCTTTTACCAAATAGAAATAACCATAGGCGCGGAAAAATTTACCCTGCGCGACAAAGTTATTAATCTGGTCATCGCTTATGATACCCGTCATCGACGGAATATTGGCAATCACAAAGTTGGCGCGGGAAATACCTTTGTAAAATTCATGCCATAACTTAAGCGCCGTAGCATCGAATGCCTCGACATTAAAGTTACAACCTTCGGATGCGGTGGTAAATGTTCTGTCTTTGCGTTTATCAACAAACAATCCGGACATAATCCCTCCCCACATCGTGGCTTTGGGCGTCCAACCTCCATCCACATCCGTACTGTGCAAATAAGGAACTCCGCCGAAATAAAGCGCGTTTACAGCCGTTTGAGCATCCGATTCGGTAGCCCAGAACTGATTAGACGATTTGGCATCCAGCGGCTTTTCTTCCAAAAAACTATCGCATGAACTCATGAATAACGAGCATACAAACATGCAAAATAGGAAACTATTTATCTTAGACAATTTCATATCAATATAATTTTAATGTTTGATCGTTTTATATTAAAATGTCACATTCAGACCGAACGTAAACGTTCTCGGACGCGGATAGGTAAAGAACTGACGGTTAGCTCCCCATTTATTATCTCCCAAACGGGATGAGTTGTCCGGGTCATATCCCAGATAATCGGATGCCGTAATCAGGAACGCATTATTCACACTACCATACAAGCGTAATTCCAAAAAACCTATTTTCCTAAGGGTAGCAGGGTTGAACGTATAACCGAGTTGAATCAGGTTACCACGCAGATAAGCGCCGTTTGCCACCCAGGTATCATCCGCCTGATTATTCGCTCCCTGTCCGAAATTGTTCAGGCGTATAGCCTGCGACTTTCCGTTCGGATTCAGCGTAGGATGCCAAGCCTCCTGATAGAGGCGGTCGATACCATTCGTAAGAAAACGCGCTTCCGTCGAATGGAAAAATTCCTGCATCACATCCGCGCCCAATTGGAATTGCAGATCAACGGTCAAGTCTAAACCCTTATAATAGAAAGTATTAATAAACGAACCCATCCAATCGGGCAAACCGTTACCTAAAATTTCACGCTGCTTGTACGTTACTTTCTCGCCGATCGTAGACGGTATATTCATGGTTTCAGCATCCCAGTTGGCAGGATTGCCGTCATAAATACCGGCGCGACGGTAACCATAGTATGTTGAAAGTTCTTCGCCTTCACGGATCAACATTTCGTAACCGACAAAACCGTCGGTAAGGATCTGGCGTTTGCCGCTAACCGCATCAACGGATGAACTCTCATCCAGTTTCTCCACACGGTTTTTATTAAAACTTAAGTTAAGAATCGTATTCCACATGAAATCACGATTCTGAACCGGATAGGCATTAATCAGCAAGTCGACGCCACGGTTTGAAACCTCTCCGATATTGTCTGTAATTGATGTATAACCGGTTGATTCCGGAACCGGACGACTTAGTAACAAATCGGTTGTATACTTATAATAGTAAGAAAGGTCTACGTTGACACGGTTTTTGAACAAACCGAGGTCTATACCGACATTCCATTGGCTTGTTTTTTCCCATTTCAGGTTTCCGTTAGGCATTTTATCCAGATAGGCTACATTTTGCAATGAACCTCCGATAATAGT
>DOZP01000193.1:16536-17705 GCA_003517945.1 Porphyromonadaceae bacterium | reverse complement strand
AGCGATTATTGTTACGACATAGCCCAATCCGAACATAACGAACTGATTATTTCGGGAGACAAAGGATTGTCTTTTCTGAATGTAGAGAATCGTACTTTAAAAACGATTGGCCTGGACGCATTGATACTTTCCGGTATAAACTACGGATGCGGACTACTCGTATGCAACAACGGAGAAATTTTTGTCGGAGGTATTGACGGATTAACCTCCTTTTTCAAGCAGGAAGTTTTCGATATCAACAAAAATTATACGATTTACTTCTCGTCCCTATCCGTCAATGACGAAAAAATCAAACCGGACGACAAAACAAACATTCTGAAACAATCATTACCTTTCACCGACAAAATTGTATTGAATCATAAACAAAACAATTTGAACATTTCATTTACTTCAAATAATTATATCCGCTCACATACCGACGGAATTTATGAATACAAACTGGAAGGATTTGACAATAAGTGGATAACAGGCGACCAAATCATCTATACAAACATACATCCCGGGAATTATAAATTATGGATCCGGGAAAAAAAATTATCGTCTGATGATATAATATCGAAAACGACATCCATGGATATCATCATACAACACGCATGGTATGCCAATCCTTACGCATATATCATTTATTTTATTATAGTTTACGTCATCTTATTTTCTTTTATGCGATTCAGAAAAGTCAGACACGATCTGAAAACATCATTGGAAATGGAACGGAAGGAAAAAGAGCAGATAGAACAGATGAATCATTCAAAACTGCAATTTTTTTCCAATATATCCCACGAATTCCATACTCCGCTGACACTGATTATTGTCCAGATAGAACGCTTGCTCAACAATAACAATATTTCTCCCTTTTTATATAACAGGTTATTGAAAATAAACAAAAACGCCATCCATTTACGAAGTCTGGTGAGCGAGCTCCTTGATTTCCGCAAACTTGAACAGGGGCATATCAAATTAAAGGTAAAGGAGCAGAACATCATCCCTTTCCTGAAAGAAATATACTTATCTTTCCTTGAATTATCTTCCGAACGCAACATACTATACAAATTCGAAACATACGAGAAGGAAGGGATCATTTGCTGGTATGACCCGAAACAAATGCAGAAAATTTTCTATAACCTGATATCAAACGCTTTTAAATATACAAAACCCGGCGATTCCATTGA
>DOZP01000193.1:9944-16505 GCA_003517945.1 Porphyromonadaceae bacterium | reverse complement strand
AAAAGAAGACATTGACAAAATTTTCGACCGCTTTTACCAGGTTGACGACAACAGGCTGAACACAGTTGCGGCGCCCAGTACCGGCATCGGGCTATCGGTGGTAAAAGGCATTCTGGAATTACACCATGGTTCCGTTTCAGTAGAAAGCAAACCCGCGTATGGAAGTATATTTATCGTTTCCCTGAAAAAAGGAAACAGCCATTT
This sequence comes from Porphyromonadaceae bacterium, assembly GCA_003517945.1. Classification (GTDB taxonomy): domain Bacteria; phylum Bacteroidota; class Bacteroidia; order Bacteroidales; family Tannerellaceae; genus Tannerella. Next base: position 16,301 of record DOZP01000193.1, on the reverse strand, counting down.
CAGTCCAAATGAAATAATGAAGGCCTCCCACGAACAAAATGAATTTATAAAAGAGGAGGAAAGTGCGGCCGTAAAAAACGGACAGATATTTAAAAATGTAATGATAACGGAAATAGACACATTCCCGCAGACTCCGGCTGAAACAAGCAGCGAACCGACCGGAACCGAAGAAAAAAGTACGATTTTAATCGTGGAAGATAACAAAGAATTATTGCAGATATTACAGGATATATTAAACCCTATATACAACGTACTTCCCGCACACGATGGTGCAGAAGGACTGGATTTAACACGCCGGTACAAACCGGACCTGGTCATAAGCGACATCATCATGCCGAACATATCCGGAACGGAAATGTGCATGATGATAAAAAATGATTTTGAGACATGCCATATCCCTGTGATCCTGCTTACCGCACTCTCTTCGACAGAACACAATATATACGGACTTCAGCACGGAGCCGATGACTATATCAGTAAACCGTTCAACGAAAAAGCGCTGATTACCCGTTGTAATAATCTGATAAGAAACCGGCTGATCATAAAAAACAAATTCAGCCACAACATTGATTTCGACGCACAATCCATCTCCAACAACCCGATCGACCAGAAGTTTCTGGATACAATAAACCGGATCATCGAAGAAAATTTCGATAATCCGGCTTTCAACATAAACATCCTTGCCAAAGAACTAAATATCAGTCGCAGCTCTCTCTACTCCAAATTTGAAGCATTAACGGGAATGACACCCAACGACTACGTCATACAGCGCAAACTAAAAAATGCGGCGGATTTATTAAAGAATAACCCTGATTTAAACATTTCCGAAATATCCGATACATTAGGGTTTGGCTCTCCCCGTTATTTCAGCCGCTGCTTCAAAAAACAATTCAATGTATCACCCGCGGAGTACAGGAAAAATCAGTTTATCCAACCATCCACCTGAACAAGATTAGAATTCATCTGTTGTTCTACCGTTGGAACCGGCCAATGATAGTAATGTTGCCCGCCCCAGGTATTTGTAAACTGCGGCTGTCCCCATATCTGCTTTAAACCGGATCCATTGATATATTTTGTTTCATGTAATGTTTGCCAACGCATTTCATCGAAAAAATTCACACCTTCTCCGCAAAATTCCCAACGGCGTTCATTACGGATACGTTCACGCATATCAGCCTGATTACTTACATAAGTAGGAAGACTTGCATCTGTTGTCTGCAACAATGCAACCCCGGCTCTTGCTCTTACCTGATTAACCAAATCAATAACTGACTCGCCAAATCCCTGTTCGTTCATGGCTTCCGCCCTTGATAAAAGAACATCGGCGTAACGGATAAGAGGTATATCTATCGGTGAGTATTGACGATTAGGTATTTCCGTAGCGCCTTCCGCCACAAATTTACGAAATAAATAATAGAAACGGTTATTGGTATCGGTTCTCAAATCATACGGCTCGCTTGCATCAAAACCGCGGTACGGCCAACGTAAAGTATACGTATAGGAGTCGGCTCCCGCAGCGCCGAAATAGGTAGAATACGGAGTAATAACAGCCGCTGCCAAACGAGGATCACGGTTTTCGTATGCTTTCATAATACGCGCCTCATTACCTTCGGAAAGATACTTAGACAGATCGGCTCCCTGATCATTTACCATTTTAGTTTTCTCCTCATCCGTCATATTATCTCTCAGAAAATAAACGGATCTTTCTTTCGGATCCATTTCATTATATCCCGGTATATAATCATTCCAGTCAAACGCAGATCCGTCGGCACATTCAAAAGATTCCACAAAATCAGCGTTTACAAGATATGTATTCCAGCCCTGACCATAAGCCACACGACTTCCGTAACGAAAGCTAAATTCATTCCCATAACCCGCCTCACCAATACACTGTAAAGAAAAAATCATCTCTTCACATTGTTCGTTCGCCTCCTTGAACAACTGCTTATAACCGCCATCAAATAATTTATGTCCCATTTCCCCTACTTTTGCAAAGTCAGCTTCCGCTTTTGCCCACTCCTTTATCCACATATACACTTTTCCCCTAAGGGCATAAGCCGCCGATTTCGTTACACGGCCATAATCACCATCCCCTTTATTATATCTGTCCGGTAAATTCGGCTCATTGATACAGTCCGTCAAGTCGGTTATAACCGCATTCCAGATCGTCGCTTCAGACTCCTGTCCTTTTGTAAATTCCTCCAACTCGGTAGGTTCCAGATACAAGGGAACCCCTTTATATACCATATTCAGTCTGTAGTAAAAGAAAGCTCTGAAATATTTAGCTTCGGCTACGAGACGATTTATCTTCGATTCGGTCATAGGCGCTTTATGTAGATTGGCTATTGCATCGTTCGCCCGGTGAATACCTTCGTAATGACCTTTCCAGTAATCACTGAACAAACCGCTTGTTGCGGTAATTGTGCCTTTTGTTAATGTTGACTGATCGCGCTCATCTGTTGAGACTCCATACGATTCATACATATACAGACTACCTGCCACGGAACTAAATCGCAATACATTATAAATCCCGATCACTCCCTGATCCGCCAGATTTTCCGTCGTCCACATATTACCGGAACTAACCGAATTGTAAGGCGCCAGATCCATCAGGTTCTCACGACATCCGGTAAATAAAATCATGAAGGAAACAACTCCCGATAAAATTATTTTATTCAATAGTTTCATATCTTTATTCTTTAAAATGTTATATTCAAACCAAATGCATATTGTCTGAGTGACGTATAAGCAGCAGGATCATCCAATTCAGGATCTTGCCCGGGGAATGAATTGAAATTAAGCAGGTTTTCCCCCGATACATAAACACGGATATTCTGTGTAAACAATTTATTGGTTATATTTTCAGGCAATGTATATCCAAACGTCAGATTTTTGAGTTTCAGATAATCACCTTTATATAAATAAAGCGTACTTGTTTCCGTATTTTGATATCCGCTTTCTGCAGCAACCAAACGCCCATACGTTGCGTTTATATTTGTACTTGAGTTACCCGGATCATCCGGATTAAAGAAATAATGATCGTAAGCAATATCTTTAGGAAGACCCAGTCCGACACGCACAGTCGGAGAATTATATCCCGTTGTCGCCCCCCAGTAACGTTTAAAGCCCCCGGCTCCGGCCCAGTTCATTGACACATCAAAACCTTTATATGAGGCGGCAAACTGAAATCCGTAATTATATTTCGGATCTTTAGAAACTCCTTGAAATTCATTGTCATAAGAACTTCCATATATACCGTCTCCATTTGCATCAGCATAAATGTAATCGCCATACCATATCTTATTTAAAGCAACTTCTCTATTCGGCATAAACGTATGTCCTTCTGCAATCATGGATTTTACCCATTCCATATCCTGCTCCGTACGGATCATACCATCCTTGGGACCACCATTGACGCCGTCGGCAGCAAAACCTCTTCCAGACCCTTTATATACGCTCTTCATATAGAACTCTTCTTTTATCTTACCTTCTACAATAGGCGCATTCCCCCCGGAAGATACGTCTCCGATATTCGTCCGCCATATTTTATTCCCATTCGCATCTGTAATCCAACCTTCTTTAAGCTCTCCATTATATTTATCTACCCTATTTTTTATAGCCGTAAAGTTTGTACTAACGGAATAATGAAAACCGTTAATATTATCTTGCCAGCCAAGTGTAAATTCAACACCCCGGTTACTCATCTCCGCAATATTTAATCTCGGGGCTGTTTTAGTACCGGCTGTGAGATAAATAGCAGGTTGATACAGTATACCGGAAGTTTCGCGTATAAAAGCATCAGCCTGAAATGTTAACCGGCTTTTTAACATAGAGATGTCTATTCCGATATTTGTCGTCTTACTGGATTCCCATGACAAAAGAGAGTTTGCTATAGATGTAGATGATAATCCGGCATTCAACAGATTTCCGATTGGATAGCGCGTGATACCGTAAGTTGACTGGTATTCATAATCACCAACACTGGTACCGCCATTATTTCCCAGTTCGCCATAAGAAGCACGAAGTTTCAGATTATCCAGCCATGCACGGGTATTTTCCATAAAACCTTCTTCAGTAATACGCCATGCCGCTGAAAAAGAAGGAAATGTTCCCCAACGATGATCCTTATGGTAACGTGAATGACCATCTCTGCGAATATTTGCCTCAAAAAGATAGCGGGATTTATATGCATAATTAATACGCCCGAAAAATGAACGACTGGCCCGGTCAGTAGCGCTTCCTCCGATAGCGACCATATCCGTGGCTGAACCGGGAGTCGTAATACTCTGGTCAATCAATCCCTTTTTGATCGCTTCATTATAGTACTCATAAAAATATATTTCCTGATAACCGGCTAATGCTGCAATATCGTGATCTTCTGCTATTGTTATAGTATAATTCAAAAGATTTTCAATTGTATATGAATGATCGCCATAATTATAAAAATAAGTACTTAATTGAGAAGGATTAGATGCCGGAGTGATGATAGCGCCATCACTGAAGCGCACTCTGTCATAACTGACATCCCATGACCTCTGCTCATCAATCCTACGCTTATAATTAAAATTAAACGTCCATCGAAGCCCCTTCATAAAATCAATATGACTGTATAATGTCGTATTGAATCGTGATTCCCTCCTGCTACCATCTACACTATTAAGTATCATAGATATATTATTGGCTGTAGCGCTTTCTTCGGGAGCTTCCGGATAACCATACTCTCCGTTCCATTCCGGATATATGCCCGGAGTCGTCTGGCGTAAGTAATTATTTGCATTACCAAACTCTCCCTGATCTTTATCTATCTGTAAAGCCGATGTATTGGTTCCGACGGTAAGCCAATTCGTTACTTTTGCATCAATATTTGCACGCAGTGAATAGCGTTTGATTCCGGTATTATCAACAATCCCCTGATTATCCAGATAGCTTGCGGACAGGTTAAATCTTATTTTATCCGATCCTCCTCCGACAGAGAGGTTATGATCATGTACCATACCGTTACCAAACAGAACTTGCTGCCAATCCGTATTGGGATATGCAACATAATTCGGCACTCCGTGTTCATTTAATGTATTCGGATTCTTCGACTTTTCTCTCCAAAGATCTATTGTTGACCGTGCAAAATGGTTATCCTGTCCGATATTATTAAACGCTTCATTTGCCCATTCCATATAATCGGCATAATTCGTAACCTGATCAATCAGATTGGTCGGTTCGGCAAAAGATAAACGTCCACTGTAGTTAACATTTAACTGCCCGGATTTACCTTTTTTAGTTGTTATCAAAATAACGCCATTAGCAGCTCTTGATCCATAAATAGCCGAAGCAGCCGCATCTTTTAATATTGAAATACTTTCTATATCCTGTGGAGCAACAGCATCCATCACACCTTCCATACCATCAATAAGTACAAGCGGGTCGGAGTTATTCAATGTCCCGACACCACGTATTCGAATCGAGGCGCCATCCTCACCAGGCCGGCCGGAAGTCTGCATAACCTGTACGCCCGCACTCAAACCGGACAATGCACTTGATACATTGGTAATAGGACGTGACATCGCCTGTTCTTCAAAATTAACAGAAGAAACAGATCCGGTCAGGTTTACTTTTTTCTGCATACCATAACCTACAACGACTATTTCTTCTAAGCTCTGCGTATTTTCTGCCAACATAACTTCAAAAAAGTCACTATCTCCTACTGAAATTTCCTTTGTCACATACCCAATAAAAGATACCACAATAACAGAACCGGAGGGTACATGCTGTAATACGACTTTGCCGTCCATATCGGATATGTCACCAATAGTTGTTCCTTTAATTGAAACATTTGCACCCGTCACAGGCCCAAGATCATCCTGAATCAAACAGGTGATTGTTTTTCCTGATTGTGCAGGCGCTGTAATACGCTCTGAACCGGTCACATTCGTAGCATAGCCCATTATCATAAATGAACTAAAAAACATCAACGAAAGAGCGATCAGCATTTTTTTGTAAAAAACAATGTTTTTTTTCATAAATCGGTCAATTTAATTTAATACTTTGTGTTTAACATTTGATAAATTTAATACAATAAATAAGCGCAAAAGTAGACCTCAATACAAATAAAGAAGTGCACTTTTCTTCCTTTTTTTATACACCATTTGTCCGGAAATGCTTTTTTAACGCATTATCTGTAGACGTACCACATAATCTGATCCATTTTTACGATGTCCTTTTCCGTCGCACGGACATGCATTACATTATTACCTTTTTTAAGATTTAGATCCTCCCATAAAAAAACAGTATAACGATCAGGTTTTCGTTGCCCAAGGCTTTTCCCATTTACAAATAACTCCACTTCGGGCATAGTTGAAAACA
>DOZP01000193.1:5400-9919 GCA_003517945.1 Porphyromonadaceae bacterium | reverse complement strand
TCATCCTTATTCCGGTTTGCTTTATAAAAATAAAACGCATCCTTCTTCACTTTACGGTCGAATGTCACGAGTCCCTTGTCATTAATTCCCGGACGATCGCCTTCCATACGGTGAGCCGCTCCGAAATCAAACATATTCCACAGGAACGAACCCCAGATATAATCGCGTTCCGCTATTACTTTCCAATTCTCCATATGATAATGATACATCGCCTCCGGCAATACATTGATCAGGCCCGCTTTATGGCTGATAATTTATACACCTCAAAAATAGAATGACATATCAACAGAATAGTGCACTTATTTTCTTTTTAAGTGTAACATTTCGTCCCGATACGGATTTTTAATAAATCATATGGGCCTTTCACAATGCAAAAAAAATAACAAACATATAAACATCGTTTATCTCTAATTTTGACTATATTTGTGCATTATATTGTTAATATGAAATACCTCAGAAAACATTGGTGGGAAACCATATTTGTTTGTCTCCTGATTTCGGGTTTCATCTCCGGAATAGTAGGATTTATTGAAGCCAACGAAACAAAACATAAGTTGGTTGATTCTTTGTATGAGACATTTCGATTGTTCGAACGAAAATATCACTCGAAAGATATCCCTTCCGGTTTGAGGGCTGCCCAGTGGCTTCTCTTTTTTGCATTTCTCTGGCTTAGCCTGAAAATTATTATTACCATCATAGCACCCAACTTCTTATCCGATATCCGGATCCGTTTTTCGTTCAGAAAACACATCGTTATTTGCGGATTGAACGAAACAACATTGCTTCTGGTCAGTGAGTACAAGGATAAAAAGATCATTGTACTTGCAGAAGAATACAACAAATACGCGGAAACCTTAAAAATAAAAGGAGTAAAATTTTTCTTGTGCGGAGATTTGTCCGATGAAGTTTTTTTACGGAAAGCCAGAATCAAAACAGCAAACCAGGTATATGTTATAACGGATAATGACAAAAAAAATGTGGAAATTACACGCTCTATATCTGCTTTGCTGAAAAAAGGACACTATGCTTACACACTGAAGTGTTACACTTTAATAAAAGACCGCGAACTGAAAATACTGTTGGACGAATCTGCTTTATTCAAATACAGGACAGAAATTCTTGATCCGGTTCTCTTTAATATCAACGAAATAGGCATTAAATACGGTTTAAGTACGAACATAGATAAAATTTTGCCTGAAAACCGGAATGTTACTCCCAGCTTCCTGATTGTCGGACTGACGGAAAAAGCCGAAGCGGTATTTCTTAACCTGGCGCATTGCCTGACTATGAAACGGGAGGTTTTCCGGTTTACGATCGCGGAAGAAGATCCGGAAAAAATCTGTTTGTTTAAAAAGAAATATCCTTACCTGACGGAATTTGCGAAAATAGAATATATGGATAACCGGAATGAATTATGTAAAAAGAACCGGTTCACATCCATCTTTATCTGTCTCGACAATCAGGTCGAAGCAGCCAAAACGGCTCTCTCCATTCGTTGTCTCATCGCTGATAATTTACCGAATATATTGATCATTTCGGGGGAACCGGAAAATTGGATTGAAATATTTAATGAAGAGGGGGGTAAAATTTTAACTTTAAAAGACAGGAATATCTTTTTAATAGACACATTGGAAGAAACCATCCGATATCTCGTTAAATCAGACCCTGAAATCGAACGGCTTGCGGAAATAACGCACAATCATTGGCGAGAAAAAGACGAACTGGGAAACTACACAAAAAATGACGAATACAACACAATTTCGGGACATTTGAAGCAGACTAACTGCAATCAGATAGCAGATAATTATTTGCGGACATTTATCGCCACCGGACAAAAACTCGGTACGGCAAAACGAAACCCTCCGGTCATTTTTTCCGGTGAAGACAGGGAGACTTTGGCAATGATGGAACATCGCCGCTGGATGCTTGAGAAATACAGCAACGGGTGGCATCACGGGGACAAACGAAACGATGATTTTAAAATACAGAATAACCTGGTTCCATGGGAGACTTTAACAGAAAAAGAAAAAGAAAAAGATTTTGCGGCAATAGACTTAATGACAAACATGATAAATAGTTAAAAAATGGACACACCATACATCCCCCAGCCCATAGATACAAGTCAGATCGTATTACCTGATAGCTTAATGAATATTGCGGAACAGTTGGGAAAACAGATACACGAAACCTGGGCGCAACAACGCATAGCGGAAGGCTGGAAATACGGCGAAGAGCGTAACGACAAACGAAAGGAACACCCTTGCCTTATTCCCTACGAAGATTTGCCTGAAAACGAAAAAGAATATGACCGGAATACGGCATTTGAAACCATTCGCTTTCTGCTCGGCAAAGGATACCAAATAACATATAAATAATTATACAATAAGGAGAAATAAACATGAAAAAAATGACTTTCGGATGTTGGGGACATGCTTTCAATAAACGTTTTTTATATACGGATAAAAATGGGAAGTTTAATGAATTTACACTCCCCGGAGGCGTGGCGCTTATTCAACAACTCTTAAGCGCCGGAAAATTAACCCAATACGAACCTTTGGACAAGACCTTTCGCTGTGAACGTTTTGAACTGAAACAATTTGAAGACAAACAAACCCGGAAAAGCTACTACGCAGTCAATCGTTACCTGGGATTCACGGAAGGAAATACGACACCGCCTCCCTGCGATGCAAAATACGCCATCGTATCCGACAAAGGATTAGGCATGATAACCACCCCTCCCGGAAATATTCCGGTTCTATGGGCGTCGGATAAAAACCTGCCGGAAAAGGAGATCATCGGACAGATAGCGGAACGTTGTTTTCTGATGATTGACGCAAATGTCTTGCGTAAAAGCGGCGCCATGATCAGCGCCCGGATTTCCTGGGAACGCAGTGTTACCGAGCTACTCTGGCAGCTACAACATAATCCTGCATTGTCTTACCTCTGTAAAGTGCCTCATATATTGATTACATTTGCTGAAGACGGCGCCGTTTATATCAGACGGGAGAATGACAAACCCAAAGCCTCTTTAGTTCTTGCACATGGTAATGGCGAAGGTTTCCTGCGCGGAAAAATCAACGGTTCAACCAATGACAGTTTCGCTCTGATGACAGTCGCGTTGGCGTTACAATTTCCGGAAGTAATTAGCGGAAAAATGCCTTTGCATATATTACCAGTTCTGAAAGCGGCCGAAAACCTGTTAACCGACGGTTATCCGATAGAAAAACTCCGTGAAGGAATACTGGAGATGCCCAAAATTGAAACGACGATAAACGAAATGCCGTTTGAAATACCTTTTGATCCGGAACAAAGTGTTGTCGACCCCGATTTCTGGCGTATTTCCAATAGCGCAAGCAATAAACGTATCTTCGACATGGCATGCGAATATGTGCTGAAAGGGGCTAAAGTCATAGAAGGCCTGCCGCTGCTCTCATTTGGAGGACTAACGACCATCGACCGTTGGGAAATAGAAGCGTTCCGGAACATTTGCAATCTGATTGAGAATTATGTCGGTTCGGATAGCATACGCCCTCTTTCCATAGCCGTATTCGGCGCTCCCGGAAGTGGAAAATCGTTTGGCGTTACCCAAATTGCGAAAAACATATTACCGGGCAAAGTCGAAAAATTAGAATTCAATGTATCGCAGTTTGTAGACAATACGGATATCGGAATCGCCTTTCAGAAAGTACGCGATGTAACGCTGGAAGGAAAATTACCCTTAGTCTTTTTTGACGAATTTGATTCCGACCGGAATGGCGTTCAACTCGGTTGGGTAAAGAATTTCCTGATGCCGATGCAAGATGGTAAATTCAAAGACGAAAGCGGTGAACATCCGCTGGGAAAATGCATTCTGGTTTTTGCAGGCGGCACATCCTCAAGTTTCGAAGACTTTTCACAACCGATGTCATCGGAGAACCCTGAAGAACAAAAGAAATTCAAAGATATTAAAGGCCCTGACTTTGTCAGCCGCTTACGAGGGACAATCAATGTGTTAGGCCCGAATCAAACCAACGCAAACGATAAAAACTATATTTTAAGACGCGCCCTGCTCCTGCGCAGTCTTTGCGAACGCAAACTGAATATGAAAAAGGGTGGAAACGCTCCTCTGAACCAAAATGTCCTCTGGGCCATGTTGCTTGTACCCAAATACAAACACGGCGCACGCTCTATGGAAGCGATCCTGGACATGAGCCGTATCGAAGGCAATGTATGGGAACCGGTTTCGCTGCCATTCTATTCGCAACTGTCGCTACATGTCGATGCCGACGCCTTTATCCGTTTGGTTTTGCGCGAAGTAATCCTGAATAGTTATACGGAAAAGTTGGCAATTGCCATACACGAAGATTTTTGCAAAAAAAATCCGACTTCCGACAACAACAAGCCCTGGACGGAACTGCCCGAAGACATCAGAAACAGCAACCGTGACCAGGCACGCTGTTTTGGTAAATTCCTGAAAGAGGTCGATTGCGATTTTGATTCAGGCGACACGCCTTTCCTATCGGTAGAAAAATTCAGCGAG
>DOZP01000193.1:0-5368 GCA_003517945.1 Porphyromonadaceae bacterium | reverse complement strand
TATGGAAAGAAAAAAGATGCCGATAAGAAAACACATCCGCTTTTGGTAGATTGGGACAAACTCCCCAAAGCCGAAAAACAAAAAGATATAGACATTGCGGAAAATATCATTCCGATGATGCAAAGTATCGGGTTGAGAGTATACAAGACGATATAAGTAGATCTATCATTAAATATATTCATGTTTCACAATTTCAACTAGTTAGTTTTAATTATAAATAATACCCTACTTATGGGACATAACGAACACACTTAGATTAATTAATTTTGCAGTGAAATTATTTTCAAGGATGAAAACGCAATCAAAAAATTACACATAAAATAAGACGGTTATGCAGTGGGAAAACGTACATATTTTCATCAGCAGCACATTCAATGACATGCACGCAGAACGAGATTACCTTGTAAAAAGGGTCTTTCCGCAATTATCAGTATGGTGCGAGGAGCGTAAGTTACGATTAATCGATATTGATTTGCGTTGGGGAGTATCAGAAGCTGATGCTACACAAAATAAACGTGTTGTGCAGGTTTGTTTAGATCGCATTGACGCTTGCCGTCCATTTTTTCTCTGTTTTCTCGGACAACGTCGCGGATGGATTCCTGAAAAAGACGACATTAACCCAAATACCTATGAGGTCTTTCCCAAGTTAGTCGAAAAATATGTGGGAAACACATCCGTAACAGAAATGGAGATCCTGCATGCACTGATTGATCCGCTTCATCATGTTCAGTCCTCTGAATATGCTTTTTTTTACCTGCGTGAACCCGATTATCTGGAATCCATTCAAAACGAACGGTTACTCGACGTTTATACAAACCGTACGGAGCAAGATGCGAACGATGCCGACAAACAACTGGCCAAATGGCGGCAAGAAATAATTCCTTCGACAGGCCGTCCGGTATATAAATACACGGCAAAATGGAATAAACGCCAAAATACGCCTGAAATATCATTACCGTTATATTGCCCATCCACAGCATCCGCTGATAGCGAAACCTGGAACACTGCGTACACAAAATGGGCTAAGGCATGGAGAAGTGCAGGGGTAGAAGTTTGCCAAAACGGTGAGATCATTGATCCCGCTGAATTGCAAAAAGCAAAAGAATACAACAAACGTCTGACTCAGGGGCGATTGTCCGACTTCAAAGTAGATAGAACAGAACTTGCTGACGTTATAATCGAAGATATGAAGCAAGCAATCATAGCTCGATTCGGCGAACGCGCTCATGAAACAGATACACCGCTGCAGAGAGATATTGACCAACAAGCTCAATTTTTGCAGATTGCCGGAGAAGGATTTATCGAACGACAGGGAGATTTCGACTTAATCAATAAATATCTTTCCGGAAATGACTCCCGTCCTTTTGCCCTTACAGCTTTTGCGGGTATGGGAAAAACCTCTTTGCTTGCACATTTTATCAGTACATACAGACCAAAAGACAACGAAGTTCTCCATTACAGGTTTATTGGCGGTAGTGATAATTCCGTAAATGTCGAACAGCTGATCCGGTCTTTGCTGAATGAACTGAAAGAGAGCGGAAAAATGATAAGTGACATTCCTACAGAAACAGAAGAGATGCTAAATCAACTGCCGGATATACTTGATAAAGCTGGAAAAGAAGGCAAAATCATCCTAATCATTGATGCGCTGAATCAGCTTGAAACCGGAATGGAAAATTTGTCCTGGATACCCACAACTTTGCCAAAAAACGTCAAATTAATAGTTAGCTTCAAACGTGGTGATAAACAAGCGGATATATTCTATCACCAACAAGTAAAAACTCATTCGATGATATTACAGGGCATACAGCCTTTCAATAATACAAATGATCGAAAAAAACTCATAACGGCATATCTCAATCGCTATTTCAAAGAATTAGACAACGCACGTATAGAATGTTTGATTAATTCTGAAGGATCGAATAACCCGCTATTCCTGAAAGTAGTACTATCCGAATTACGCGTTTTTGGAGTGCATCACGATTTAACAGCAATGATACATGAAAATTTCGGTAACACACCTGAACAAGCTTTTGAAGCCATGTTGTTGCGTATAGAATCAGACCCCGCCTATTCAAAAATATCTCCCGCCATATCACTCCCTTACATTTTAGGATGGCTGGCACACAGTCGCTACGGGCTGACCACCCAAGAATTATCAGGCTTACTTATCAAGGAAGGACTAACGGATAATGAGAATGACGCAAACGACACAATTTATTTAATATTGAGGCAATTACGCCCCTATTTCGCTAAACGCGACGGCAGGATTGATTTCTTCTTTGACAGTTTCAAAATAGCTGCAACAGTTCGCTATACAACAAGTCACCACGATGCACGAACAAGCGCCGAATGGCATCGTTCCTTAGCTGCATACTTTGAATTAAAACCACTCAGTGATAAACACAAACTGATGGAACAGGCCTGGCAATACATAAACGGAGATCTAAAGAATGAATATATTGCACTCATGACAGATTGCCACTTTCTCTACGCGCGTATTCAAGCATTTGATATTTATTCTTTGTTAAACGATCTGGCAATGTATCAACAAGTTCAAGACATGGATCAAAGTAAGGATATTTTCCTCATCAGAAAAATGCATGACGCTTTGAAGATGAGTACTTTTATATTGGAAAAGGATAAAACACAAATCTTCTCTCATCTTTTTGGGAGATTAAATAATAATGCCTATTTTCTAACTAGCATCTTATGTAAAACCATGAAATCGGATCCTCCCATTCCATGGTTTATGGCGGAAACGAAAGATACATTTAAATATCCCGACAATAATTTAATCCGTTCATTTAAAGGATACAATAAAATACAATCAGTACTTCTATGTAAAAAAGGAAAAAGCATTGCCCTATTATTGAAAGACAAAGACAATAATGAAATAGAAATTCGCGATGTAGAAACCGGTAGCTCAAAAAAACGCATCCATTGTAATGCCCATAAAATATTCTTAACAAATCAAGGTAGCAATCTTATGGCATTATGCAGGGATAACATACTGGATACATACAGCATGGAAACAGGAATTCTCATTTCCAAAGTGAAACTCATGGGCGAGCGGATGATTTCAAATATGGGGAAAGCGATCCTGTCAAATGATGAAAAGATGCTGTATATTGATAACCGGTACACCGTATTAGCATTTGATGTTTCAACCGGTCATTTAATTGACACCGTGCACTGTAACGATACTAAAAATATGGAAATGGCTGTGAACGGCAGTATGCTTTTAATTCATACGGCTGACAGGCTAATCTCGTATTTGATACACGAGAAAGAAACATCTTATATCAGGTTTTCCGGCCCGAAAGAAGGAGTAAACCTTATCGCTATTTCTCCGAATGGTGGATATACAGCGATATGTCACACTTTGAATAGTATTTCCTATGAAATAACGAAGGCTGTAAACAAGGCCTCTCCGGACTTAGATGTCTATGTCTACAAGACCGGGGAAAATATGCCGGTTACGAAATTAAAACAAAACAAGTATAATCAACATTTGGATGTTATAAAACTTGCATTTATTAATGAAACTCAAGTGCTTGTTCTTGACGCCACTGCGGTTATCAGCCTTTGGGATATAACGCACACGGTTATTGTCCGGAAAATCAAATGCACGGAAGGTTACTCCACGTTCTTTGTTGTTAAGGATATGAAGAATATTATCGCAGCAAGATGTAACGGGCAACTTGATATCATTAATTATGAATCCGGCGTCATTTCGATATCCCTGAAAGGACATTCTACGTATATTAGGACTATTCACGACTCCATACGTGAAAAATATCTGGTTAGTTGTTCCTCGGATAATATGGTAAATATATGGGACCTGTCTCGTGAAAATTCATGGGATTATTGTAAAATCATCAATGGCCCGGTATCCTCCATTTACTTGTATAAAGGGGGAGAAAAAGTTCTTTGTGCAGGAGGTTCTGTGGTCACAATCAGCACGAAAAATATAAATGAAATCAAAAAAATCAATCAAAATACGAATCAATTAAAGGATTACATTATCAATGATGACGAAAAATGGCTGATTGGATATAGTGAGGACTCCTCATTTATTCGTTTTGGAAATCTTACGAACCTGATAGAAACACCGATAGACTGGCATGAGAAAAACATCAAAGCGATATCAGCCAATAAAGATAGAAACCTACTTCTTTCCGTAGACAAAGGCGGAGGTGTCATTCTTTGGAGTACAAAGAGCAAATCAATACTTTTAAAACTGACCGTCGAAGGGCCTAAGGATGGCTATGAGGCTCATACCATCATTACATGTAGTAAAGAAAATACACCCCCCATCTCAGGAGCAGCTCTTTCGGATGAGGGTCATGTTGCCGTATTAATCCTCCATGACGGACGTATCGCGATCTGGGATCTCAGCAAGGTCAAGAACAAACGTATTCCGACAGCACTAACCGGTTTTTACAATATGATGTCATTACTTAGTGAAGGAAAAGCAAAAAGGTCTTTTTTCATTGCAAAAAACATTAACATATCAGAAATGAATAATTTTCAACAATTTCGCGAATTTTATTTTGATAAGCAAAAAGAATGGATTCATCAACTCAATACGATTTCAACGCAAAAAAACATTCCTATGCAAGAAGTCGTCAACGCCTTTCTGAAAGCCATGGAAAAGACGTTACCCGTAGCATTTTCGGACGATGGAAAACAGTTTTGCTATATTCAGGACGGTGACTTGATTTATAGCAATTTAAAAGATCAGAAAAGCGCCGAATTTAAAGATGAAGTGGAAATTAAGACGATGAAATTTTTGAATGATGATCGGATTGTTGTTGGCAATTCACTCGGAAAAGTTTACGTATTAAATTTTATTAACCCTTAAAACAAGAACATTATGAGTACTTTTTTATTTGTTTCAATTTTAGTTATTACCGGTTTGGATTTATTTTCTATGTTTTTATTTTGTTTTTCATGGATGCTTGGAGGTCATACCGGCCAGCCATATCCGACAGGATTTAAAGCGAACTATCAAAAACTATATGATAAGATTATGGCACAAACAGGTGGCAGTAGTTCGATTGCCGATTCAACTGCAAGAAAGTTTGTGAAATTAAATTATTGGACATCGTTATTCACAAGAGCCTTTGTTCTGTTCTTTGCTTTAATCGTTCGATATCAATGGTTCTACGACGCTCAAGGAACCGAAAAATACGAATTGTCAATAAAATATGAGTGGGTATATCCGGTTTCCGTATTCATATTATGGCTAATAGATTTTTCTCCCAGGTTTGGTAAAAGACTGGTCACCTATCTAAAAGAATGGGATTTTTGTTTCATGCTTTTATTGACATCCATTTTGTTTACAATATGGTTTTTCGTAAAA
>DOZP01000089.1:30939-39194 GCA_003517945.1 Porphyromonadaceae bacterium | reverse complement strand
TGACATATTTTTTGCTTCCACTTCTTCTGAAATGATACAAATATTAGGGTGTGTCTGCAAGGCGCATTCGAGTGCGATGTGCGAAGCGGAACGTCCCATCAGTTTGATGAAGTGCCAGTATTTGCGCGCGGAATTGCAATCGCGCTGTATATTTCCGATCACTTCCGAATATACTTTACATGCGGTATCAAACCCGAAAGAAGTTTCGATCTGTTCGTTTTTCAGGTCGCCGTCTATTGTTTTGGGGCATCCGATCACCTGTACGCCGGCTCCCATGGCTTTGTAGTATTCGGCCAGGACACAGGCATTTGTGTTTGAATCGTCACCTCCGATGATTACTAATGCGCTTATGTTTAATTCTTTCAGGATTTCAAGGCCTTTGTCGAATTGTTCGTGGGTTTCCAACTTGGTGCGTCCGGAACCGATCATGTCGAATCCGCCGGTATTACGGTACTCATCAATGATATCGCCAGTCAGTTCCATATATTTATGATCAATCAATCCTCCGGGGCCCAGAATGAAACCATAAAGACGTGAATCTTTGTTGATTGCTTTCAGGCCATCAAAAATACCGGCGATCACGTTATGTCCTCCCGGCGCCTGCCCTCCGGAGAGGATCACCCCGGCATTAATGGCCGCGCTTTGTCTCTTTTCATTACTTTTCTCAAACGTTACGACCGGCATGCCGTACGTATTCGGGAATAATTTTTTGATGTCTTCCTGATTGGCTACGGATTGTGTGTATTTACCTTCCATTGCTTTTACGTCGCCTTTTAAGGCTACCGGAACTTTGGGCGAATAGTTTGCCCTTGCAATTTGTAATGCGCTTTTAGTCATATGTTATCATTATTTTGTATGGTTAAAAATCTCCAAAAGTGGTGCAAATATCGCATTTTTTTCTCTTAAATCAAACAAAATAATATAAAAGCATTATCTTCGCAGTAGTTATGCTAAAGTTATGAAGAAGAAAGTTATACGGGTATTGCTGACCATTATTGCGTTGATATTGGTTGCGACTGTTGTTATTTACTTTATCTACAGAGAGGAGAAGGAATGGTTGGCATTCTATGTTGCATGTTGTGGCGGTGTGTTGATTGTGAATTTGATCTTATCGGTTATTTTCGTGAATAAAAATTTCAAAGATAAAGATAGCCCGTAAGATATTTTTATTATTTTTGCATCCTATTTTTTAGAAAGTAAAGGATTAATTAATTAATAAACAAGACAGAATGAATGTTTCTCTTAAAAACAACGATGCCGTAAGCGGTATGATAAAAATGGAGATTGAGAAGAGTGATTATGCAGCATTAGTAGATAAGAATCTGCACAAATTGCGTCAGAAAGTCAACATGCCGGGTTTCAGGAAGGGTATGGTGCCGTTTAGCATTGTTAAAAAACTTTATGGAAAGCATGCTTTGGCGGAAGAGGTGAATAAGCTTGTTTCGGAAAAACTGTTTTCATATATTCGTGAACAGGATCTTAAAATTTTAGGAGAGCCGATCCCGAATGAAACCGAGCAAAAAATGATAGATTTTGATACGGATGAAAGTTTTGAATTTTGTTTTGATGTTGCCGTATCGCCTGATATAGACATTAAATTGACAAAAAAAGATAAGTTAGACTATTATCAGGTTAAGGTGGATGATGAGTTGATTGAAAAACAGGTGGATTCTTATTGTAAGAATTACGGTTCATACGACAAAGCTGATAAAGTTGAGGAAGAAGACCTTGTGAAAGGAATCATTGCGGAACTGGAGGATGGAGAGCCAAAAGCCGGAGGGATCCTTTTGGAAGATGCCGTGTTGATGCCGTCGTATATGAAAAGCAAAACGGAACAGAAGAAATTTATCGGGGCGCAGCCGGATAGTAAAATTGTATTTAATCCGCATAAGGCTTATAAGGGGGCTGAAGCCGAGATCGCTTCGTTTCTTAAGATTGATAAGGATAAAGTGAAAGATATGAAAAGTGATTTTACTTTTGAAATAAAGGAAATCACCCGTCATACGCCTGCCGAACTTAATCAGGAGCTTTATGACCGTGTGTTCGGCCCGGACGTTGTCAAAGATGAGGCTACTTTCCGCGAGAAAATAAAAGGTTACCTTGCGGAACAATTTGCACCGGAAAGCGATTATAAGTTCATACGTGATGTTCGCGCCCTGTTGCTAAAGAAAGCCGGCGATGTTGCTTTTGCGGATGATATCCTGAAACGTTGGCTGCTTATTTCCAATGATAAGACGACAAAGGAGCAGGTTGATAGCGATTATCCCAAAGTGGTGGAAGATTTGACATATCACCTGGCCAAAGAGAAACTTGTTAAGGATAATGACATAAAAGTAGAACGGGAAGATCTTCAAGCGTTGGCTAAGCGTGTAGCGCAAGCGCAATTCGCACAATACGGCATGTTGTCCGTTCCGGATGATGTATTGGAAAATTACGCGAAAGATATGCTGAAAAAGCAGGAGACGGCAAATAACCTTGTAGACCGGGTGATAGATGAAAAACTGTCTGCCTGGATAAAAGACAAGGTAACCATAACGGAAAAAGAAGTGACGGCCGAAGAATTCGGTAAAATTTTAGAAGAAAAATAAATGAATTGTATGAATGATTTTAGGAAATATGCAACGAAGCATTTAGGCATGAATGGAAATGCGCTGGATAGCTATATGAATGTTACAAGCAATTACATTTCGCCGACGATTATTGAAGAACGCCAGTTGAATGTTGCGCAGATGGATGTGTTTTCCCGTTTGATGATGGATCGTATTATTTTTTTAGGTACGCAGATCGACGATTATACGGCGAATGTGATACAAGCGCAACTTTTATACCTGGATACAAGTGATCCTGGAAAGGATATCTCCATTTATATCAATTCTCCCGGGGGTGTTGTTTATGCAGGATTGGGAATTTATGATACGATGCAATACATAAGCAGTAAGGTTTCGACAATATGTACCGGTATGGCGGCCTCTATGGCTTCTGTTATTCTGGTAGCCGGCGCTGAGGGGAAACGTTTTGCATTAGAGCATTCACGTGTGATGATTCATCAGCCAATGGGAGGTATGCAGGGACAGGCGGCGGATATGGAAATTACGGTTCGTCAGATTGTCAGGTTGAAAGAAGAATTGTATACGATTATTTCTACCCATTCGGGAAAGCCGTACGCAGACGTGGAACGGGATAGTGATCGTGATTACTGGATGACGGCTGTGGAAGCGAAAGAATATGGTATGATTGACGATGTGTTATCCAGAAAGGTAAAATAGTCATGAGTAGAGCTGATGACAAGTGTTCTTTCTGCGGTAAGACCCGTAAGGAGGCTAATTTGCTGATTACGGGCATTTCCGGCGCTATATGTGATAGTTGTACGGAGCAGGCCTATGATATTGTACAGGACGAGACACGTCGTAAAGGGGGCGGTTTATTCCGTCTTGACGAAAAAGATTTTCCAAAACCCGCTGATATAAAATTGTTTCTGGATGAATATGTAATAGGGCAGGACGAGGCCAAACGGTATCTTTCCGTTGCCGTTTACAATCACTATAAGCGGTTGATGCAGAAAGATACCAAAGATGATGTTGAAATAGAAAAATCAAATATTATTATGGTAGGGGCGACAGGGACAGGAAAGACCCTGCTTGCACGTACCATTGCGCGGAAACTGCATGTTCCTTTTTGTATTGTCGATGCGACTGTTTTTACGGAAGCGGGATATGTCGGGGAAGATATTGAAAGTATCCTGACCCGCTTATTGCAGGCGGCTGATTATGATGTGGCCGCAACGGAAAGGGGTATTGTCTTTATTGATGAGATTGATAAAATCGCACGTAAGAGCGACAA
Source organism: Porphyromonadaceae bacterium (assembly GCA_003517945.1). GTDB lineage: Bacteria > Bacteroidota > Bacteroidia > Bacteroidales > Tannerellaceae > Tannerella. Next base: position 35,354 of record DOZP01000089.1, on the reverse strand, counting down.
TCCGTCGATCACCCGCGATGTGAGCGGCGAAGGAGTGCAACAGGGATTGCTGAAATTATTGGAGGGCTCGGTTGTCAATGTACCTCCGCAAGGTGGGCGTAAACATCCGGAACAACGGATGATAGCTGTTGATACTAAGAATATTCTGTTTATTTGCGGGGGCGCTTTTGACGGCATAGAGAAAAAGATCGCTCAACGTCTGAATACGCGTGTTGTGGGATATACTTCAAACCGTAATACCTCCGGCATTGACAGAGATAATATGTTAAAATACATTACTCCGATGGATTTAAAGTCGTTTGGTTTGATCCCGGAAATAATAGGGCGCCTGCCTATCCTTACCTATCTGAATCCGTTGGACCGGGACGCATTGAAACGGATTCTGACGGAGCCTAAAAATTCCATTATCAAACAATACATCAAGTTATTTGAAATGGATAAAATCAAACTTACTTTTGACGAAGATGTTTATGATTTCATTGTGGATAAATCAATAGAACTTAAGTTGGGAGCGCGGGGACTGCGTTCTATTGTGGAAGCCATAATGATGGATGCTATGTATGAAATGCCTTCGGGGACGCAAAAGAAGCTACATGTGACATTGCAGTATGCAAAAGGTAATTTTGAACATGCTGATATGAATAAATTACAAATAGCATAATAGTTATTATTTTCTGTATATGGCAAAGAATGAACGTACGGGAAAAAAAATGACTGCAGCGGGAGAAACGACTGATGTTATAAAAACAGTAGAGAATATGTCTGCGGTAGACAAGTCTGTGTCAAAAAAAACGGCGGAAAAAGAAAATCATGAATTGAAAAACGGTAAAATAAAAAAGGCGGACTCTAATATATCGGGGAAAAAAGAGAGTGCGAAGAAAATTGATGCGACAAAGAATTCGGAACCTGTTAAAAAAATGGGTAAAAGTAAGATTACGGAATCTTTGAAATTGCATTTTGGATTTGATAAGTTTAAAGGCAATCAACAGAAAATTATAGAAAATGTGCTTGCCGAAAAGGATACGTTTGTATTGATGCCTACCGGCGGCGGAAAATCATTGTGTTACCAGTTGCCGGCGTTATTGATGCCGGGGACAGCCTTGGTGATCTCTCCTTTGATTGCATTGATGAAGAATCAGGTTGACGCTATGCGCAATTTCAGTGATGAAGACGGGATCGCCCATTTTATAAATTCATCTTTAAACAAAGCGGCTATTGATGAAGTAAAAGCTGATATCTTATCCGGGAAGACAAAACTATTGTATGTCGCTCCCGAATCACTGACCAAAGAAGAAAATATTGAATTTCTCCGTCAGATAAAGATCTCTTTTTATGCTGTGGATGAGGCACATTGTATTTCGGAATGGGGACATGATTTCCGTCCGGAATATCGTCGTATCCGTCCTATCATTAATGAGATAGGCGCTCGTCCTATGATTGCGCTGACGGCGACGGCAACACCTAAAGTACAGCATGATATACAAAAGAATCTGGGCATGATGAATGCTTCGGTTTTTACATCTTCTTTCAATCGTTCGAATTTGTATTATGAAGTAAGGCCTAAGACAAATAATATTGATCGTGATATCATCAAGTTTGTTAAAAGCAATGAAGGCAAATCCGGTATCATCTACTGTCTCAGCCGGAAAGAAGTAGAGAAGTTCGCGGAAATATTACAGGCCAATGGAATTAAAGCACGGGCTTATCATGCCGGTATGGAATCACAGGTACGATCGTCTAATCAGGATGCTTTTCTGATGGAAAAGGTAGATGTGATCGTGGCTACGATTGCGTTTGGCATGGGGATTGATAAGCCCGATGTGCGTTATGTTATTCATTATGATATTCCCAAAAGCCTGGAGGGATATTATCAGGAAACAGGTCGTGCCGGACGTGATGGCGGTGAAGGGCAATGCCTTACCTTTTATTCGTATAAGGATTTGCAGAAACTTGAAAAATTCCTGCAGGGCAAACCGATCGTAGAGCAGGAAATCGGAAAACAGTTGCTGCTTGAAACGGCCGCCTATGCGGAAACAGCCGTATGCCGCCGTAAGGTATTATTGCATTATTTTGGAGAGAAGTATACGGAAGAGAATTGTAGTAATTGTGACAATTGTTTAAAACCCATAAAGTTAGTGGAGGCTAAAGAAATGTTGTCGACTCTACTTGAAACAGTGAGCGTCTTAAAAGAAAAATATAAAACGGATTATGTCGTTAATGTATTAATCGGGAATGGAACGTCGGATATTTTATCCTACAAACACGATAAACTGGAAGTTTTTGGTAGTGGGGAGGATGAAGGTGAGAAGTTATGGCTGGCCGTTATCCGTCAGGCGTTGATTGCCGGATATATTGAAAAAGATATTGAGAATTACGGATTGCTGAAGATTACGGAAAAAGGTAAGTCTTTTATGAAAAATCCGGTATCGTTTATGGTGGTGAAGGATCACGAGTTTGATGAAGATGAGGATAATGATGACGTACCGGTACATAGCGGAGCTTCGTGTGCGGTTGATCCGGAATTATTTGCCATAATGAAAGATCTGAGGAAAAAGATGTCTAAAAAACTGGAACTTCCTCCATATGTAATTTTTCAGGACCCGTCGCTCGAAGCTATGGCTACGACCTATCCGGTAACCGTAGATGAGTTGCAGAATATTCCGGGTGTTGGTGCGGGAAAAGCGAAGCGATACGGAAAAGAATTCGTGGATGTCATTAAAAGATATGTTGAAGAAAATGAGATTGTTCGACCGGAAGACTTGAGGGTCAGGACGGTAGCTAATAAGTCGAAGTTGAAGGTCTGGATTGTGCAGAGCATAGACCGTAAAGTGGCGTTGGATGATATTGCTATTAGTAAAGGGTTGGAATTTGATGAATTATTGGATGAAATAGAGACTATTGTTTACTCCGGAACCCGGATAAATATTGATTATTTTATCAATGATGTGATGGATGAAGATCATATTGACGATATTTATCAGTACTTCAAAGAATCGGAAACGGACTCTTTGGAGGAGGCTATTAAGGAGTTGGGCAGTGATTATACGGAAGAGGAGATTCGTCTCATTCGTATTAAATTTTTATCTGAACTGGCAAATTGATAGGTATATAAATAAAAATAAAAGTTTTATGAAAAAAATTGTATTGTTGTGCGTTTCGGCAATTGTGATGACTACCATGAACGCAAAAGAGAAGAAAGATCCGGTCGTAATGACCGTATCGGGTAAAGAGGTTCCGCTTTCTGAATTTCTGTTTATTGCGAAAAAAGACAACAGCGTAGATCTGACAGATAAGAAGTCGGTGGAAAATTATGTGGATTTATTTACAATTTATAAGTTGAAAGTAGCGGACGCCGAAGCGTTAACGATTAATAAAGCGCCTAAGTTTGAAAATGAACTGGAAAGTTATAAGCGGCAACTGCAGGAAAGTTTTCTTTCGGATAAGTCCGGTGAAGATTCGGCGATGCATGTTATATATGAACGCACCAAATATATTCCCGGATTTAAACATCTTTTATTCTTGTTTCCGGGAGGAGAGATCATTCCCGAAGATACGGTCGCAGCGTATGAAAAGGCTATAAACGCATATAACCGTATAAAAAACGGCGAACCGTTTGAAGTTGTCGGGGATTCTCTCACAAAAGAATCTAAAGACGGCGGTATACTATATGCCGATGTCGAATATGTATATCCGCTGCAAATGTTAAAAGTTTTGGAAGATAAGATCTTTTCTATGGAGCCGGGTGAGTTATCATTACCGATACGTTCTATGCAAGGTTTTCATTTGATTAAGCTGGAACGTAAAATGCCGAATCCGGGGAGCGTAAAAATTGCGCATATTCTTTCTTCCTTTCCTTCGACAGACCTTACCGATGAAGAAATAGAGCGGGTACAGGCTCATGCTGATTCTGTATATCAGAAAGCTCTTGCCGGGGAAGATTTTACCGAATTGGCGAAACAATATTCCGATGATACGATAACAGGCAGGCAGGGAGGAGTGTTACCTTATTTTAGCCTGGGACAAATGGTTGATCCGTTTGAGAAGGCGGCCTATGCGTTGAAGAATGTAGGCGATATAAGCGAGCCTGTAAAAACACGGTTCGGGTTTCACATATTGAAACTTTTAGGCAAAAAAACGGAAACATCATTTGAGGAGATAGAAAGTCGGTTATATGAATCAATGAAACGTTCGGAGCGAAATTTTGATTTATTTCATGGATTTGATGAAAAAATGAAAGCCCGTCATGGTTATGTTTTTTATCCCGAAGCTTATGCCGAGTTACAACACCTTGCCGATAAATATTTTCCGACCGATACATCTTTTTATTATGAGGGGATGGAGATGCAAAAACCTCTAATACGTCTTGATTCGATAGATTTTCCGCAGTATGAGTTTGTTGTGTATATGTCGAGAAA
>DOZP01000089.1:27658-30891 GCA_003517945.1 Porphyromonadaceae bacterium | reverse complement strand
CTGGAACGGGATTATCCCGAATATAATATGTTGGTAAAAGAATATTACGATGGTATCCTTTTATTTGAGATCAGTAACAAACGCGTATGGAGCAGACCTGTCGAAGAACAGGAGCAACTTGAGGCCGAATGGGTAAAAGAATTGAAAGAAAAATATCCGGTGGAGGTAAACAGGAAAGTGCTTAAGAGTCTTAAGAAGTATCTTAATTAATACAATATCAGCGAATGAAGCAAAGCCTCTCATGGATTCTGTGTATACTTCTTTTTTTCGCTTGCGGAAAATCAGGATTTGAACAATCGTCGGGAAAAATCCTGGTCAAAGTAAAAGATAAGGTTTTAACGCGTGAAGAAGTGGAAGGATTGATTCCTAAAAATTTATCTTCCGCGGATAGTCTGATGAGGGCGGAGAATATTGTAAAAAAATGGACGATAGATGTGTTGATGGATGAAGCTGCTTATCAGAATGTAGGAAGTGACAAGACGGAAATTGATAAGTTGGTTAATGAATATAAGCGCTCTTTGATGCGTCATCGTTACCAGGAGCATATTATAAGGGATCGGGTATCGGCGGATATCAATGAGTATGATCAGTTGAAATATTACGAGGGAAATAAACAACAGTTTATTTTGAGTCAGAATCTTATTAAAGGATTATTTCTTAAAGTGCCTGTCGGTGCGCCCGGGTTGGAGAATGTGAGAAAATGGTATGTGTCCGGATCTGTAGAATCATTGGAGAAAATTGAAAAATACAGTATTCAGAATGCGATTATATACGATTATTTTTATGATCATTGGGTAAATTTTGAAGATGTAATGGCCAAGATTCCGCACAGAATATCCAGTCCGACTCAATTTTTAAGGATTAATGATCATTTGGAAGTATCGGATAGTACGCATGTTTATTTTTTGAATATATCGGATAAACTGCTGGTCGGAAATCAGGCTCCGTTTGATTATGTACAGGTGCAGATACAAACGATGTTGGTAAATAAGCGTAAGATTGATTATCTGCGCGAATTCGGAGAAAAACTTTACCGCGATGCGGTAAGGAACGGTACGGTTGAAATTATGACTGAATAATAAAACAGAATGCAATGATAAAGAAAAGATTGATAGCCGGAATGATTTCCGTTTGCATAGCAATACCGGCGATTGCACAGAAAAATGTTATTGATGAAATAATATGGGTGGTCGGTGATGAAGCGATTTTACGTTCGGACGTTGAAAACCAACGTCTTTATATGCAGGAAGAGGGAGGCCGTATAGAAGGAGATCCCTATTGTTTTATTCCGGAACAGATCGCCGTACAGAAACTTTTTTTGAGTCAGGCAAAGGTAGACAGTATATATGCGGATGAAGCGGCTGTGCTGCGTTATGTTGACCGATGGGTGAATATGGCAATAAATAGGACCGGTTCCAGAGAAAAATTCGAGGAATATATGGGGGGGAAAAAATTATCCCAGATAAAGGAAGATCAAAAAAGAGTCGTGCGCGACCAGCAGGTTGTCGAAGAAATGAAGAAAAAAATTGTCGGTGATGTTAAACTGACTCCTTCCGATGTGCGAAAATATTTCAGTCAATTGTCTCAGGATAGTTTGCCGATGATTCCTTCGACGGTTGAAGTGGAAATCATAACACTCGAACCCCGTATTCCGCTTGAAGATATTGATGCGATAAAAGCAAGATTAAGAGAATTTACCGAACAAATTAATAAGGGTGAGAGGACATTTGCGACTCTGGCAACCCTTTATTCGGAAGATCTGGGTTCGGCTATGCGGGGTGGCGAAACAGGCTTTATGTCTAAAATGGAAATGGCGCCTGAATATGCAAATGCCGCTTTTAACCTGAATGATCCGAACCGGATTTCCAATATTGTGGAAACGGAATACGGATATCATATTATTCAATTGATAGAAAAGCGTGGCGACCGTTTAAACAGTCGTCATATACTATTACGCCCGAAAGTGTCGGATCAGGAAATTGCTAAAGCAATAGATCGCCTGGATACGCTTTATGTTGATATTAATGCGAAAAAGTTGACTTTTGAAGAAGCGGCAGGGATATTTTCTGCAGATAAAGATACGCGGAATAATAAGGGATTGATGGTTAATCAGGATGTGGAAAGTAATAATTATGGTACAAGTAAGTTTGAAATGCAGGAGTTGCCTCAGGGTATGGGCGTTATAGTAGACAAGATGGAAGTGGGCGAAATTTCCAAGCCTTTTCATATAAAAAATAATTCCCAGAAAGATGTGGTTGCTATTGTCAGGCTTAAATCACGTGTGAAAGCGCATCAGGCCAATGTTTCTGATGATTATCAGGCATTAAAGGTGCTGGTGGAAGACAAAAAGAGGGAAGAGCTTCTTAATGACTGGATTTTAAGTAAACAAAAGACGACATTTATACGGATTGCTGACGGTTGGCAGGAATGTGATTTCAGATATCCCGGATGGATTAAGGAATGAAATGCTATAGAATATGTATGATCTTATTGTTCTTGGCGGGTTTTGTATTCTCATATAGCCATGCACAAGAAACTTCTGCAGATACTGTTAAGAAAACAAGAATATATCTGGAGCATACCGATGTACGCTCTGTTAATAAGAATATAAATGATCAGCGTGAGGTGCTGAACGGTAATGTCGTTTTCCGGCATGATAGTTCTTTTATGTATTGCGACAGCGCTTATTTTTATGAACAGGATCTTTCGCTGGAAGCTTTTGGAGTTGTGCGTCTTGAGCAGGGAGATACATTGTTTGTATATGGGGATTATCTGTTTTATGACGGAAATTCCGAATTGGCTCAAATGCGTCACAATGTACGTATGGTGAATATTCAGCAGGACAGTTCCGAAGTTACATTATACACGGACAGTCTTGATTATAACCGTCAGACGGATCTGTGTTATTATTTCGACGGCGGCCGTATCATTGATGCGGAAAATGAATTGACTTCTGTTTACGGGCAATATTCACCCGGGACAAAAATTGCCGTCTTTAACGATAGCGTCCGTCTTACGAATCCTAATTTTATCTTGTATTCCGATACGCTGGAATACAGTACGGATACGAAAATCGCAACTATACTTGGCCCCTCTATTATTGAGTCGGATAGCGGAATTATTCATTCTTCCAAGGGATGGTACGACACGGGAAATAATACATCGTTATTGCTTGATCGCTCACATGTGCTGTCCGGAGAAAAAATCCTGACCGGCGACTCGCTTGTGTATGA
>DOZP01000089.1:18564-27642 GCA_003517945.1 Porphyromonadaceae bacterium | reverse complement strand
AATGACGCTGACCGGCCATTACGGATATTATGAAGAAAGAACCGAATATGCGTTTACTACCGATAGTGCATGCGCTCTTGAGTATTCACAGGGAGACACTTTGTATCTTCATGCTGATACGTTGATGCTTACGACGATTGATTCAACATCACGTATTCTACGTGCATTCAAGGGTGTGCGTTTTTACCGGTCGGATATTCAGGGAGTCTGTGATTCGATGCGTTTCAACACAAAAGATTCGGTTCTGTATATGTATGGTAATCCTGTTTTGTGGAATGAAAACCAACAGTTGTTTGGGGATACGATTATTATTTATATGGCCGACAGTACTATTGATTATGTGCATGTGCCGACATCTGCTTTTTCTATACAGTTTGCTGATTCCGGTTTTTTTAATCAACTGGGAGGGAATGATCTGAAAGCTTATTTTAAAGGTAAGAATGTAGAGCGTATTGATATAGATGGTAATGCGGAATCTTTATATTATCCGTTGGAAAAAGATAGTACGATAGAAATGCTTAATTATACACAAAGTCCGTATCTATCTATATGGATGAATGAGAAAGGAAAACTTGAGAAGTTGAAGTTATCATCTCAGTCTACCGGAAAAACCATACCGTTGCCGGATTTAACGGATGAGCAAAAGACATTGAAAAAATTTGCCTGGTACGGAGATCTTCGCCCCGTGGATAAAGATGATATTTTTCGTTTTTATAAAAAAAAGGCGGCGTCTGTTGTCGTATCTCCGATTTCGGAGCGCGACTCATCATTTGTCCCCGATACGGCCCGTTTATTAAAGGATACGATCTCATTGAAAAAAACAGACAACAGGGTCGATTCTTTGGAATCGGTACCTGCAACTGATACTGTCGTCACAGGGTTTTTAAAAGAATCCGTTTCCGACCCAAATGAATATTTTATTATTGAACAATGTATTTCATATAAATCGGGAGAAGGGCGATTGTTATGTGCTCCGGCGCCTGCAAGAAAGCAAATACCTGTTTCTGAAAAATACTGTTTTTTCAAAAATCAGGCCTATACTGAACAAAAAATAAAACAAACAGAATGGAATTTAATCGGTAAATGCGATGGGAATCTTTAATTTTTATAATATGCGTAAGCCCCGCCAATATGATCATAAACCGATTTATTATGATCCGCGGAAAGAGGCTTTAGAGAAACGTATTCATAAGGTGAAGATGGAGATGGGGGTAGAGGAGACGGATTATGAACAATATAAAGAAGCAATAAGGGGTAGTTTTGTAGAGGGTACTACCCATCTAAAAAAAAGTAAAAACAGAGGGGATGATGTCCGGAACCGCGTTTATAAAAATATGCGACTGATACTTATATTGGCCATATTAGGAATGATTTTCTGGTATCTCTATTTGAGATGATTTGATATGAGCGATATAATTCATCTACTTCCGGATCACATTGCGAACCAGATTGCTGCCGGAGAGGTTATCCAGCGTCCTGCTTCCGTTGTGAAAGAATTAATGGAAAATGCCATTGACGCGGGGGCTAAAAATATTACCGTAAATATAAAAGACGCCGGCCGTACGCTCATTCAGGTTATTGACGATGGAAAGGGGATGACGGAAACAGATGCGCGTATGGCTTTTGAACGCCATGCAACTTCCAAAATATCTTCCGTAGAAGATCTGTTTTCTCTTCATACAATGGGGTTTCGCGGTGAAGCATTGGCTTCTATCGCAGCGGTTGCGCAGGTAGAGCTACAGACTTGCACAAAAGGGTGTGATGTAGGTACAAAGTTGTCTGTTGCCGGTTCGCTGTTGGATTCCGTTATGCCGGAAGCATGTCGCGAAGGCAGTATATTTTCCGTTAAAAATCTCTTTTATAATGTGCCCGCCCGCCGCAAATTTTTGAAAGCCAATGAAACGGAATTTCGCCATATCCTGACTGAATTCGAAAGGATCGCCCTTGTTCATCCGGATATATCTTTTACGTTGCGTAATAACGATGCGGTAGTATTTGAACTGCCGGTTTGTGGTTTCCGGCAGCGTATTGTTGATGTTTTCGGTAAAAATATGAACCAGCGGCTGTTGTCGGTAGAAGCTGATACGTCATTAGTGAATATAAAGGGGTTTACCGGGCGTATTGATTCGGTAAAAAAGCGTGGTAGCCTGCAATATTTCTTTGTAAACGGGCGATATATGCGTCATTCTTATTTTCATAAGGCTGTGATGCACGCTTACGAACAAATGATTCCTGTCGGCGAGATGCCGGATTATTTCATTTATTTTGAGATAGATCCTTCTACAATTGATGTAAATATCCATCCGACAAAGACGGAAATTAAATTTGAGAATGAACGTCCTATATGGCAGATTGTTTTTTCTGCCGTTCGTGAAGCTTTGGCAAAATCCAATTCCGTTCCTTCCATTGATTTTGAGACGGCGGGAATCATTGACATTCCGGTTTATAATCCATTGCAGGAAGGAAAAATAAATGTCCGGCCTCCTGAAATTGAGGTGAATAAAAATTATAATCCTTTCCGGGAGGCGAACATACATCGTCCTGCCGATGACTGGAAAGCCTTATACGAAAAGTTTGAAAATGAACGTACTGAGGTTTTGTCGCCGAATCCGGAAACACAACAGGACGAAGAAGCCTTGTTTACAGATTTAAATCCCGGTAGCGTGACGTCCGGTATTGTGTCGGGGGATACCGGAAACAGGATGTTTACGGATATCTCAAATCCGTGCTTTCAATATAAAAACCGCTATATTATCACTCCGTTAAAATCCGGACTTGTTATTATTGACCAGCATCGTGCGCATACCCGTATATTGTATGAAAAATATGTAAGTCATATAAACAACCGGCATGCCGTTTCTCAAAAACTGCTGTTTCCCGAAATGGTAGAATTCACAATGGCGGAATCATCATTACTTCCTTCCTTAGCTGATGAGATAAAATATTTAGGTTTTGAACTGGCTTATATGGGAGGAAATAGTTATGCCATTCATGGGGTGCCGGCGGATGTTTCGGGAAAGAATCCGGCGGCATTGGTGAAAAATGTGGTGGCGGCAGCTATGGAGAATGGCGTTAGCGAGATAGAGAAAAAGTCGGAAAAGATGGCATTGTCTCTTGCGAAGGCTACGGCTGTTCCTTCCGGAAAAATAATGGCGCCGGAAGAAATGGAAACGCTTGTTGCATCGCTTTTCGCTGTCGAAGCGAACGGTATGACACCGGACGGACTTTCCGTATTAACCATTATTACGGATGAAGAACTGGTAAAGAGATTTTAAAAATGACATACCCGCTTTCGCTTATCTATCTTCGATTTATGTTTTTTTAGATGAAAATGAACTTTTCGCAAAAAAAAGCGGAAAAAAATTGTTTGCATAAAAAAAAAGCGTATCTTTGCACCCCCGAAAAGTGGGAAATTTGAGTTTAAAATAGAATTAAAAATAGTAGAAAGATGCCTACAATTCAACAATTAGTAAGAAAAGGAAGAGAGAGATTGGTTGTAAAAGGAAAATCTCCGGCCTTGGATGCCTGTCCTCAGAGAAGGGGTGTTTGTGTGCGCGTGTATACGACAACGCCGAAGAAACCGAACTCTGCAATGCGTAAAGTTGCCCGTGTTCGTCTGACAAACCATAAAGAGGTAAACTCTTATATTCCGGGAGAAGGTCATAATCTGCAGGAGCACTCCATTGTAATGGTACGTGGTGGCCGTGTGAAAGATTTACCGGGGGTACGTTATCATATTGTTCGCGGGACACTGGATACGGCAGGTGTGGCAAGTCGTACGCAACGTCGTTCAAAATACGGTGCGAAACGTCCGAAACCGGGAGCTGCTAAACCGGGAGTTAAGGGAGCTAAGAAATAATCAGCGAATTAAACGAGAATTTATATAGTATTTTAGAAATTTATAAATCTGTTTTAGTTATTTGGATATTTGATTTTTGAGAAGGTGAAGGTTGAGTAAATGATTCGGTGGAATTATTGAAGACTAGTTAAATCAGCAACCAAAAAACAAGAACGAAATTTTGAGACAAAATGAGAAAGGTAAAGCCAAAGAAACGTCAGATCCTTCCGGATCCGATGTACGGAGATACAAGGGTTACACGATTTGTGAATCACTTGATGTATGATGGTAAGAAAAGTGTCGCGTTTGATATTTTTTATTCCGCTTTGGATAATGTAAAGGCTAAATTGCCGAATGAAGAAAAATCAGCGTTGGAGATCTGGAAAGCAGCGCTTGAGAATATTACTCCTCAAATAGAGGTTAAGTCTCGCCGTGTAGGTGGGGCAACCTTCCAAGTTCCTACAGAGATCCGTCCGGATCGTAAGGAATCTATTTCAATGAAAAATTTAATCGAATACGCCCGTAAAAGAGGTGGTAAATCGATGTCGGATAAGTTGAGTGCGGAAATTGTGGATGCGTTCAATAGTCAGGGTGGTGCGTTCAAACGTAAGGAAGATATGCATCGTATGGCTGAAGCGAACCGCGCTTTTGCTTATTTCCGTTTTTAATAATTAACGAATAAAAAAAATGAGTAAAGCAGACGAAACGTTAAAATATACAAGAAACATCGGTATCATGGCGCATATCGATGCGGGTAAAACAACAACTTCCGAACGTATTCTTTTTTATACGGGTCTTACACATAAAATCGGTGAGGTACATGACGGAGCCGCTACTATGGACTGGATGGAACAGGAACAAGAGCGCGGTATTACGATTACATCCGCCGCAACTACTACGTTCTGGAATTATGATAATGAAAAATATAAAATTAATTTGATTGATACTCCGGGACACGTTGACTTTACAGTGGAGGTGGAGCGTTCTTTGCGAATCCTGGATGGCGCCGTAGCCGCTTTTTGCGCAGTCGGCGGTGTGGAGCCGCAATCAGAGACGGTATGGCGTCAGGCTGATAAATATAATGTTCCCCGCATTGGTTATGTAAATAAGATGGACCGTTCGGGAGCCAACTTTTTTGAAGTGGTTCGACAGGTAAAGGATGTATTGGGGGCAGCTCCTTGTCCTATTCAGATACCGATTGGTGCGGAAGAACACTTCAAAGGTGTTGTCGATCTGATTAAAATGAAAGCTATTTTCTGGCACGATGAAACAATGGGCGCAGAATATAGTGTGGAAGAAATTCCTGCGGAATTGATAGAAGAAGCACAGGAATGGCGCGATAAAATGTTGGAAGCGATTGCTGAATGTGATGACGTGATCATGGAGAAATATTTCGACGATCCATCGACAATCACGGAAGATGAAATTCGCGTAGCGATCCGTAAAGGAACGATCTCTATGGTAATTAATCCGATGATATGTGGGTCTTCATTTAAAAATAAAGGCGTACAAACATTGTTGGATGCTGTTTGTTCGTTTTTGCCCAGTCCGTCGGATACCCCTGCTATCGAAGGTCATGATGTAGATGATCCTGATAAAATAATCGTACGTAAACCTGTCACTGAGGAACCTCTGACAGCGTTGGCATTTAAGATCGCAACAGACCCGTATGTAGGTCGTTTGTGTTTCTTCCGTGTTTATTCCGGAGAAATGAATGCCGGTTCTTATGTGTACAATACACGTTCCGAAAAGAAAGAACGTATTTCCCGTTTATTTCAGATGCACTCCAATAAACAGAATCCGATGGAAAAGATCAGTTGTGGTGATATCGGTGCGGGTGTAGGTTTTAAGGATATACGTACGGGAGATACCTTGTGTGACGAAAACAATCCGATCATATTAGAGTCAATGGAATTCCCGGAACCGGTTATTGGTATTGCAGTAGAGCCAAAGACTCAGAAAGATATGGATAAATTAGGAACCGGTTTGTCCAAACTGGCGGAAGAAGATCCGACTTTCCGTGTTGAAACGAATGAAGATACCGGACAGACGATTATACGTGGTATGGGCGAACTTCACCTTGAAATCATTATTGACCGTTTACGTCGCGAATTCAAAGTGGAATGTAACCAGGGACGTCCGTTGGTATCATACAAAGAAGCAATTACGCAGACAGTAGAGTTACGTGAAGTTTATAAGAAACAAACCGGAGGTCGCGGTAAGTTCGCTGATATTATTGTGAGCGTAGGGCCTGCTGATCCCGAATTTGAAGAACATTTTCAGTTTGTTGACGAGGTAAAAGGCGGTAATGTTCCTAAGGAATATATTCCGTCCGTACAGGCTGGTTTCAAGAAAGCGATGAATAACGGCGTACTGGCCGGATATGCGCTTGATAAACTGAAAGTCGTATTAAAAGACGGTTCTTTCCACCCGGTTGACTCTGACCAGTTATCGTTTGAGATTTGTGCTATTCAGGCATTCAAAAATGCTTGTGTGAAAGCCGGTCCTGTTTTAATGGAACCTATCATGAAAATTGAAGTGGTAACCCCGGAAGAAAGCATGGGTGATGTTATCAGTGACCTGAATAAGCGTCGCGGACAGGTGGAAGGCATGGAATCAAGTCGTACGGGTGCACGTATTGTGAAAGCGAAAGTGCCTTTGGCAGAAACGTTCGGTTATGTAACGGCATTGCGTACAATTACTTCAGGCCGTGCAACGTCTTCTATGCAGTTCTCACATTACGAACAGGTTTCTTCTTCAATCGCGAAGCAGGTACTTACCGAAATGCAGGGACGCGTTGATCTGATTAAATAATTAAACAATAAAAATATGAGCCAGAAAATCAGAATTAAACTAAAATCTTACGATTATTCGCTGGTCGACAGATCTTCGGAAAAAATCGTGAAGACCGTAAAGGCTACCGGTGCGGTAGTAAGCGGACCCATTCCTCTTCCTACGCACAAGCGTATTTTTACGGTAAACCGCTCAACTTTTGTGAATAAGAAATCGCGCGAACAGTTCGAATTATCTTCATATAAAAGGTTGATTGATATTTACAGTTCAACGCCTAAAACAGTTGATGCCTTGATGAAATTGGAGTTGCCGAGCGGCGTTGAGGTAGAGATTAAAGTATAAGCTTGTGGACTGTGGTCATAAGCGATAAGTAAAATTTAAATATTAAGTGAAATGCCAGGATTATTAGGAAAAAAAATCGGAATGACATCCGTATTCAGTGCCGAGGGAAAAAATCTTCCATGCACTGTTATCGAAGTAGGTCCTTGTGTTGTTACGCAGATCAAAACAGAAGAAAAAGACGGTTATAAGGCGGTTCAATTAGGCTTCCAGGAAAAGAAAGAGAAGCATACAACGAAACCGGAAGCCGGTCACTTCAAAAAAGCAAGCGTAGCTCCGCAAAGATACTTGGCCGAGTTCAAGGGGTTTGCGAACGAATATAAACCCGGAGATGTGATTACCGCAGACTTTTTCAATAATGTTACTTTTGTGGACATTGTTGGAACGTCTAAGGGGAAAGGATTTCAGGGAGTTATGAAACGTCACGGATTTGGTGGCGTAGGTGAGATGACACACGGTCAGAGTGATCGTCAGCGTAAACCGGGTAGTATCGGTGCATGTTCGTATCCGGCGAAAGTGTTCAAAGGCACACGTATGGCCGGCCAGATGGGAAATGCCCGTGTGACGATTCAGAATCTGGAGGTGATAAAAGTACTGCCGGAACAAAATCTTTTAATGGTAAAAGGTTCGGTTCCCGGAGCGAAAGGTTCAATTTTATTAGTAGAAGTATAAAGATATGGAACTAAACGTATTAAATAAAAAGGGAGAAGATACCGGAAGAAAGGTGACTCTTAATGATGCGGTTTTTGGAATTGAACCGAATGATCATGCTATCTATTTAGATGTAAAGCAACACCTGGCAAACAAGCGTCAGGGTACGCATAAATCTAAAGAAAGAAGTGAAATAACAGGGAGTACACGTAAGCTTATTCGCCAGAAAGGTAGCGGAGGCGCACGCCGGGGTGATATCAAATCGCCGGTATTAGTCGGTGGCGGACGTGTATTCGGACCTAAGCCGCGTGATTACAGTTTCAAATTGAATAAAAAAGTAAAAGCGTTGGCGCGTAAATCGGCGCTTTCTTATAAGGCGAAAGAAAATGCAATCACTATCGTGGAAGACTTTAATATGGATGCGCCGAAAACGAAAGAATTCATCACATTCGTAAAAGATCTCAAACTGGATGGGAAAAAAATACTGATGGTATTGCCGGAAAATAATAAGTTTGTCTACTTGTCGGCTCGTAATCTGAAGTCTGCCGATATTGTAACCGTTTCCGAGTTGAATACATATAAGGTGCTTGATGCGGCGAACCTGCTTCTGACAGAGAGTTCGATAGCTATAATTGAGAAAAATTTAAAATCATAAGGAGGAAGCAGCAATATGGGAATTATTATTAAGCCGATAGTAACGGAAAAGCAAACGGCTATAACAGAAAAGACTCCTAACCGTTTTGGTTTCCGCGTTTCTCCGAAAGCCAATAAACTGGAGATCAAGAAAGCCGTTGAAGATATGTATAATGTGAGTGTTGTCAGTGTAAATACGATGAATTATTCCGGCAAAGTGAAAAGCCGTTATACAAAATCAGGCGTTATCACAGGGCGTCAGGACTCATTTAAAAAAGCAATAGTAACATTGAAAGAAGGAGATACGATCGACTTCTTCAGCAATATTTAATTTAAGAGATGGGAATACGTAAATTAAAGCCCACAACCCCGGGGCAAAGACACAAAGTTATCGGTGCATTTGATAAAATCACTGCAAGTACACCGGAGAAGTCTCTTGTTACAGGTAAAAATCGTTCGGGTGGCCGTAATAATACCGGAAAAATGACGATGCGTTATATCGGTGGCGGACACAAACGCAGATACAGATTTATCGATTTCAAGAGAAGTAAAGATGGCGTTCCTGCGACAGTAAAAGCGATAGAGTACGATCCGAATCGTACTTCCCGCATTGCATTGTTGTATTATGCAGACGGATACAAAAGTTATATCGTCGCTCCTAACGGACTGGAAGTCGGCCAGACAGTGATGTCAGGTAGCAATGCTGCACCTGAAATAGGAAATGCGTTACCAATGAAAGATATACCTGTTGGTACAATTGTTCATAATATCGAACTTCGTCCGGGTCAGGGTGCAAAGCTTGTACGTTCTGCAGGAGCTTTTGC
>DOZP01000089.1:7953-18526 GCA_003517945.1 Porphyromonadaceae bacterium | reverse complement strand
GCATGTAAAGCGACTATAGGTAGTGTGGGTAATTCTGACCATGCACTTGAAAAATCCGGAAAAGCAGGTCGCTCGAGGTGGTTGGGACGTCGTCCGCGTAACCGTGGTGTTGTAATGAACCCGGTTGATCACCCGATGGGTGGAGGTGAAGGACGTGCAACAGGAGGACATCCCCGTTCACGTAAAGGTTTGTATGCTAAAGGCCTTAAGACGAGAGCTCCGAAGAAATCTTCTTCACGCTATATAATTGAGAGAAGGAAAAAGTAAACTGATTAATTGAAAGAAAACTATGAGTCGTTCATTAAAAAAAGGTCCGTATATCAATATAAAGCTGGAGAAAAAGATTTTAGCTATGAATGAGTCGGGCAAAAAGGCAGTAATTAAGACATGGGCGCGTGCATCAATGATTTCACCGGATTTTGTGGGTCATACGGTTGCTGTTCATAATGGGAATAAATTTATTCCGGTGTTTATCACTGAGAATATGGTAGGTCATAAATTAGGGGAATTTTCGCCGACGCGTATGTTCCGCGGTCATGCCGGTAATAAAAGATAAATTATTAGACTATGGGTGCAAGAAAAAAAATATCAGCAGAGGCAAGAAAAGAAGCGCTGAAGAGAGTTTCCTTTGCAAAATTGAACAATGTGCCGAGTTCGCCGCGTAAGATGCGTCTTGTGGTGGACATGATCCGTGGTATGGAAGTATTCCGCGCTTTGGGAGTTTTGAAATACTCGAATAAGGAAGCTGCGGCTAAAGTAGAAAAACTGCTTCGTTCAGCAATTGCCAATTGGGAGCAAAAGAATGAACGTAAAGCGGAAAGTGGAGAATTATATGTGACATCAGTAAACGTGGATTGTTCAACCACTATGAAACGCATGCGTCCCGCTCCGCAAGGTCGTGGTTACCGTATCCGTAAGCGTTCGAATCACGTTACTTTGTTTGTTGATACAAAGACTGTTGTGAAGAATGATACAGAAAATAATATGGAAAGTCAAAATTAATTGCAGATGGGACAGAAAGTAAATCCGATTAGTAATCGTTTAGGAATTATCCGTGGTTGGGATTCCAATTGGTATGGCGGAAAGAATTATGGTGATATGTTGCTGGAAGACAGTAAAATCCGTAAATATCTGAATGCCCGTCTGGCAAAAGCAAATGTTTCACGTATCATTATTGAGCGTACGTTAAAATTGATAACAATCACGGTATGCACGTCGCGTCCGGGTATTATCATAGGAAAAGCCGGTTCCGAAGTGGATAAGCTGAAGGAAGAGCTGAAAAAGATCACAGACAAAGAAGTTCAGATCAATATATTTGAGATAAAACGTCCTGAATTGGATGCCGTTATTGTGGCAAGTAATATTGCCCGCCAGTTAGAAGGAAAAATCGCATACCGTCGTGCCGTGAAGATGGCTATCGCTTCAACAATGCGTATGGGAGCCGAAGGTATAAAAGTGCAGGTTTCCGGACGTTTGAATGGAGCTGAAATGGCTCGTTCCGAAATGTATAAGGAAGGTCGTACACCATTGCATACGTTCCGTGCCGATATTGATTATGCATTAGCCGAAGCTTTGACAAAGGTAGGTCTTTTGGGTATTAAAGTCTGGATTTGTCGTGGTGAAGTATATGGCAAGAAAGATCTGGCTCCTTCATTTACATCATCAAAGGACACCGGACGTAAAGGTGGTGAGAATGCCGGACGTGGCGGTGACAAGCCTTTCAAAAGAAGAAGAGGTGATCGTGACAGGGACAGAGATAGAGAAAAGGCGAATCGTTAAACATAAAAATTAAGCGTTATGTTACAACCTAAAAAAGTAAAATACAGAAGGCCGCAGAAAGGCCGTGCAAAAGGTCTTGCTCAGCGGGGAAATCAGTTGGCATTCGGTTCGTTCGGAATCAAATCTTTAGGAACGAAATGGCTTACCGGTCGCCAGCTTGAGGCGGCTCGTGTGGCAGTGACAAGATATATGCAACGTCAGGGACAGGTATGGCTTCGGGTATTTCCCGATAAGCCTATTACGAAAAAACCCGCAGATGTGCGTATGGGTAAAGGTAAAGGAGATCCGGAAGGTTTTGTTGCTCCGGTAAAACCGGGTCGTATGATATTTGAGATAGAAGGGGTTTCCTTTGAAATCGCAAAAGAAGCATTACGCCTTGCTGCGCAAAAGCTTCCCGTAACCACAAAATTTGTAGTGCGCCGCGATTATGACATTAAACATGAAAATGCGTAAAAGTTATGAAGATTGCAGAAGTAAAAGGTCTTAGTACCAAAGAATTGAAAGAAAAAGTGGATGCGGAAGCGGCTTCTCTGGACCAGATGAAGATTAATCATAGTGTCTCGCCGTTGGATAATCCTGCAAAAATCAAACAATTACGCAGGACGATTGCCCGCTTGAAAACGGAGTTGCATCAAAGAGAACAACAAGTTAATAATTAATTAATGAGCCTGATGGAAACGAGAAATTTAAGAAAAGAAAGAACAGGTGTTGTCATGAGTAACAAGATGAATAAAAGCATCGTTGTTGCCGTTAAGTGGAAAGAAAAACACCCTATTTACGGTAAATTCGTAAATAAGACAAAAAAATATCATGCTCACGATGAAAAAAATGATTGCAACATCGGTGACACGGTGAGAATTATGGAAACACGTCCGTTGAGCAAAACAAAAAAATGGCGGTTGGTTCAAATAATCGAAAGGGCTAAGTAAAATGATACAGCAAGAATCAAGATTGGTAGTAGCGGACAATAGCGGTGCAAAAGAGGCGCTGTGTATCCGCGTATTGGGAGGAACACGCAGGCGTTATGCTTCTGTTGGTGACATTATCGTTGTTACCGTAAAAAATGTTATCCCGGCAAGTGAATTGAAAAAAGGAACAGTTTCAAAGGCGATTATTGTTCGCACGAAAAAAGAAATACGTCGTCAGGACGGTTCTTATATTCGTTTTGATGATAATGCATGTGTACTGTTGAATCAGGCAGGTGAGATTCGCGGTAGCCGTATCTTCGGTCCGGTAGCTCGTGAACTTCGTGCAACGAATATGAAAATAGTATCATTGGCACCTGAAGTGCTTTAATATGTAAACAGTTATTGTGATGAGTAAATTACACATTAAAAAAGGCGATATCGTTTATGTAAATGTCGGCGAGTATAAAGGCAAAACGGGACGTGTATTAAAAGTACTCGTTGACGAAAAACGTGCCATTGTCGAAGGTATAAACATGGTAACGAAGCATACGAAGCCGAATGCGAAAAGTCCGCAGGGCGGAAGAGAAACTACGGAGGCTTCCGTACACATCTCTAACCTGAACCCGGTAGATCCGAAATCAGGAAAACCGACACGTGTCGGACATAAAAGAGATGATAAGAGTAAGAAAATAGTGCGTTACGCTAAAAGATCTGGGGAGGAATTGAAGTAATGAGTACAACTGCTACATTAAAACAGGAATATAAGGAACGTATCGTTCCCGCCCTGAAAAAGGAGTTCAGTTATAAATCGGTCATGCAGGTGCCCGTTTTGGAAAAAATTGTGGTAAATCAGGGATTAGGTATGGCTACCGCAGACAAGAAAATTATTGATATTGCGATTGATGAATTGAGTATCATCACCGGACAAAAGGCTGTCGCTACTTATTCCAAGAAAGATATTTCAAATTTCAAGTTGCGTCGTAAAATGCCTATCGGTGTGATGGTTACGTTGCGTCATGAGAGAATGTATGAGTTTCTGGAACGTCTTGTCCGCGTCGCTTTGCCGCGTATTCGTGACTTCAGAGGGATCGAAAGCAAACTGGACGGGCGTGGTAATTATACACTCGGCATACAGGAACAAATCATCTTTCCCGAAATAAATATTGACAATATTACCAAAATATTGGGAATGAATATTACCTTTGTGACCTCTGCAAAAACAGATGAGGAGGGTTATGCCCTGCTGAGAGAGTTTGGTTTGCCCTTTAAGAACGCAAAAAAGAATTAAGATATGGCAAAAGAATCAATGAAGGCTCGTGAAGTGAAAAGAGCCAGATTAGTAGCAAAGTATGCTGCAAAAAGAGCACAGTTGAAGGCAGAAGGCAAATACGAAGAATTACAGTCTTTGCCTAAGAATGCTTCACCTGTTCGTTTGCACAACCGCTGCAAAATAACCGGTCGTCCGAAAGGATATATGCGCCAGTTTGGTATTTCACGTATACAGTTTCGTGAAATGGCTTCACATGGGTTGATACCGGGAGTTAAAAAAGCAAGCTGGTAAGAGAGTATTATAGTGTTTTATTAAATATTGTCCCGATAGGCGGGATCAATTTAATTGTAAAAATATGACAGATCCTATTGCAGATTATTTAACGAGATTGCGGAATGCGATCAAGGCGCAGCACAGAGTAGTAGAAGTGCCGGCGTCTAATTTGAAAAAAGAGATCACTAAGATCCTTTTTGACAAAGGCTACATCCTTAATTTTAAGTTTGTAGAAGAGGGTCCTCAGGGTACGATCAAGGTAGCCCTGAAGTATGATCCGGTAAACAAAGTGAATGCGATCAAGAAACTTCAACGGGTTTCTTCTCCGGGGTTGCGAAAATATACGGGATATAAAGATGTTCCCCGTGTATTGAACGGATTGGGTATTGCTATTCTTTCTACTTCAAAAGGTGTGATGACTGATAAGGAAGCGCGCGATTTGAAGATAGGCGGTGAAGTTTTATGTTTTGTCTATTAATGAGGAGGAAAGAAGAATGTCAAGAATAGGAAAATTACCAATACAGATTCCGTCGGGAGTGACTATTACTCAAAAGGATGGAATTGTTACAGTGAAAGGGCCGAAAGGCGAGCTTTCACAAGCTGTAAATCCGGATATAAAAGTGAATGTAAATGACGGCACATTGACAGTAGAGAGGCCTACGAATGAAAGAACTCATCGTGCGCTCCACGGTCTTTATCGTTCGTTGATAAATAATATGGTGGTCGGAGTATCCGACGGTTATAAAAAAGAGCTTGAGCTGGTAGGGGTTGGTTATCGTGCATCCAATACGGGTCAGCTATTGGAACTTTCGCTTGGGTATACCCATAATATATATTTGGAATTACCGAAAGAAATCAATATTGAAACAAAGTCGGAACGTAACAAGAGCCCGCTTATTATATTGGAATCGGCAGACAAACAATTGCTTGGTCAGGTTTGTGCTAAAATTCGCTCATTCCGGAAACCTGAACCGTATAAAGGTAAAGGTATCAAGTTTGTGGGTGAGGTGATCAGAAGAAAATCAGGTAAATCTGCGGCTAAATAAGGCCCGTAAATAGATGAAATTATGGTAACGAAAGATTTGAGAAGATTAAAGATAAAGAAAAGTATTCGGGGAAAAGTTTCCGGAACGGCCGAACGTCCGCGTCTGACTGTTTTCAGAAGCAACAAGCAGATTTATGCACAAGTGATCAATGATGCGGAAGGTAAGACGATCGCTGCCGCTTCATCGTTGAAGGTGGGAGAAAAAACATCCAAGAAGGAACTTGCTGCAAAAGTTGGGGAAATGATTGCGAAAAATGCACAGGAGGCAGGTATACAGGCGGTTGTGTTCGATCGTAACGGGTATTTATATCATGGGAGAATTAAAGAACTGGCTGATGCCGCACGTAACGGTGGACTTAAATTTTAATACAATGGCAATAAATAACAGAGTTAAATCAACAAACGATTTAGAATTAAAAGATAGATTAGTAGCAATCAACCGTGTTACCAAAGTAACGAAGGGAGGACGTACTTTTACGTTCGCAGCAATCGTTGTAGTCGGCAATGAAGACGGAGTGATAGGCTGGGGCTTGGGGAAAGCAGGCGAAGTAACTACTGCCATTGAAAAAGGCGTAGAAGCCGCTAAGAAAAATTTAGTAAAAATTCCTATTCATAAAGGAACGATTCCTCATGAACAGATCGCGAAGTTCGGTGGAGCTGAAGTTTTGCTCCGTCCGGCAACACCGGGTACGGGAGTGAAAGCGGGGGGTGCTATGCGTGCAGTTCTTGAAAGTGTTGGTGTTAAAGACGTATTGGCAAAGTCTAAAGGTTCGTCTAACCCTCATAATCTTGTAAAGGCGACTATTGCAGCATTGAATGAAATGAGAAGCCCCTATATGGTTGCTCAGAACAGAGGCGTGTCATTGGAAAAAGTATTTAAAGGTTAAGGAGGAAACGAGTTATGGCAAAAATAAAAATTACACAGATCAAGAGCCGTATCGGCAGCCCGAAAGACCAGAAAAGAACGTTGGATGCACTGGGACTAACTAAGATGCATAAGACGGTTGAGCATGAATGTACTCCGTCAATTGAAGGCATGGTGAGGAAAGTGAGACATTTGGTTTCCGTTGAAAAATAATAGTTAAGAGTAAAAAAAAATAAAAGATATGAATTTATCAAATTTAAAACCCGCAGCAGGTGCAACCAAAACCCGTAAAAGAATCGGTCGCGGACCGGGTTCCGGATTAGGGGGCACTTCAACAAGAGGTCATAAAGGTGCGAAAGCGCGTTCCGGCTACAAAAACAAGATTGGTTTTGAAGGAGGTCAGATGCCTTTACAACGTCGTTTGCCGAAATTTGGCTTCAAAAATATCAACCGAGTTGAATATAAAGCCATTAATCTTTCTACATTACAGAAAATGGCCGAAGATAAAAATCTATCGAAGATTGGTGTAGAGGAATTAATAAAAGCAGGGTTTATTTCTTCTTCCCAGTTAGTTAAGATTCTGGCAAAAGGAGAATTGAATGCGAAAGTTGATGTGGAGGCGCATGCATTTTCAAAGTCAGCGGAAGCTGCTATCACAGCAGTAGGTGGAACAGCAAAAAAGCTCTGAACATATGAGGGTAGTTAATACAATAAAAAATATATGGAAGATTGAGGATCTCAAAAAACGTATCCTTGTTACATTGCTGTATGTGACTATTTATCTGTTTGGAACATACGTGGTTATTCCGGGTGTAGATCCGAAAGATCTGACGGCACTGGCCGACCAGACCCGCGGTGGTCTGATGGCATTGCTGGATATGTTTTCAGGGGGAGCCTTTTCCAATGCTTCCATATTTGCATTGGGAATCATGCCGTATATTTCTGCGTCTATTGTGATGCAGTTGGTGGCAATTGTGATACCTTCTTTCCAGAAGATGCAGCGCGAAGGAGAAAGCGGGCGTAGAAAGATTAATCAGATGACGCGTTATCTGACTGTTATTATTTTGGTTGTACAGGGTTTTGCTTATCTGACAAACCTTGAAATGCAAATGATGCAGATCGGTGCTTCTCTTCCTTCCGGATTATGGTTCAGGATTTCATCCATTATTATCATGGCGGCCGGTAGTATGTTTGTACTTTGGTTAGGAGAGCGTATTACGGATAAAGGTATAGGAAACGGGATTTCATTTATTATTATGATTGGTATTATTAACCGTTTACCCCGTTCGATTGTCGAAGAATTTTCTTCACGTATGAATGAGCAGGCTGGTGGTTTGGTTATGTTCCTTCTTGAAATGTTATTCCTTCTATTGGTTATTGCAGGTGCTATCTTGTTGGTGCAAGGTACACGTAAAGTTCCTGTGCAATATGCAAAACGTATTGTCGGTAACAAACAATATGGCGGTGCGCGCCAGTATATACCGTTGAAAGTGAATGCGGCGAACGTAATGCCTATTATCTTTGCACAGGCTATCATGTTTATACCGGTTACGGTTGTAGGTATGTTTAAGGGGGGCGAAGTAGGATCATTCTGGCAGGCGTTTATGAATAATACCGGTTTTTGGTATAATTCTGTATTTGCTCTTCTGATTATAGCATTCACTTATTTCTATACGGCAATTACTATTAATCCGACTCAGATGGCCGATGACCTGAAGAGAAATAATGGATTTATACCGGGTGTTAAACCGGGTAAGGCGACAAAAGATTACCTGGATGCTATTATGGATCGGATTACATTGCCCGGGGCATTTTTTCTTGCTATTGTAGCAATCATGCCTGCATTTGCTCAATTGGCTGGAGTCAGTATGGGCTTTGCTCAATTTTTTGGCGGGACATCGTTGTTGATTATGGTTGGTGTGATTTTGGATACACTGCAGCAAGTGGAGAGCCATTTGTTGATGCGCCATTATGATGGATTGCTGAAATCCGGAAGAATAAAGGGACGTTCCGGTGCAGTTGCCGCATATTAATAAAATATATGATATATCTGAAAACAGATGAAGAAATAGAGTTGATGCGTGAAGCAAATCAACTGGTGGGAAAAACACTTGGTGAATTGGCAAAACATATAAAACCGGGTATTTCCACTCTTCAACTGAATACGATCGCCGAAACGTTTATACGTGATCATGGAGCGCTACCGGCATTTCTTGGATATGGGGGTTTTCCCGGTTCAATCTGTGCATCGGTTAATGAAAATGTAGTTCATGGCATACCGTCTGATAAGGTAATACTGAAAGATGGAGATATTATTTCGGTCGATTGTGGAACCATCCTGAATGGTTTTGTGGGTGATTCGGCCTATACATTTTGTGTAGGAGATGTTTCGGAGGAAATTAAAATGTTGTTACGTACGACAAAAGAGTCACTTTATAAAGGAATAGAACAGGCTATTGTTGGAAACCGCGTCGGAGATATCGGTAATGCCGTGCAGTCCTATTGTGAAGCGAGAAACTATTCTGTAGTCAGAGAGCTTGTAGGACATGGTTGCGGGCGTAAGATGCATGAAGAACCGGAAGTGCCGAATTACGGCAAACGGGGATACGGACCGTTGTTAGGAAGCGGAATGTGTATCTGTATAGAGCCGATGATTAACCAGGGTAGCAGGAATGTGGTTTTTGAACCGGATGGCTGGACCGTACGGACAAAAGATCGTAAATGTTCCGCCCATTTTGAACATTGTGTTGCGGTAAGACCCGGTGGTCCACAGATATTATCATCGTTTGATTATTTAGAGGAAATTGTAGGAAAGGAGTTTTAATTATATGGCTAAACAGGCTGCAATAGAACAAGACGGATTAATTGTTGAAGCATTGTCGAATGCAATGTTTCGCGTTGAGTTGGAAAACGGACATGAGATAACAGCTCATATTTCCGGCAAGATGAGGATGCATTATATCAAGATTCTGCCCGGTGATAAGGTACGCGTTGAAATGTCTCCTTATGATCTGACGAAGGGTCGTATTGCGTTCAGGTATAAATAACAATTGACCGTGTGTAATACACAATTTAATAACGTTAATTAATAAAAACAGAATATACAAATGAAAGTAAGAGCATCTTTGAAGAGACGTACTCCTGATTGTAAAATCGTCAGAAGAAAAGGACGTTTATACGTGATTAATAAGAAAAACCCGAAGTTCAAGGAACGCCAGGGTTAAGTGTTTATCGGAATTTATAAATAATATCAATTAAATATACTATGGCGATAAGAATAGTCGGAGTAGATTTGCCGCAGGATAAGAGAGGAGAAATTGCCTTGACCTATATTTATGGTATAGGACGTAGCGCGTCAAATTCAATTTTAAAGAAAGCAGGTATCGACAAGGATATCAAAGTTAAGGAATGGACAGATGACCAGGCAGCTAAAATTCGAGAAGTGATTGGTTCCGAGTATAAAGTGGAGGGAGATCTCCGTTCGGAAATACAGTTGAATATTAAGCGTCTGATGGATATCGGTTGCTATCGCGGTGTACGTCACCGTATCGGGCTTCCCGTAAGAGGGCAGAGTACGAAAAATAACGCACGTACACGTCGTGGAAAGAAAAAGACGGTTGCAAATAAGAAAAAAGCTACTAAATAATAATTGAGTTATGGCAAAGAAAACAGTCGCAGCGAAAAAAAGAAAAGTAAAAGTAGATGCGTATGGCGAAGCTCATATACATTCGTCATTTAATAATATCATAATCTCTCTCACGAATGGTGATGGACAGGTGATAAGTTGGTCTTCTGCAGGAAAAATGGGTTTCCGTAGTTCAAAGAAAAATACTCCTTATGCTGCCCAGATGGCGGCTCAGGATTGTGCTAAAGTAGCTTTTGACCTTGGTCTTCGTAAGGTAAAAGTTTATATAAAAGGACCGGGTAACGGACGTGAGTCTGCTATTCGTACCATTCACAGTGCAGGCATAGAGGTGACTGAGATTGTTGATGTAACACCGCTTCCGCATAATGGTTGTCGTCCGCCTAAAAGGAGAAGAGTATAATTAATTATAATGGAGTGAATCCTGAGGTGTAAATAGATTGCATTTGTCCTCTCGCAATCGCGGCTGCACGGTTCGGGGTTTATCCGTAAATTTTAAAACACAAACAAAATGGCAAGATATACAGGTCCAAAAACAAAGATTGCTCGTAAGTTTGGTGAAGCTATATACGGTGCGGATAAAGTATTGTCAAAGAAGAATTATCCCCCCGGACAGCATGGTGCAAACCGTCGCAGAAAAACGTCCGAATATGGTACACAGTTGCGTGAAAAGCAAAAAGCAAAATATACCTATGGTGTATTGGAAAAACAATTCAGAAACATGTTTGAAAAAGCGTCACGTTCTAAAGGTATTACCGGTGAAGTGTTGCTGCAGCTATTGGAAAGCCGT
>DOZP01000089.1:6261-7939 GCA_003517945.1 Porphyromonadaceae bacterium | reverse complement strand
CGTCAGCTTGTTTCTCATCGTCATATTACGGTTGACGGACGTGTGGTTAATATTCCTTCTTATACCGTAAAACCCGGACAAATTATAGGCGTTCGTGAACGTTCAAAGTCACTTGAAGTGATAGCTAATGCGCTTTCGGGTTTCAATCATAGTAAATATCCTTGGATCGAATGGGATCAGTTGGTTATGGGAGGTAAACTTCTCCATCTTCCGGAAAGGGCGGATATTCCTGAAAATATTAAGGAGCAATTGATTGTAGAGTTATATTCTAAATAACAGATTATGGCGATATTAGCATTCCAAAAACCCGATAAGGTATTAATGTTAGAAGCGGACGCATTTTTCGGGAAATTTGAATTTCGTCCTTTGGAGCCCGGCTACGGTATTACGATAGGTAATGCTTTGCGTCGTATCCTCTTGTCATCGTTGGAAGGATATGCCATCTCATCGGTGAAAATTGAAGGGGTAGAACATGAATTCGCTACAATACCGGGCGTTCTTGAAGATGTCACCAATATTATTCTTAATTTGAAGCAGGTACGTTTTAAACATGAAGGCGAAGATGTTGATGAAGAAAAAGTGACTGTTTCCGTTGCAAAGAAGGAGGTTTTCAAAGCAGGAGATATAGGCAAACAATTGACCGGAGGCTTTGAAGTTCTTAATCCGGACTTGGAAATTTGTCACTTGGATCCGAGCGCTTCTTTCCAGATAGAACTGGTTATCAATAAGGGACGCGGTTATGTACCGGCAGATGAACATACGTCTTCATCGGATGTACAGGTTATACCTGTTGATTCTATTTATACGCCGATTCGAAATGTGAAGTATGTTGTTGATAATTATCGTGTTGAACAAAAAACCGACTATGAGAAACTGATTCTTGAAATCGTGACTGATGGCTCTATCCATCCCAAAGATGCATTGAAAGATGCGGCTAAAATATTGATTCATCATTTTATGTTGTTTTCGGATGAGAAGATTGCCATGGAAACGGTTGATACTGAAAATAATGAAGAATTTGATGAGGAAGTCCTTCATATGCGTCAGTTACTGAAAACAAAACTTTCGGATATGGATCTTTCCGTTCGCGCGTTGAATTGCTTAAAAGCAGCGGATGTTGAGACATTAGGAGAGTTGGTTCATTACAATAAAAATGACTTGTTGAAGTTCCGTAATTTCGGTAAAAAATCACTTACGGAATTAGACGAATTGCTGGAAGGATTACATTTATCATTTGGCATGGATATTTCAAAATATAAATTAGATAAAGAGTAACGATGAGACACAATAAAAAAATAAATCATTTAGGTCGTACAAGTTCGCACCGTCAGGCGATGCTTTCTAATATGGCATCATCATTGATCAGGCATAAACGTATTTTCACGACCACTGCAAAGGCGAAAGCTTTGCGTAAGTATGTTGAACCGTTGGTGACGAAATCAAAAGAAGATACAACACATTCGCGTCGTGTCGCATTTTCCCTTTTGCAGGATAAGTATGCGGTAACTGAATTGTTTACAGTCGTATCACAAAAAGTAGCTGATCGCCCCGGAGGTTATACCCGTATTATCAAAACCGGAAATCGTCTGGGTGACAATGCAGCTATGTGTTTTATAGAATTGGTGGACTTCAATGAAAATATGTTGAAAGAAACGAAGAAAGCTACCGGTAAAACACG
>DOZP01000089.1:0-6144 GCA_003517945.1 Porphyromonadaceae bacterium | reverse complement strand
AATAACGTAAGTTTTGAAACTTAATAAAAGAGGCTGATCCTACTTTGGAATAGCCTCTTTTTTTAGTGCTTTAAATTAAGAAAGTTACATTAGTCCAACTTTCACTCCTTCTCTCCCAATATCTTGCTTCTATGAAATCTGAATGGTTATTCCGGAAGGACTGTGTCCTACATTTTTTTTAATCACTAATAGGCAGGTGTCGTTTAAAGGCTTCTTTAAAAGATATCAATGTTTCCGTACGTGACAAACCGAGCGGTTGGAGTTTTTTATGTATGATATTTAATAGATGCTGGTTATTTTTTGCATATATCTTTATGAACAGATCATATTGACCTGTTGTATAATGACATTCAACTACTTCAGGAATTTTCATCAGGGAAGCGGTTACATCCGGAAATTGCTCCGGATTTTTAAGGTATATGCCCATGTATGCACATGTCTCATATCCTATTTTTTCATTATCCAGTATAAATTCGGATCCCTTTATTATACCTGCATTTGTTAGTTTCTGTATGCGTTGATGGATAGCCGCGCCGGATACATTACATTCCCGTGCAACTTCAAGAAAAGGTTTACGGGCATCGTCGACAACTAAATTCAGGATTTTTTTATCCAGCTCATCTAATTCTATCTTTGTCATAATTGTTATTTTGATATTATTAACACATCAAAGGTAATAGATTTTTATAAGGAACAAAAAGAGAGTTTCTCTTTTTGTTGAAAAACCCTCTTTTTTATATAGTCAACCAATTATTCTGTCTTTATTTAGCTTTTGGTCTGGCAGAATAACTGATTTTCAATGCAAATGCTTCACGAAGAGCCTGCTTTAGGTCTGTAATGACACCCATACTGGTTTCGTAGTCACCTTTTATGGACGTTGTCATAAAAGGTTGGTCCTCTTCTTTCATACTTGCTTTTTCCTGACCGATATATGCTCCTACTTCAGATATTTCAGCAATCTGATCGTTTAACTGAATACGGGTCTCATTTCCCATTTTAGCAACCAACTCAGGAGATGGTTTTCCGACATAAATGAATGTAACCAACGATTTTTTCTCCAGTTTCTGGAGCTCTGTCGCCTGAGGGGAACGAAACTGTACTTTCAGTGTTACCTCACGCATGCTGGTAACCATCATGAAGAAGAATAAAATAGCAAAAACCAAGTCAGGTAATGATGACGTATTTAATTCGGGCATTTCACGTCCGCCCGCTTTACTGAACTTTCCCATACTATTTACTATTTTTTAGAGTCTC
Source organism: Porphyromonadaceae bacterium (assembly GCA_003517945.1). GTDB lineage: Bacteria > Bacteroidota > Bacteroidia > Bacteroidales > Tannerellaceae > Tannerella. Next base: position 4,890 of record DOZP01000089.1, on the reverse strand, counting down.
CATATTTTTTCGGTTCCGCCTCGGAAATTTTCTGGGGATAGTACTTCATTACCGCTTCTCGTTGCTCTTCATCCTCCAATGCCCTGAAAGGTTTTCCAAACTGTTTCTTAGATATAACATCACGAAGATCATTGTAGGCTGCGGCCAATTCGTTTTGTACATCAATGTATGTTTGATATTTTGTACCCCGGTCACATTGCAGGGAGATGATATGATTACTTGTGATCATCTGCGGTCCGAAAATCGGAAGATCCACTAATTCTTTTTCCGGTAAATTCTCAGCGTTATTCGGATTTTCTACAAATTCCATTGTTTTCTCTCTCAACTGTGCCAATGACACTTCTTCTCCCGCGCACATAATACGGTTATCCGAACTAACCATTACCAACAGTGTATTCCTTTTGTTGATTTTTTCTTCTTCCATCTGGTCTTTGTTTTCAGGCGGACGAGGCAGACGGCGGGGAAGTCCCTGGTCTGTATCCATTGATGTCGTCAAAAGGAAAAACAAGAGTAACATGAAGGCAATATCAGCAGAAGAAGAACCGTTGATTCCTGGAACTTTTCTCTTTTTTCCACTCATTTTTTTCTTGTTTTAATAGTTATTTTTTCAATATTGTCTTAACAGATCCCCATATTATGGCAAGTATGCATAATACTAAAAATATATACATGGTATACAACCACATATCCGTAATTTTCAGCCAGCTTTCCACATTAAATTTTTGAGAATCCGCATTTATGCCAAGCAGCGGCGTTACATCTCCTATAGTATAGGCAACAACCAGCAGGATTGCAAAGACTATAAGTACTGCTAATGAAGCTAATGCTCCTTTGGGATTTGTCTTAAACTTATTGGAAAATTGTGTTATGCCGAATAGAATCATGCTTACAGCACATATTGCTAAAAGAATATATGCCCAAATAAGCATCTCTCCTGTAAAAGTCGGGTTTTTGAATTGATCCGCACCATACGGGTCATCAACCCCTCCAAAGAAAAACAATCCGAATATCGCGAGACTGACAATCGTCACAATAAGGAATGTCCAACTTGATATTTTTCTGATTTTAGTTACAGCCATAGCCAATTATTTTTTATATTTTACATCATATTTTATAACCAGGTCAAGTAAAGTAATGGAAGCGTCTTCCATTTTGTTCAGGATAGATTCCAATTTACTTAACAAGTAGTTATAAAATACCTGAAGGATAAGTGCAACCACCAAACCTCCTACGGTAGTGATCAAGGCTACTTTCATACCACCCGCAACTACGGTAGGGCTGATATCACCAACCTGTTCGATTTTATCGAACGCCATGATCATACCCACAACTGTTCCCAAGAATCCCAAAGACGGCGCCATGGCTATAAATAATGTGATCCAAGACAGATTTTTTTCTAAAAGACCTCCTTGTACGCCACCATACGATACGATTGATTTTTCAACCACATCAATACCTTGGTCAATTCTCATCAATCCCTGATAAGCGATAGATGCAATCGGACCTCTGGTGTCACGGGCAATTGCTTTGGCAGCTTCCACATCTCCTTTATCCAAGGCTGCTTCTATACCTTTCAGTAATTTTTCGGAATTTGTGTCGGCCAGGTTCAGATAAATGATTCGTTCCAAAACAAACGCCAAACCGAGAATCAATGCAATAGCAACTGTACTCATGAAATCCGCACTACCTTCGATAAATTTAATTTTGAGAGCCTGATGAAAACTCTGCTCTACTACCGGTGCTGTGTCTTGCGCAAATGCTACTACTGAAGTTCCAAGGGCACATAATCCCAAGAATGCTTTTGTAAAAACTTTTTTCATTGTGTGTTAATTTAAATTAGTAATTCTCATGTATTATTGTTAAATTATAAACTATTTAGTTATCACGCCGGATAATCTATGCGGAGAAAGCGGGATTCGAACCCGCGATACGCTTTTGGCGTATACACGCTTTCCAGGCGTGCCTCTTCAACCACTCGAGCATCTCTCCTTTGTTCATGAAAGGTTACCCCCTCTAAAAACGAGTGCAAAGTACGAAAAATTTATAACATACAAATAATTTCAGTGATAATTTTTCTTTTAAAAGTGATTTTTTCATCCCGTTTTCTTTCTTGTATAATATTAAAATGCCTCTGTATCAATATTGTTTATCGGAATATTAAATAAATTCAGCGAATTTTGAAACGTGTGTTTTTTGACGGATTCAATTGTTGTTTTATAACATTCGGCAACTTTTTTTGCGATTTCTATGATGTAGGACGGTTCATTCCGTTTACCCCTGTGGGGAACAGGCGCCAAATAGGGTGCATCTGTTTCCAACAGGACTCTTTCAATAGGTATATGTCCAAGTGTTTCTTTCAGCTCATTTTTTTTGAAAGTGACAATGCCTCCTATACCTATATAAAAAGAAGGCAAGTCAACAATTTTGTTCCATTCACGGAGGGTTCCTCCGAAACAATGAAAGACGCCCCTGAGGCGGTCGGATCCGACTTTATACATACTGTCAAGCGCTTCGTCCAGTGACTCCCGGATGTGGATTGCTACAGGTAATCGCATATCAATACTCCAGCGTAATTGTTCTTCGAAAACAAGTTTCTGTTCTTTCAGATAGTTTTTACTCCAATACAGGTCTATTCCGATTTCCCCTATGGCAAAATATGTCCGTTTTGTCAAAGCGGATTCGATAGTTTTCAGTTCTTTGATGTAACCGGCATTAACGCTTGTAGGATGTAGTCCCATCATCGGAAATGCAAAATCCGGTTCTTTGTCGGATAATTCATTGATTGCTTTGATACTTTCGGCATTTTCATTGGGTAAGAGAACGGCACAGACTCCGGCTTTTTTTGCTGTGTTTATGATTTCCGAACGATCGTTGTCGAATTCTTTAGAATAGATATGTGAATGTGTATCAATAATTTTCATATATCAGGATTTATGATTCTCGAAGCATCAACAGGTTACTCATCTTTTTGAGTTCCGTTAACGATTCGGGCGCTACGGTAAGGTATGTGAGCTCGTTGATAGCAAGTTTATATAAACTATTCATTTTTTGCTGTGTGATATCCTTTATGTGAAGTTGGTTATATATAGATGTATAAGTGTTTATTTTTTCTTCGGGAGCAAATCGGTTTGCCGGATTTTTGAAATAATCCATCTGCATCTTTTGTGTGTCGTCCGCCAGCATCATCGCATTAATTAATAAAAATGTTTTTTTGTCGCAAAGGATGTCCCCGCCTATATTTTTTCCAAAGGTTTGAGAGTCGCCGTAAACATCCAGCAGGTCATCCTGCAATTGAAAAGCCAGACCGGTGTAGATGCCGAAGTTGTATAAATGTTCCGCATCTTTTTCAGAAGCCCCTCCTATAATTGCACCGGTTTTAATACAACACGCGATAAGTACAGCCGTTTTCAAGCGTATCATTTCAATGTATTCATCTTCGGATACATCGTCACGTTTCTCAAAATCCATATCATATTGCTGTCCGCAACAAATCTCAAGTGCGGTTTTGGAAAACAGATCTAATATATTTTTCAGATATGGTTCGGATGTTTCGCCAATCAACTGATATGCGGCTATCAACATGGCATCTCCGGATAAAATGGCTGTATTTGTATTCCATTTTTTGTGTACTGTGGGTTTGTTACGTCTTTTATCGGCCTGGTCCATCAAGTCGTCATGCAGCAGCGTGAAATTATGGAAGACCTCAAGTCCCATGGCAGGCCTGACCGCATCTTCTATATTATTTTTATAGATGTTGCAGGCCATGAGAGTCAGGCACGGGCGTATTCTTTTCCCCCCCAGGGTTAATATATATTCGATCGGCTCGAATAAGCAACGGGGAGACTGATCAAAGTATATTTTGTTGAATTCCGATTCTAAATGGTTTAATATCTGTTCAAATGATAACATGGGTCTTCCGTATTAAGCAAAAAAAGGCTGCTAAATTTGGCAGCCTTTAAATGATTTTTATCTGATGAAAATTTATTGTTTTAATTGAAATCTCACCGGTACACTGTATTTTACACGAACAGGTTTACCTCTTTGTTCTCCCGGTTGGAATTTAGGTAATTTTTTCAATACGCGGAGTGCTTCTTTGTCTAAGTTCGGGTCAACCGGACGAGCAACTTCTACATCACTTACCGAACCATCCGCATTCACTGTAAATGTACAGTATACACGTCCTGATATGCCATTTTCGGCTGCTATCGGCGGGTAGTTAATGTTGTCGGATATCCATTTCAACAGTGCAAGAGTACCTCCGGGAAATTCCGGCATTTTTTCTACCGTTACAAAGATAAAGTTTTCATCAACTTCTTCTTCCTCTTCTTCAACCGGTGCAACATACGTTTCAACCTGTGCCTGTGATGCGTCATCTTCACTTGAGGCTATCTGAATACTTTCAACTTCTTCTTCATCCTCTACAATTTCAAGGATATCCGGTTCTTTGATTACTTCCGGTTCCGGGGGAGGGGGAGGGGGAGGTTCATTTTGTATTGTCATTTCAATCTCTTCCTCATCAATAAGAGCTGTAAGCCCGCTGTCGGTTGCAACCTGAAGGTCTTTTTCTCCCCATTCAAATCCAACGAACAGGATCGCTAAAGCCATTGCTAATCCCATCAGGAAACTTAGGGATTTATCCTTTTCCAAATCGGCTCTTGGAGTTTTTTTGATTTCCATAGTTATCTATTTTTAGGTTCAAAATTTCATTTCTGTCAGGGCAAAAATAGAGGTTATTTTTCTAATTGCAAAAGAATTGCAGGAAAAAAAACGTTTTTTTTATTTTTGCAATTTAAAACGTACTGGTACATTGTATTTTACACGCACCGGCCGGCCTTGCTGCATACCGGGTTTCCAATTAGGCATGGATTTTAACACACGTATGGCTTCCCG
>DOZP01000131.1:20255-25416 GCA_003517945.1 Porphyromonadaceae bacterium | reverse complement strand
ATCTAAACATCTATTCAGCATCATTTCGTTATCAATTATCACAACACAAAGCTTTTTTCTTGTTCTTGTGATTATCTGATATAGCATTTGTTTCTGTGAGTAGTAGCTATTATTTGCAATTAATTGCCCAAAAGAATCATACTTAAAATGGTTATCTATAACAATTGCTACACTGTCAAATTCTTGACCTATTACAGAATGTGCGCTATCTCTATCTTGAGATAAATAACTCTCATAATGAAAAGAAGAATATGTCCCAGGTGTATGATTGGTAACTTTCCATCCTTTATCCGATAGCATCTGTAATAATGTCTTTGCTGATAAATAATCTTTGCTATAAATAAGTTCAATGTTAGGATATGTTGCATTTGGAGTATTTTTATTAATATCAAAAAGCTGTTTTATAAAATATGCAATTTCTTTGTTTGTTCTAATTTTGCTTGTCAGTTTATGAGGTTTACACGATAATTCCATTTCTATTCTTTCTCGAATGTTATAATTTCTTTCATTGTTATGTAAATACTGCCTTTCGTCATAAGAAAATATGCATTTTTTATTCATACTGCGTATTCCATTTGTGTATTTCTCGAATTGACTAGGATACATGCGTTGAGCCTCGTCAATAATAATCAAATCATAATCATTTATATCTGGAGCATATTTAGGCATATGTATATTCCAACCCCACTCATCTTTTAATGTTTGATGACCATTATTTAATTGAGCACAATGTAATATAAGGACTTTATCTCCTTTTTGAATGCTTTCTTTAGCTATGTGATATGTCAATAATGTCTTACCTGTTCCTGCACCTTCTGTTAAGGCTATAAAACTAGTAACTGTATCTAAAAGACTCGTTTCTATTTGCTTACATATTTGTTCCTGTTGTGTTGTAAGAAAATATCCTCCATTCATAAATTTCTCAGGAGAATTAAAAGGAGACACTAAATAATCAGATGGATTAAACAAATCATCGATATTATTCAAGGTCACTATTTCTTGGGTTAATAATTTATTGCATAATTCGGTAAAATTTACTTCTCTTGTTTCATTTCCTCTATTCCCAATCATTAGTTTATATAATTTATTTTCGTTTAGAATATAAGTATAAATATGAATATCTTTCCCTAAAAAGCTAAGATAATATTTATTTTTTTCTTGCTGCTTAACTATTTTATCAATGGTACTTTCTGTTTTTACCTCTATATTAATGATGTAATTATTTCCAAATCGAAGAAGATCAAACTCTTTTCCTATCTGTGGTATCGAATAACCTAAATAGTAATTATCTACAATGGAAATATCATTTTTTGTTTGTAATATATTATTCACTAAAGATTCTACAACATTTAGTTCATAATCTTTTATTCCTTTCATATTATCCACTATAATTCCGTATCCATTCATTAATTTTTGGAATAACCTCTGATTTAGCTTTTGATAAGCTTCTATGATAGATAAAATGTTAATATTCTTCATAAGATACATATGTATTAGACTCCTAAAATACATAAAATATTGAAATAAACATATACATCAGAATAATAACATCAATAAAAAAATGCTATTCGTCCATACTTCAATATGTAAATTTATCTTCTGAAACCTCGTTTCGGCTTCCTCTTTTTTCTTTTTACGGGAAGTTATTTTTCATCTCAGTTATTTGTATCAAGTGTAAATTTGCCTAACAAAACTATAATCGGTATTTTCGGGGACGATATACCACAAATCTTGCGGGATTTCGGAAATCTGCCAATTTACAAAATTCCTTGATTCAAAATCTATTAATACCTGATAAAAGCCCGTTTTTTGAGGGCAGGCTAAAAATCCGGCTATCACTTACTTTATCAGGAATCTTGCTTACCCAATAAGTTTTCGCCGGATTTAAGTACAGATCGTGTCAAAGAGAGTTTTATCAGAACTGCACCGTACTTAATTTTTTCGATATGGCATGAATACCGTTTTCTATTTTCTTTCGTTGTTCTTTTGAAGCAAAAGCTAATCCATTCTTGTATTTACGTAACAGGGAAGAATTAATTCCGATTTCAGAAGCCAATTCGGAAATATTGAAGAACGAATATGTTTTGAAAAAACCAGAGAAATCATATTTGTATTCAAATTCGATCTTTCCGTTATTCAATACTTCTGGTACCGGTTTGTTTTCTTCCTCATAATATTCCAGGATAGATTCCAGATTTTCATGTAAATTATCCTTTGCCTCCTTTTCTGTTAATCCGTATCCGTACAAAGCTATATCTGTCAAGTCCGGACAATAAATACCGTATCCCCCATCTGACGCTCTTTCAATAACTGCAACCATTTTTTTCATACGCATTAATATTTATTTTTTAAAGTCAAATGAGAAGAAGAGGACTTATTTTAGTCCCGCTTCTTTCAATATCGCTTCCAGTGTACCTTTCGGAACTTCCTTACCTGGATGGCGTCCAACCGGAACTGGTTTATCAAAATCAGGGTGAACATATTTTGTATGCTTTTTCCCTTGCTTCTTTTGCCATCCATTTTCTTCCAGTAAGCGATACAATTCTGAAAATTTCATGTTTAAAGAATTTGATTAAACAATACAACAAAGAACTCTCATTTGACAACGCAAAAGTAACATATTTGTTCCAAACGAACAAATAAAGACAAGAAAAAAGTCAGGATGTGTATAAAAGGTATGTGGCCAGAGAGGGATGGAGTATCACTCTGTTTATAGCTAAAATTCAGAAACGCCACAAATCATAAGCAAGGGAAAACAGGATTACCCGGTTTTTCCAGTCAGCATCAGGTACTGTTTTTGTAAATCCGTGACTATATCTTACATTAGCCGTTAATCCGTATCCGATACAAACCCCAATGCCTCCTGCCAATGAAAAATCAACCGTATTATAATCAATATCATCTACATCTATATTTCCCGCAGATAACTTATAATCCAGACAAAACCCTACTTGCGGACCGGCTTCTATATAGAAACGTTTAATCGGATAATATTTCAACAACACAGGTACATTCAAATAATGTGATAATGTTTTATATCCTTCCGTTATCGCCGTTCCATCTATATCAACGAGGATATTATTCTTAAAACCTTGTTGAGAATATACTAATTCCGCCTGAATATCAAATATAGTATTGATTTTATACTTTCCGAAAACACCGGCATTCAAACCCATCCTGAAATCAACTTCATCATCAATAAGATGTTCGCCAAAATATTCTTTCGAAACATTCAAACCAACCTTAGGTCCTATAACAAACTGCGCCGAAAGACCATTAAGGACAATAATAAGTAATGCAATAATTAAAAACGTCTTTTTCATAATCTTATAGTTTTTATTTGTGATATATCAAAAAACGTGAAAAAAATATATTTATTGCCTTCTTATCAACCGGGTATCATTTTCATTCCAGGTTCTTTATCAGGAAACGTTTCAAATCATCAACAGATTTTTCACGGCGAACAGCATAATCCTGTAACTGTTCCGCTGAGATCCGTCCAATCATAAAATAGGATGATTCGGGATGAGAAAAATAGAATCCGGCAACAGACGATACCGGCATTAACGCTCCGTTTTCAGTCAGGCTCACCCCTATTCTATCCAGTTGCAACAGCCTGTCGAGTATAAATATCAACCCCTGATCCGGAAGCGAAGGATAACCGACGGCAGGCCGGATACCCCGATAACGCGCTTTGAACAGTTCTTCCACCGATAACGTTTCGTCGGGAGCATATCCCCAGTATTCTTTACGTACTTTCTCATGCAGGTATTCCGCTGTGGCTTCAGCCAGGCGATCGGATAATGTCTGAATAAGCATCAGGTGATAATTGTCGTTTTGCATTTCATACCGGCGATAAAGCGCTTCCATACGCTTACCCGCCGTAACGGAAAAGGCACCGACATAATCTTCACGTCCTTCTGATCCGGGCATTACATAATCTGCAAGCGATAAACAGAAACCTTTCTCATTAAGCGCCTGCTGTCGCAATGTCGGGATCGTTTCAGTCCCTATGCGAATATCATCGCCGATACTTACTGCCGGAAAAAACCCGTAAAGAGCCTCACAACAAGCGGAATTATCCTTATCCGAAACCAATTGCCTTAACATGTTCTCTGCATCACCGTACAACTTCAATGCCTCTTCGGCTTTCGCACGTTCCGTTTCCGGTTGTTCGTAAAGCCAGGCGGCACGGCAACTTTCACAATCATGCAATTGCGATAAATCTCCGTAACGACCGTTAAGCCTCCATGCCGTAAAAAAGAATGTCCAGTTGATATACGGTATTACTTCGGCTACCGGTATTTCTATCCGGTGTACTCCCATTTGCTTCGGAACGCGTATCATGCCGGAGTTCGCCCAATCGGTTTTCAGGCGATGCGCACGCGCTTCCTCCAGAGATAATAACGGTTTCACATCGACAGAAGCCGATTGCACATTCCGCAAACGTTCATAATCATCATTCAGTTCATTTATGTATTTATCACGCGTATCCGGATTCAGTAATTTTGCCGCAATAACCGGATTTTGAGATGCATCGACAACGTGAATAACAGGATAATCGTAGTGTGGAGCGATTTTCAGCGCCGTATGCAACTTCGATGTGGTAGCCCCTCCTATCATAATCGGAATACGCATACCTGCTTTCTGCATCTCATCGGTAACATGGACCATCTCTTCCAGCGACGGAGTGATCAAACCCGAAAGACATAGCAGATCCGGCTTCTCATCCCGCACGGTTTTCAGAATCGTTTCGGTGGGAACCATTACACCGAGGTCTATCACTTCATAATTGTTGCATGCCAACACGATCGATACGATATTTTTCCCGATATCATGTACATCCCCTTTTACGGTAGCAAACACAATCTTTCCGGCTTTTGACGTTCCTGAAGATGATTTTTCCACTTCAATAGCAGGTTGAAGAATCGCGACCGCCTTTTTCATCGTACGCGCTGTCTTAACAACCTGGGGCAGGAACATTTTTCCGGCGCCGAACAGGTCTCCGACCTTATTCATCCCGCTCATCAGGGGGCCGTCGATAATATCAACCGCCTTACCGTATGCTCGTAATGCTTCCTGCAAATCGGTTTCCAGGTAATCCCCGATACCTTTCATCAAGGCATATTCTATACGTGCATCCAGCGGTTGCTCACGCCAC
>DOZP01000131.1:12209-20239 GCA_003517945.1 Porphyromonadaceae bacterium | reverse complement strand
TAATCAGTTCTTCCGCCGCTTCGGGGCGACGCGCCAGAATCACATCTTCCAGCAGGCTCCGGAAAGCCGGTTCTATCTCTTCGTATGTAACCGATGCGGACGGATTCACAATCCCCATATCCATTCCTTCACGTATTGCGTAATACAGAAAAACCGCATGCATCGCCTCGCGCACATAGTTATTTCCACGAAACGAAAACGACAGGTTACTGACGCCGCCGCTTACTTTCGCATACGGAAGATTTTTCTTTATCCAACCTACGGCCCGTATGAAATCAAGCCCGTACCCATTATGCTCCGGTATTCCGGTAGCTATGGCCAGCACATTGGGATCAAAAATAATATCCTGCGGCGGAAAGCCCGCTTTTTCGGTCAACAGGCGATAGGCACGTTCACAAACTTCGATCTTACGTTCAAATACATCCGCCTGTCCTTTTTCGTCAAAAGCCATTACAACCGTGGCCGCACCAAGCAGCCGTATCCTTTGCGCATGTTCAAGAAACGCCTTCTCACCTTCTTTCAGGCTGATCGAATTGACAATACTTTTCCCCTGCACGCACATCAGTCCCTGTTCGATAACAGTCCATTTCGAAGAGTCGATCATCACAGGTACGCGGGATATATCCGGTTCGGATGCGATCAGGTTAAGGAATGTCTTCATTTCCTGTTCCGCATCAAGTAACCCGTCATCCATGTTGATATCAATAACCTGAGCGCCGTCTTCTACCTGTTTCCGGGCAATTGTTAAAGCTTCGTCATAGCTTTTCTCTTTAATCAGACGGAGAAACTTGCGCGAACCCGCCACATTGCATCGCTCACCGATATTAATAAAGTTATTTTCCGGTTTTACCTCAAGCAGTTCCAATCCGGATAACCATAAGGCGGTTGGTTTTTCTACCGGTTTGTGCGGTTTCGCCTCTTTTACCAGCGCCGGATATTCGGCAATATGCGAAGGGGTCGTACCACAACATCCTCCGACAATATTAACCAGTCCTTCATCCACAAATTCCTTTATCTGTGCCGCCATTGTTCCGGGCGTCTCATCATATTGTCCGAACTGATTCGGCAGGCCGGCGTTCGGATAAGCGCTTATGAAATAAGGCGCCATATCAGCCAGTTCTTTCAGGTATGGTTTCATATCGGAAGCGCCGAACGAACAATTAAGTCCGACACTCATCAACGGAATATGTTGGACAGACGCCAGAAAAGCCGCCAACGTTTGGCCTGAGAACGTGCGACCGCCCTTACCGGATAATGTAAGCGATAACATAATGGGGAGCTCTTTGCGCTTTTCGTGCATCACCCGGACAGCCGCCTCTAATCCGGCTTTCACGTTTAATGTATCAAAAGTGGTTTCAAACAAAAGAAGATCAACTCCCCCCTCTATTAATCCGCAAATTTGCTCATGATAAGTAGCATACAAAGCCTCATAAGAAACCGCACGGAAAGCCGGATCATTTACATCCGGACTCATGGAAGCTGTTTTGTTCGTGGGCCCAATCGAACCCGCTACAAAAACAATCCTTTCCGGATGCTCTTTCACATAGCTATCCGCAAGCTCCCGCGCCAGCCGCCCCGCGGTAACATTTATTTCATGCACAAGAGTCTGCATATTATAATCTTCCATTGATATGGAATTGGCATTGAACGTATTGGTAGAGAATATATTCGCTCCCGCATCCAGGTATTGCCTGTGTATAGTACGTATCACATCGGGACGTGTTATATTCAACAGATCGTTATTCCCTTTCAATTGTCCGCTAAAATCGGCAAATCTTTCTCCGCGATAATCTTCTTCCGTCAACCGGAAGCCCTGGATCATTGTCCCCAATCCGCCATCCAGGATTAAAATACGCTCTTTCAGTAGTTCTTGTATAGATTTCATTGATATTCAGTTATTTTATTTATTTTATGTATTATCAAATTATACAAGTATCGAATCGTGTATAATTATGATTATTAATCACCCTAACCGGTAACAGCATTACCGGAAAACTGGAACGCTTTCAGATTGAATAAATCCAGCGTAGCATACACATGATCAAAAATATCGGATTGCACATTTTCATAGTCAATCCATCGCTGCCGCGCCGAAAAACAATAAATCTCTATCGGCAAACCCGTCGGAGTCGGTTGCAACTGACGTACCATGTGTGTCATATCCCGGTTTATGTTCGGATTAGCAGCTATCCAGGATTCCAGGTATTCACGGAAAGTTCCGATATTTGTCAGTTTCCGTACGTCCAGACGATTTTTCCTGCTGGCATTAAATTCCTCTAATTCCTTTAGCTTATGCTGCATATATTTATTCAGAAGAGAAGAATCTATCAATGTTGAAATTTCTTCCTCCGAAAGATAATGTATTGAACCGACATCAATATTTATCGACCGTTTGATGCGCCTGCCGTTCGATTCCTCCATTCCACGCCAATTGGTAAACGATTCCGAAACAAGTTTATAAGTAGGGATGGTCGTTATGGTCTTATCAAAATTCTGTACTTTTACGGTAGTCAGGTTTATCTCAATCACATCCCCGTCAGCCCCGCTACTCGGCATCGTAATCCAGTCGCCGATATGCAACATATTATTGGCGCTCAACTGAATACCTGCGACAAGTCCGAGGATCGAATCTTTAAAAATAAGCATCAACACGGCGGCAAATGCAGTAAGACCGGCAAGCAGGGTAGAAACTTCTTTTTCCGTAAATAATCCGATGGCAATAATTACAGCGGCAAAATAGAAAAAGATTTCAATCATCTGGATAAATACTTTAATCGGTTTACCTTTCAATCCGGGAAAACTCATATAAGCCCTGTTCACCCCTGATAGTGCGGCGGATATCACAGCAACAAACGCGAATAATATCCACAAATCAAGCAACTTGGTAATCGTACCGGTATACTGCCATTCCAGATTGGTCAGAACCTGTTTCGATACGATCGGAAAAATAAGTAAACCCAAACGGTTGAATAATTTTTGATCAAAAAGAAGGTCATCCCATATAAATTTGGTATGTTTCACTATTTTAAGTATAATCCTGGCGGCTAACTTTTTGGTTATTATATAAGCCAGATAACCTGAAAAAACAGACAGGCATACCGATACTGAAATTTTAATGATCGAAATAAGACTTTCCGACTGTATTCCCAAAGACGCTATAACAGAATCAAGATTTTCCATTTTACCATATTATAACTATTTCATGAAAGCCCTGCTCATCTCTCTCTTATCATCACGTTCTTTCAGGGACTGACGTTTATCATACTCTTTTTTACCTTTGGCTATTGCAATGACAATTTTGGCCAGCCCTTTATCGTTTATAAAAAGTTTTGTCGGAACAATTGTAAAACCACTGTTTTTTGCTGCCGATTCGATATTCCTGATTTCTTTTTTGCCCAATAACAGTTTGCGGTCGCGACGCGCCGAATGATTATTGTAGGTACCATAAAAATACTCGGCAATATACATGTTTTTTACCCAGACTTCCCCTTTTTCAACAATACAATACGTATCGACAAGACTTGCTTTGCCGAGACGGATTGATTTTATTTCGGTTCCTGTAAGTACGATGCCCGCAGTAAACGTTTCAATAAATTCAAAGTCAAAAGACGCTCTCTTATTTTTGATAAGGATATGATTGCTTAGCTTTTCTTTTGTTGCCATAGCTGATATTTGTCCACAATAAATGTGCGATTAATTACAATTTTAAGGGACAAAGATAGTGAATTTCCTCCAATGTTGTATGTGTTCGAAACCTACAACAACAATTGATTTCGGATATTACCGACGGCGTAAAGCGGAATGACTCTGATATTTTCGTAAGAAGCGAAGTTCTCTAAGGAAGTGCGTACTCCGTAAGGTAGCTTTTTGTGGGACAGGAACAGGTGCAGGCTTTGCATGGAACCACGTTTACCCGACTTAACCTCAATGGGAATGATCTCCTCATTTTTTTGAAGCAGATAATCAACTTCGGCATTGCTGTTCTTCTCCCCCCGTTTCCAAAAATACAGATCTTCCCGATGGTAACAAGATGCCGATTTTTTGATTTCCAATCCGACATATATCTCCGCAATAGAGCCTTTATTCACCACTTCAAATTCATCGGAAAGGAACATATCGGACATATCAAGACCCAATATCCGTTGGAACAACCCCGTATCCAAAGGAAGCATTTTCTGCTTTTTACGATTAACTTCCGCACCGAGGGGTATCCCGTTTGCGGCCGTATGGGTGACAGGCATTACGAGCCCCGCTTTAATAAGCAGATCGAGAGCCTCCTTGATCTGTTTGAGGTTGGCCTCTGCCGCTCCTGTGTAAACAAACGACTTTCCGGCACTCTGCATCACACTGTCGAAGACCTCGCTAATGCGCGATGAGGGCACTCTCTTTTTATATTTAGTAAAATCATCTTGGAACGATAATATCAAATCGTCCATGATTTTCATACATTCCAACATCGAACTGCCGCCGACGTATGCCGACACCACTTCGGGCATACCACCCAAAATGAGAAAGTTTTTCAACAGCAAAAGTGCTTTGTTGTGAACCGGTTCCCAAAGCGGCTCTTGTGAAGTAGCCTTGACTATACCTGTCCAAAGCATTTGGTCGCCCGTCGCCATTAGAAACTCCTCGAACGAGAACGGGTAAACGAACATGGAACGTATACGTCCCACACCGAACGAAGGCAACTCTTCAAGCGCAAATTCCAATAACGAACCGGCAGCAATTACATGCAATTCCGGGTATTCTTCCCGGAAATATCGAAGCGACGAAATGGCCTTCGTACACGCTTGGATCTCGTCAAAGAACAGCAGGGTTTTCCCCGGAACGATGGGGATTTTGTAAATAAATGAGAGGTTGTCACAAATTCTTTGTGGGTCGATATTCCCCTCGAAAAGCGCACATACATCCTCTCGCTTGTCGAAATTTACCTCCACGAAATATTCAAACTCCTTGGCGAGGTTTCTTACCGCCGATGATTTACCCACCTGCCGTGCTCCCCGCACAAGTAGGGGCTTGTGTGCGTCGTCCTTGCTCCAAGCGAGAAGTTCGCCGTCTATTTTGCGATGCAGATACACATTTTTCATTTTTTCCAAATCGTTAATCAGCGTAATTTTCCGAAATTCCAAGGCAAAAATAAATCAAAATTTCCGAAATTCCAAGGCAAACGATGTATAAATGTATCAGCCTTATAAATATTATAAATCAATACAATGAGGCTGCCCCATCCGGAAACAGCCTCAATCGGAATAATGTAATTTTATTCCACCCCCTGAAAAACATCTACAAAAACAGGTTCGATATCTTTCGCTTTCAGAGCGATTTTTGCCGAACGGGGACTGCCCGTCTTATTCTCTTTCACTTGAAGGACTAAGCGCGTAAACCGTCCCTGCGCGTTGATTTCTCCGGAAAGCCAGTCAACCGGACTTTCAACCGTACAAGTCGTATTGGTTATAATAAGCAGGGAAGAGTTGGTGGAAGCAGCAGCGCCTATACGGACAGTGTTATTATTGCCGAATAATTGCAGTACGGGCGGGCCTTCCTTTTGTGTCAGTTTGATCGGTTTAGACGTTGTCGGAGAAGCAACCGTTAATTCGATCGTCCGTTGCTCAATGACCGGATTAGGCAATACCGTAACTTTTATCTGTCCGTTGTTAATACCGGCTGCCGGATCTACTAATGCCCAATTATCCGGGACGGATATTGCCCAGGCTGTTTTTGATGATATGTCAAAAACAGCTTCTTCGTCTCCCTTGCCTGACAATATCAACTCATTGAGAGATATGTTTATTGCATCATTTTCAGATGCCTGATTAACTAAAACCGACAATTTTCGTCCTTCGGTTTCAACTTCCAATGTGGCGGAACGTCCATTCCCGGTTGTATTTTCCTTACCCGACAGGCTCACCACCTGGTCTCCCGAAGCCGAACGCTTATCCGGGTTCAACCAAGGGGAAGAATTGTTTATTCGCCACCCTTTGTTGGACTGAACAGACAGTTCTACCGGTTTCCCGTCTGCCGGAAGTGTCAGGATATCTGTTGAAACGGTTAACCTGGTAGCCGGGATAAATTGGGCTGCAAATTCAAAGAAAGCCGGCCAATCCGGCGCATCGGTATGTCCGCCGTTATGATAACGGAAGCCTAAAGAACCTTCCACATAAGCTACATCGATTTCAGGTTTCTCGTCTTGGATAGCAAGTCCTTTCTTACCGAGCAATTCGTAGGCCGGCGTCGCATGCAGCATGGTGAGGTACATTCCGTAAGGATCGGACCATTGACTTTGATTACCACCGTTCACAAAGACCGGGCGGGGCGCGCAGAGTGCAAGAAGCGAATGGGCGTCGACCGGACAATTTTCAACTTTACGGGGCAGGTACCGGCCCGGTACCAATTCGCCGCACCACTGCAGGAAGTTGCCTGCCATCCAGTGATATTCCGAAGGCGTACCGGAGTTTTCCAAATCCTGCCCCCAATGCCGCCGGTTCATTTTCGTACCCAAACTACCGGCATCGCTCGGAAAAGCAATGGCAATCCGCGGTTCAAAAGCCGTTGTATACAAAGTAGCTTTGCCATAGCGCGAATGCCCGGTAAGCCCAATGGCTTTGCCATCCACCGCAGGATCGGTTTCCAGGTGATCAATGAGCCGGCTGATCGCCCAGGCCCAAGCCCCAATGGAGCCCCAATCATCCGGTTTTCGCCAATTTCCCTTGTTTATCAAGCCGATCAGATAACTCGTCAGGCCGGCGCCGTTGTCCGGCTGCACCGTATTCGGACTGAAAGAACAGACGCCCCAGCCGTGGGGAGAAACGATTTCCCAATACCGTTCGGCAGTATTTCCAAAACCACCGAAGACAATCATAACAGGAACCGGGCCGGAGGCTACGGCAGGCGTACGGAGAACGGCTGTGATAACAGGTTTATCCCGTACTTCGGGATAGCCCGATACATCTATTTCTCCGGTCAATTCCTTTTGGATGTATTTGCCATTGCCTGTACCACCGGTGGTTTCTACGACTTTAAATTTGACAGCCGGCCATTCTTCACGCGGTGGGAAAAATCCATATAAACTATGCTGCACGTCGTATTCGATTTCGGGTCTTTTCTTCTCCCACCAGTCTTTTTCCGTCGTGACGGGCGTTCCGTCTTTCATTTTGAGTAACGAAATCGGCGTATACGTCTCGACGCGGAATGCATCCCGTCCCGGAAAAAAACCTTCGGGGATATCGTCATAATTATCCCATAATCCCCATGGCGACCGGTTGAGGTCGTGCCCGTTGTACGTCCATCTGCCTTCCGGATTTTGCGGATCGGTCACAACGGCGCCTTGGGGCAGGTTCGGGTCGTCTTTTCGAAGCGGCAGGTCGGGAAGCGTGATTCCCATCTGATACATCATCTGATTCAGATCCATTGCATTATCAATATATGCAGGAGGGAAATCGGGAAACTGTTGTTGTGATTTCCCCTGAAAGGATGCAAACACAATGAAAATAAGAGTAGCTGATAATTTAGCAACATGTTTCATACAAAAAATATTAATTATTAAAAGTACTTTTCGATTTTGAAATCGTTTGATGTCAATTCATCTGATAAACGATTTGGTGTTTACCGCTCGGAATCTCTTTCGAATATTTTGCTGCATATTTTTTCCCGTTCATTTTATAGTTGCGGATATGATCGGGAAGCTCCAGCGACGCCGTACATCCGGGAGGAATCATCAGTTCCATATGGAGCGTCTCATCTTTCATTTCCCAGTTTACGACTACCGTTCCGTAGGGCGTTTCCTTTGATGTTTTTGCCCAAGTAATCCCAGCCGGTATTTGCGGGGCAATGATTACACGCCGGTATCCCGGAAAGTTTTCATCGGGACGAATGCCGCCCACTGCATGATAGAACCAGGCGCCTATGCCGTTATAACAGTTGTGCATCCGGCTCCGCGCACCGTTCCAATGTTCCCATGTGGTAGTGGCTCCGTTTTCAATCATATACAAATAGCCGGGAGCATCTTTCTTTTTCAACATACCGTATACCCA
>DOZP01000131.1:0-12189 GCA_003517945.1 Porphyromonadaceae bacterium | reverse complement strand
ATGCCCGTTATAGCTTTGTTCCGTTTTCGTATATAAGGCCTGGGTCACAGCCGGAACAAGCGATTCGGGCGTGACCTGCGCCAGCATCGGATAAATGAGATCAACCTGCGACCCCGTTGCATAACTGTTTTCGGCGCTGTTGAAAAAACGTGTATGAATCAGCTTCTTAAGCTGTTCCCTTTTTTCGGCATACATAGCGGCGTCGTTTGTTTTACCCAGACGGGCAGCTATTTTTTCCATCGTGGAGTAACATACGGCAATGAAGCAGTTGCTGACCAGATCAACCGAAGCCTCTGCCCTCTGATCGACAATGCCTCTGGGAGTCGCCCAGTCACCCAGAAACCAATGACGGTAATCCGTATCAGGCCATTTATCCAGTAAACCGTCAACCGTATATTCCTGTACATATTCCAACCAGTGTTGCATCACCGGATAATATTTTTCAATGAGCCGCGCGTCGCCATAATTCACGTATGTACTCCACGAAGCGGTGATGATAAATCCGCACCAGTACGGCCCTCCTCCCGCACCCCACGGATTGGGCGCCGTATGGGGCATTCCTCCGTCTTCGCGGATACAGTCGGCCCAGGCTTGCATCCAGTTGGCATACAGGGGCGACATGTCGAACATGGTTTGTGCCGTTTCCGTAGAAGCATTGCCGTCGCCACCATATCCGAGCCGCTCGTATTGCTGGCAGTCAACCATGTATCCTCCAAGGCTGAGACTCGGCAGGGTATTGATAATCATATCGTGAATCGCATTCATGTCGGGATCGGAACATTGAAATGAGGAAGCGTTCCTGAAATCGGTATGAATTAAATATCCCCGAATGTCGTCTGACGAAGGCTGATTGGACAAATTCGATATTTTGACATACCGGTACCCGTGATAGTTGAATCTGTTCCTGAATGTTTCATCGTTTTTACCTGATGCGATGTAACGGTCTATTTGCCTCTGATTAACCGGTTTGTCATCGAACAGATGATCACAGTATTCGAGGGTGATTTCCTGTCCTTTTTTCAGGGCGGGAAATTTGATTTCCATCCAACCGGTAAATACTTTTCCCATATCCACCAGCCAGGCGTCTTTTTCCAGCGGACTAACCCGTACCGGACGGATCTTTTCACGTATCCGGTTCGGTTCGGTCATCCTGGGCGATACGGCATGTGCAGGCACGTCAATTTCCTGCGCCTTATTCCACGTAGCGGCGTCTAACGCAGAGGCGGTAAAATCGTCCAATAACTTGCCGGCCTCTATACATTCACCTCCGAAATTCCCGTATCGCCAGACACTGGTTCCCGTATACCCGCTTTCCCTGCAAACCCACGAAGCGTCCGATACGAGCAAGGTGTTCCATTTACCGTCTTTGAGCGTTTCCAATTGCGCTTTCACCAACGGGCCTTCGTATGCGACGCCGGGCAGTCCGGGTTGATACCAGCCGCGCCCCAGCCATACCAACAGGTCGTTACGTCCTTGCCGAACGTACTGCGATACATCGTAAGCGACCGTCTGCGACCGCTTGTCGAATTGTGACATGGAGGGCGACAATACATCAATCCCTACTTTTGCGCCGTTGAGGTATACTTCGTGATAGCCCAATGAATTAATGTGTAGAAAGGTCTTTTCGGCAGGTTCGTTTATTTCGTACTGTTTCCACAGCAGCGGGCTTTCGGGATTGCCTGCCTCACCGGGCAGTCCGATATAGGAACCTGTCCAGTCGATCGGCGACAACAAGCCTACACTAAAAGAGTTTACATCGCTCCAGACCGGTTGACGACTATTCTTAGTCCACACACCGATTTTCCAATAAGCATGTGAGCGTGCCTGTAATTCCTTTCCCGTGTACGGAACCATCACCGAAGCCGGCGATTTGATCTTACCCGAATTCCATAGATCGGCTTCCCCTTGTGCCAACAACAGACTATCGGTGGCCACTAATAGCTGGTATGCCGTTTGTTCCGAACCATTCAGGTCAGACAACAGTTTCCAGCTAAAACGCGGGGTCGTCGTATCAATTCCCAACGGGTTGGTAAGATTTTCACAACGTAAATCATACACTTGAAGCTGTTCTGTCGGAGCGCTACAGGCTCCGGCTATCAATATCGTGAAAAAGAGACTAATAATACGATTCATAACTAAAGAATGATGATTTGTTACAATTTTAATTGATTTTTCCGGAAGTCAAGGGTTTTACATGCGTGTGCATATTTGAGAATAACATGCGGCTATTAAAACCGCATGTTATTTCTTCTCTTTACCAACCCGGATTTTGAGGGAATTCGGCTCCAACATTCAAATCTATGATATTTTGCGGAATCGGCCACAAATTCCATTTAATCTGAAGGGTGTATATCGGAAAATCCTTGGTGTACATCGCGTAGTTGTAGATGCGTTTTTTCCAGACGTCGGGTTCCATTCTCAACAAAGTGAACCAACGGCCTTCTTCAAACAGGCATTCCCTGATCCGTTCGTCCAGAATCACGTCGATGTCTACCTCATCCTGCGTACACATATTCGTGCACTGTGCGCGCCGGCGAACCGTATTAACGGCCTGCGCCGCCAGGTCTTTCTGTCCGTTCCTGAGATAGGCCTCCGCAAGCAGCAAATACGTCTCGCCCGAGCGAATGGCATAACCGTCTGTGTTGAACGAACCATGCTGCTGGTCTGTATTTCTGTATGACCATTCGTCTAACGGGATGATTTTCGAGAAAGTAGGAGAAAACTTGGTGATGTTGTTCGGATTCTGATCCAACATATCCCTGGATACCCTTTTTCCATACATGCTGTGGGGAGGATTCATACAGATGTACGTCGTCCGGACGGTAACGTCTTCCTGATAACGCAAATCGGTGGGATCTGTCCAGACATCATACAATACATAATTGGTGCCGGCCGCTTCTGCTATGCCGAATCCGCCCGTATGTGCCGGATTGGTTGCCGTATTATACTCGGCTCCTCTTTCTCCCTTCCACGGGCCGGCGGCAGCTCCTTCCTCCATATATTCGGGAGCCCAGTTGACGTCTCGCGCTACAAAACTGAAAAACTGCGGTGCGGAACTCCGTTGTCCGCCGGTAGCATCATACTGTTCATAAGTAGGCGTTTGAATAACCCAAACCGCTTCCGTATTTCCTTCGCTGCGGTCGAAATTTCCGGGGAAAAACAAATCGCCGTACACATTGCCTGTGGGGAAATAGGTGGGCGTATTCCGGTTGCTTGTCGTGATTGCCGGATTGGCGCGGACGCCAAAACGGGCCGTCATCAGCGGATGAAGTTCAATCGTTGCATTGGCGTAGGTAATGGCGCTTGCATAATTGGAATTGTTGCCGCTTTCAACGCCCATTGCCAGATGAGCTTCCGCCAGCATGTGCGCCGCAGCGCCTTTACCCAATCTACCGTCCAAAGGCGGGTAATTCGGTAAATTATCATACGCAGCTTTCAGGTTATCAATGGCAAACTGAAAAGTTTCTGCACGGGTAGAGCGGACATAGTCAAATTTCAACTCCTCACTGTATTCATCTACAATGGGAACGCCGCCATACAGTTCGCCCAACCGGAGATAGGCAAGCCCCTTGAAAAATTTGGCTTCGGCGATTACCTGTTTTTTCTGATCTTCGCTTGACCAGGTAACGCGTTCCATTTCGGCGCCCATCAGGGTTAAATTGGCATAACTGATAATCTGGTACCAATCATTCCAGATAGATGATACCCAATCGGAAGTTGTACCCCAGGTACCGAAATTGGATCTTGCGCCGCCATTATACCGCCAGTAAGGAGCATCCAGCACATCCGTACCGAAAGATTTGTGTTGATAATTGGATGTCCACGGATTGTTGGTTTTGATGTACCATCCATACATCTTGACATAGCACATGGTCAATTGCGCCTCAACCTGGCTGCTCTTATCAAAAGCGTTATCTATGGTATAAATAGACTTGGGATTTTCTTCCAGAAATTGATTGTCGTTGCAGCCTGCCAAAACGACACAGGCAATGCAAAAGAAAATGAAATAATATTGAACGGTTTTCATGTTTTTCTGTTTTTAAAATTTGAGATTCAAACCTAAAGTAAACGTTCTCGGAAGCTGAGCCGCAGCATAATTTCTGATTTCCGGATCACTTCCTACCCAGTGAGGAGCATAGAAGAAGAGATTTGTTCCTGATAAATACAGTTTCAATCCACTGATGCCCCATTTATTTAGAACAGTATTGGGCAATGTATAAGAAAGATTTACATCCTGCAGACGTACAAATGAATAGGATTGAAGCGCTGTAAAACGGTTATCCTGGTAACTCCACTTCGGATATTTTTCACTTTTATTTTCAGGTGTCCAGAAAGGAAAATCCAAGCTGTTGTAATAAAAATAGTTGTGCTGCGTCAGATACGCCAGATTGTTCGTTGCCATGCCGTATCCATTACCGCCGAATGTGCCGTTGAGCATGATATAAAGGTCAAAATTTTTGTAACTGAATGTATTCGTCATGCTTAAACGGAAATTTTCCTTATTATAACCTAAGATTTTCCGGTCGTCCGCGTCCCGCAACTCTCCGTCTCCGTTCAGATCGGCATACTGGGCGTCTCCGGGCGTAGATACCATGTTGCTTACATAGTTTTCTTCTCCTTCCTGAACAATACCGTCCCAAACATATCCGTAGATGGCGCCCAATGACTTGCCGATGAACAGGCTGTTGGCAATATCGTCCTGGCCGTCTCCGTACAAATCGACTAATTTATTGCGATTCAGCGTAAATATCAATCCTGCATTCCACATAAAGTCTTTGTTTCTCACCGGCATACCGTTCACGCTGATTTCAACGCCCTTGTTATTAACCTGTCCCATGGTAGCATCCTGCCTGGAAAGACCGGAACCCATCGGAGGAACTACACGATTAAATATCTGTTCCCTTGTGTCGGAATTATAGATATTCAAATCCATGTGCAGGCGCTGTTTCAAAATGTCTATTTCAAAGCCATAGTTGAGCGAAGTGGTTTCTTCCCAACCCAACATCGGGTTTCCCAAAGCGGAAATCTGCTGGCCGTAAGCCACTTGATTACCGAAATAATACACTTGATTGCCTCCGCGACCCATTGCGACAGGTGTCAGGGTACGGTAGGGCGACAATGCCTGATTCCCGTTTTTACCCCACGACACTTTCAGTTTCAGGTCATCAATCGGTTTAATATTCTGCATGAAACTTTCACGTGTCATAGTCCATGCAACGCCGACAGAAGGGAAAGTTCCCCATTTTTTGTCCTGGCCGAAAACCGAAGCCCCGTCGCGACGGACCGAAAGATTCAGGTGATACTTATTGTCATACGAATAGTTGAGACGCCCCAGATAGCCGATATTAGCGATTCGGGAATTGGCAAACCTGTTGTTTCCCAATGCGATGCGTGAATCGCTGAAATTATCGCCTATCAATTCTATTTTTTGTACATCGGCATTGGTCAAACCATAGAATCCTAATGTGGTATTTCCCACACCCCTGAAATCCGAACCGGTCATTCGCGTGTTGTCTCTGATTTGTTCATCGCGCGTATAAACCAGTGTGGCATTAAAATAGTGATTATTATTAATGACCCGGGTATAGTTAAGGATATTGTCCATTATCCACGATTTAATACTGTTGGTGGTAATGGCTCCATTCGCATCTATCAGGTGCGAATTAAACACTTCGGTGGTATAACCGTCTTCACCAAGACTCATTTCGGGAAAGTTGGTTTCGTGAGTGAACTGCCTTGTCGTCGATGAGCGACCGGTATAGGAACCTGTTACCTTATAGGTCAACCCGTCTACTTTCGGAATTTTGATGTTCACGAAACCTCCCAAAACTTGCGTTGAACCCACCAGTTCGCGGTCTACGCCATTGAATGTGTTCCACAACGGATTCACCATCGTTGTTTCCGTGCCGTTGGTAAATTTCCGCATGTTTCCGTTCGACAGTTCAGGCTCTCCCCACGGTGTCATCGTAATAGCCGCGCCAAAAGACGGCCGGATGCCGTCCGAATTATTATATGCCAGATTGACATTCGCACCTATTTCTATATATTGGTTAATGTTGGTGCTTATCCGGGCCGAAAAAGTATTCCGCTGAAAATTATCTCCGTAATAGTTGCCTTTTTGATTCCAGTGTCCGCCGGACATGTAATAATTCATATTCTCGGTAGCGCCGGAGAAACTGAGCGAATAATTCTGTATCAGACCGGTACGGGTAATATAATCAAACCAGTCCGTTGTTTCTCCTTTCTCGTAATTGGCTCTTTCCAGGTCACCCATCCAGCTCGGATCCGCATCGCCCGCCAAACCGGAACGGCGGTTCATCAGTTCAATATATCCTTTCCCGTCGCGCATGTCGGGGCGGAAATTGGGTGAAGTCATAGCCAGGGATGTATTCAGGTTGATAACGGGCTTGCCCTGCTTCCCCTTTTTACTGGTAATCATAACGACTCCGTTTGCCGCACGCGTACCGTATGCCGCTAATGTACTGGCGTCTTTCAGGACACTGATCGACTCAATGGAATTGACGTCCAAATCGTCTAAAGTACCACTGAAAATGACTCCATCCACTACAAAAAGAGGGTCGGAAGTACCGTTAATAGACCTTTGACCACGCACCTGCATGGCGAGCGAAGCGCCGGCTTCCCCTGAACTGTTTACGGTAATACCGGCCACCGTTCCACGCAGAAGATTCATCAGATTCGCGGTAGGGCTCAGGGCTGCCGGCGAATTTTCCACATTCACGGTCGATACGGAACCGGTGAAATTCTGTCTCGTAGTGGTACCATAACCGATTATGACCACCTCATCCAGGGTACGCGTATCTTCCGTTAAAACGACACGCATTGAGGTTTGGCCTTTCACAACGATGTCCTGCGAAATATATCCTACATAAGAAACTTGCAGCACCGCGTTATCAGAGACCGTCAACGAAAAATTACCGTCTATGTCCGAAGTCGTACCATTGGTGGTTCCTTTCTCCACAACATTGGCGCCAATTACCGGTTCATCCAACTCATCGACAATAACTCCCGTAATATTTATTTTCTGTTGTGACGATTCCTGAAGAGCAGGAGACGTAGTTTCGGGAGTGATCAGGATAAGATTGTTTTCCGTGATTTCATATTTTACTCCTTCCTTTTCAAAAAGATTGCCCAATATGGACTCTACAGTCTGCTCTTTTACGCGAACAGAGACTTTTTTATTCAGATTTATTTTTTCACTTTCATAAATAAATCTGAATTCAGACAAATCTTCTATTTGAAAAAGCACTTCTTTAATAGATTTATTGCGTATGTCCAACGACAACTTGGTGTTTTGAGAGTATATTGTCGCGGAGATATTTAATGAACATACGATTAAAAGAAATGTTGTTAACCTCATAATAGTTATAATCCTTTTTAAATCCGGATACTTTTTTAACTTTGAAATATAAAAAAATTGCATATCTTTGTGTTTTGATTGTTAGTTAACTACAGTGTTGGACGACACTAAAAAATTAATTTTCAAAAAATCGGCGGGATTTGGTGCAACATTTCCCGCTTTTTGTGTGTTTCGATCGGTATTATTTCATAGGCAAGTCTTATTTTGAGGTTATACGTATATTTTTTCCTTTCTCATGGTAATTTATGTTACTTAAACGGGATAGCGCCTTCAGCACATCCGACAAGGTCTCTTCTTGGATAACTCCATTGTAGTGAATGCTTTCACCTATCCCCTCCGAGAGGCTGATACGCACATTGTACCATCTTTCCAGGTATTTGCAAACATCCGCCAACGACATATCTTCCATATATAGTTTATTCTCCATCCAGCCGTATGTATGCGACAGAACCCCGCTCACTAAGCTCAATTCACCGGTTTCCTTATCGAACGCAACCATATCTCCGGATTTCATGGCCACTTTTTTATCTTCGTATGTCAGTTCAACGCTTCCTTCCAACAAAGATGTCTGAATAATCTGATCTTCCGGATAAGCCTGCAAATTGAATGTTGTCCCCAGAACTCTTACTTCCGGCCCGTCTTTAATCCTGACAACAAACGGAATATCACTTTTTACAACATCAAAAAAACCTTCTCCCTGAAAACTCACCTCCCTGACATTCTTTTTGCTATCGTACGAATAAATCATATCCGATCCGGAATTCAATTTAACAAGCGAACCATCAGGCAATGTGATATCCGAACGGTTGCCGTAAGCTGCATTCATACGAACCAGTACATCGGAATGCTTTTCAAATACTCCCATAAGAGAAAGTGAGCATACAACGAGTATGGAAGCAACGGTGCCCGACAGTGTATAATAAATACTCCGTAAACGCCTGCCGGATTTCTCTTTTTTCCGGTTTATTTCGTTTATCTTTTCCCACGCTATACCGGGATCAAATGCCGACGCTTCCGTATAATATCCGGATTCGCTCCAGATCTTCCCATACCGTTCAAATATTTTCCGGTTGGAGTCACTTTCATTCAGCCACCCGATCAATACCGGATCTTTCGGCTCCTTTTCTTCAAGCTGAAAATGATTGATGATATGATGTCCTATATCTGTGTTGTCTTTCATGATCTTTCTTTTACTTGTATGACACATCAAATAAAAAAAGGTCCTATTCGGAACCTAAAAAAATTACACGCCTTTTATTTCAAGGCATTTTTTCAACTTTTGCAGAGACGTCCATAGCTGATTTTTAATTGTCTTTACCGATATGGATAATTTTTCCGAGATTTCTTTCTGCTTCATACCTTTCACACGATGAAGTATAAAAACCTCACGGCTACGCTCCGGAAGTCGCTCGATACAATCGTAAAGCGCTATCCGGAATTCATCGGATTCCAACAGGTCTTCTTCATAATAATCAGGCGCACTGCTTTGCTTTTCCAAAAGCGTACGGTAATTTTTTGTGGCTCTTATATGATTCAGACTCATATTCTTTGCCATCATAAAAAGATAGCCGGAGACATTTTCATTTACTTCGATTTTTTTCCGTCTGCTCCATAAATTAAGAAACAATTCCTGTATAATATCCTCGGAATCTTCTCTATTTTCCAACCAGCCGTATACATATTGACACAAACGGTTGTAATAACGTACAAACAACCGGTTATAGCTTACATAATCATCTTCTTTAATGGCAGCTATCAATGTTTCATCCGTAATATGCATATCAAACTATTTAGGTATTAGGCTTTAAACTATATTTGTTTTTCCGGTATCACAAAAATAAGGATTAAACTTTCAGTTATCAAACAAAAATACATGTTTTTGAAATACCACTGGCCGATTAAATCGCGTAATTTATTTTATTTATCTAATATTCAGTATATTACTATTCAAAAAAACCTTTTTCAAAAGTTAGCGTTATGTGAACAAATAGTTATATCTTTGCCCCGTTAAAAAAAACTTATTAAAATGTTTGAACTATTTGATACTTATCCATGGTTACTGCCTGTGGTTATATTTTTCGGACGTATATGTGATGTAACTTTAGGTACGCTTCGTATCATCTTTGTTTCAAAAGGTGAACGGAAAAAAGCGCCGATAGTCGGATTCTTCGAAGTTTTCATTTGGGTGGTAATTATCTCGCAAATATTCTCCCATGCAAACAGCCTGATAGCCTATCTTGCATACGCGGGAGGATATGCCGCAGGTAACTTTATCGGTATCCTGGTCGAAAACAAAATTGCATTCGGATATGTATTGTTCAGGGTTTATACTAAAAACGACGGTCATCAACTGGCTCAGCTATTAAACAAGAATGACTTTGGTTCCACCTATATCAAAGGGGAAGGCGCCATTTCGGAAGTTGATATTATTGAAACCGTCATAAACCGGAAATCACAAAAAAGAGTTGTAGAAATAATAGATAAATTTGATCCTAACGCTTTTTATCTGATTGAAGATATCCGTTCCAAACAAAAAGGAATCTTTGGCGTGACCTCCCCGGCCGGTCTCCCAAGGTTGGGTAAATAGCACATTACACTTTGCTTCGGGACTAAGAACGAATCCCATTCCGCTGCAATAACGCCTTGATCGACGGTTTACGTCCGCGGAACTTTTGGAAAAGCACATTCGGATCTTCGCTATCACCTTTGCTGAGAATATTCTCCCTGAATGACCGTGCCGTTCTTTTATCAAATATTCCATTTTTCTTAAACAGCGAAAATGCATCCGCGTCTAATACTTCCGCCCATTTGTATCCGTAATATCCTGCCGCATAACCTCCGGAAAACAGATGGCCGAAACTGCAACTCATAATGGTGTTATTCACTTCCGGAAGTATAGAAGCCTTTTTCCAGGCTTTTTTTTCAAAACGTTCAATACTACCGTCAAAAGGTGATTCCAGCGTATGCCAGGCCATATCCAACAGGCCAAAACTTACCTGACGACAGCAGGCATATCCGACATTAAAATCGGACGCTTCAATTATATTCTTCACTAATTTCTCCGGTATTTTTTTTCCTGTTTTAAAATGAACGCCTATACGGTCCGGAAACGCCTGTTCATCCAGCCAATTTTCCATAATCTGCGAGGGGAGTTCCACAAAATCATGTTTTACGTTTGTTCCGGACATACTTTCATATTTACATTTGCTCAGTAATCCGTGAAGCGCATGACCAAATTCATGCAAAAACGTTTTCACCTCGCTATACGTCAATAAGGAAGGCTGTTCTTTCACAGGGCGCTGAAAATTCATAGAAATCATCACACAGGGCCTGTGGTCAATATTTTGATCATCCACATACTGTCCTTTTACATCACTCATCCACGCTCCCGATTGCTTTGTATCACGCGAAAAAAAGTCCGTGTATAAAATACCTAACATACTTTTATCCGAATCCAGCACATTATAGACCGTGACATCTTTATGATACACAGGTATTTTCGGATTTTCCTCAAATGTCAGTCCGTATAAATCCGCAGCAAGTCCAAAAATTTCTTTTTTCACCCGTTCCAGTTCAAAATAAGGGCGCGTCATTTCATCATTGACGTTAAACTGCCGCTTTTTCAGTTTTTCCGCATAATAATTCCAATCCCACGGCATCAAGACAAACACTTCGTCTTTTTCCTGTCCGGACGCAAATTCACAAAGCGTTTTATATTCATTTTCGGCCAGCGGTTTGTAGTATTTGAGTAGTTGCCGGAGCAGCCGGTACACTTGTTTCCGGTCTTTTGCCATCTTATCTTTCAACACATACGAAGCATAATTAGTAAAACCCAGAAGCCGGGCGATTTCAAGACGCTTGTTTACGATTTTTCGTACAATTTCCTTGTTGTCAAAATCATTATCCTGACTCCCGACAGTCATCTTCGCCAGATACATTTTTTTCCGTAATTCCCGGTTATCGGCATAACGCATAAACGGAACATAGCTCGGCGCGGAAAGAGTGAACAACCATCCTTTCTGTCCCCTCTCCTTTGCGGCGGATGCCGCCGTTCTTTGTATATCGGAAGGGAGTCCGCTCAACTCTTTTTTGTTCGTAAGAAGCAATTCAAAACGGTTTTCTTCTTTCAATACGTTGTTATCAAAATCAAGCGACAAAAGTGACAATTCCGTACTTATTTTCTTATACATTTTCCGTTCTTTTTCCTTCAGCCCTGCACCACTGTCTATAAACCCTTTATACGTATTCTCCAACAACCTTGTATCTTCAACGGATAAATCCGGGGAATCCATATTCCGGTATACCTCTTTTACCCGCTTAAAAAGCGGTTTATTCAGAAAAATATAATGTTGGGATTCCGACATCTTCGGCGAAATAGTCTGGGCAATCGCCATTTTTTCATCATCCGTCACAGCGCCAAAAATACCGAAAAACGCACCGGATACATGTCGCAGAAAGGCGCCGCTTCGTTCCAGTGCAACAATTGTATTTTCAAAAGTCGGCTTTTCCGGATTGCCGGCTATTTTATCCACCTCTTCTCTCAACAATCGGAATCCTTCTTCAAATGCCGGTATATAATGTTCATTTTTTATTTTATCAAAAGGAATTGCCGCGTATGCTGTTGCATATCCATCGAAAAAGGGATTTTTATTTTTCATCATTATTTCAAATTATTTAATTTTACTGTACTTTTTTATGAATCAATCATTTAACCTTGTTCTAATCCTTTTCCTCTGCCTGAGATTTCAACGCTCTAATCGCCCTGTCGAAGTCACTTTCATATTGCAGTATCTTTTTACGACGATTTTACC
>DOZP01000084.1 GCA_003517945.1 Porphyromonadaceae bacterium | reverse complement strand
ATTTTCAGTCTGCATAAACGTTATTCCAAACGTAAAGAATAATGTCGACGATTCGGAAAAGGTAAAGAAATGCGTATATTTGCAAAAAATAAAAAGTTTCTGCTATCTTTATGGAATTCGTACGCTGTATTAACTGAGTCGAAACACATTTTAGAAGAAACTTTGGGGTCAATTTATGTGATATTCGTTATGAGGAAAGTTTCTGTTTGGGTTTTTGTTCTGTTTGTTGTTCTTTGTAATTCCTGTAAAGAAAAAGTGTCTTATCCGGAAATATTGCGGGAAGCCGAAAAGGTGATGGATACCAATCCGGATAGCGCCTCCGTGCTTCTTTCGAAAATTTTAAATCCGGGCGAACTTACCGATGCCGAAAAAGCGGATTATGGATATTTGACTGCTTTGGCTCATTTTTCGATAGACAAAGCAATGGCGGAAGATGGTGTGATTATTTATACGTTGAGCTATTACAAGGATCATAATGTGGCGGATAAGCTGGCGCAAACCTATATGTTGGCAGCCGAATATTATGGTTGGAACAATAATTTGCAGATGGCTGTTGCCATGCTGAACGGAGGGCTTGATTTTTCGTTGGAAATACAGGATAGTACTTGGGTTTCCCGGTTTTATCGTGCAATAGGACAGGATTATTATTCGAAAAAGGAATATAAGGAAGCGATTTCTTTTTTTCATCAGGCAGTCGATTATGAGGAGAATAATGGTGTTGATTATCAAATAGGTTTAAGTTATGCATTTCTCGGAAACGTAGATTCGATGAATTATTATATAAACAAAGCCATTGATTATGCCGGGGAGCAGGGAGAGCATGACGTTGTACGGCATTACCGTCGGAATTATGCAGATATTTTATATCATTGTAAGAAATACAGGGAAGCGTTACATATCCAGAAACAGATTGCCGGTGCAGGCGGTAGTTCATGGGCGGTTACTACGTCGATCGCTTTGCTCTATCTCGCCATGAGACAGCCGGATTCAGCCCGGATTTATATAGATTCTACACGTGTACATATTAAGGAAATGAAGAAAAAGGAGCCTGATGCGACTCCGGATATGTCAGCCGATAATTTTGTATTGGCTCTTCAAGCTGTTGTTGATTATGCCGGAGGCAGGCTTATAAACCTGCAATCAATGGGCGCGAAAAATCATGAGTATTGGGCAAAGGCCCGGAATAATGAATTGCTGATCGAAGAAAAAGTTGAACTGAAAAACAAGCTTGAACAACAAAATCTGCTGCTGACAATCGCCCGGCAGCGTCTTCTTCTTTATATAGCGTGGGGAATGATTTTGTTCATATCGGTTGCCGTTTGTATGTTTCTTTATATTCGTCGTAAACGGACAAAACTGATAGAGGCGGAAGAAAAACGGGAGATTTTGGAAAAGCTGCTGAAAGAAGCGACCGCGGTAAACGAAAAAGACAGTGCATTTTTTAAAAAAGTATTGCTGCAGCAACTCGGCTTGATAAAATTAGTTGCTTCAACACCCACTAATCATAATCAGGAGTTGTTAAAACAGGTATCGCTGATCAATAATAGTGATGTTCAGACGGAAGATATGTTGGTTTGGGCTGATTTGTATAAACTGATTGATTCTATCTACGACGGATTTTATTCGAAAATGATCTCTAAACACGGAATTCTCCTTACCGAAAAAGAAAAACAGTTATGTTGTCTGCTCCGTGCGGGATTTTCTACAAAAGAAATCAGCGTGATAAGTCAGCAAAGCGTCCAAACCATTTACCAACGAAAGACCGTGATCCGTCAAAAGCTGAAGATGGATGAAAAAGAAGATATCATCGATTTTATTAAAACCTGATATTCAAAAAAAATAAACGATAATGGCCGGCATTGATCGGAAATTATTCAAAATTCAGTCCGTTTTTTAGCGGACTGTTTTATATAAATCCCATATAGACTTCAAAAAGGTAAATATAAATTTTTTCGGAAATCAGCTTGTATATTATATTGATAATCAATAGTATATATTTTTATTATATAAAGAAAAATCTTTCGTATATAAGTAGGATGAGGTGTGTTTTAGCCTACTTTTGGGTCGTAATCAATAAAAATTATGATCATGAAAAAGTTAGTATTTGTAATCAGTTTTTTAATTTCAATGTCCTCTATAATTTGTTGCGGACAAGGTAAAGTATCGGTAAAAGAAATTTTTTACCGAGTGGACAAAAACGGAAGGATCAATGAGCGTAAAACGCTTGGAAAACGAACGCTGGTCTATGCAGCCGGCCGTGGATTGATTCAAATCGAATTCAACGGCGGTTTCAGGCGCAATTCGGATCTCCGTGATGTGGATGTTTATAATATTGTCGGCTCGCCTTCCGCGAAAATAGAGAAGCTAACGCCCGTGTATGACGAGCAAAAGCGCCTTATCGAATATACCGAATCTGTCGATAGCGGTTTTATTAAACGTTTTGTCAGTTATAATCAATACGGTGATCCGATAGAGATCAAATCCATGCTTGAAAATGAAGAGGGAAGTGTTTCCGCTTTGCCAACTGTTACCTTTGATTATTTCTATTTTTGCGATGTACTTAACCTGAAACCTCAGGACAAAGAATTAGACAAATATTATCGTCTTGGTATCATTTTATCGAAACAGGGTTGCCCCTGGATGTTGCGAACAATAAAAAAGGATGGTGTTCCGATTCAACATGCCGAACGTAAGTATCGCGGTAACTAATTTAATGATTTTTTACGGGTTAAAAAGTTGTATGAATCAAAATAGTGAGTAAATTTGTTTGTGCAAACATAAATAATTTTACTATGAAAAACATAACCACAAACGAGGTCATTGACTGGGCGAAGCAGTTTCTGGCAAAAGCGGACGAAGAGTTGACGAATGATGAGGTGAAGGAGCAGAAGAAATATGCGTCTTTAGTGCAAACACCCGAGTATAAGACATTTTTGTCGAAAATGTTGGACGAGTCATCGCAGATCCGCGATAACGGCAAGTTGAATAAACGGGTCCGGCAAATCATAAAAGAATATGGTATACCTGATTTTTTCAGTGCGTCCGATCGCCTTTTGTTGCGTCTTTATATGATGGGCGGCTACTGGTTTCCTTCGATTGCGATGCCTGTTTTTAAAAGGAAACTTCGTGCCGAAACCACTAAGATTATTATTGCGGAGGAACGCCCTAAGCTGACAAGGCATCTGGAGGGACGATGGAATAGTAATATAGGCCAGAATGTCAATCTGCTTGGCGAAGTGGTTCTCGGGGACGGCGAAGCGCGTCATCGTTACGAACATTACCTGGAAGCGTTGGAAGAACCCGATATCAATTATATTTCCATAAAAATCTCCGGTATTTATGCACAGATACATCCGCTGAGTTATGAACAGAATAAAAAGGAGCTTTGCGAAATGGTTGCTGCAATTTACCGGAAAGCGATGGCTAATACCTATACGGATTATGACGGAAAAACGCGCGCTAAGTTTGTGAATCTGGATATGGAAGAATATAAGGATGCACATTTGACAATGGATATTTTTATAGAAGTGTTAAGCCGGCCGGAATTCAAAAGTTATAATGCCGGCATTGTCATTCAGGCTTATCTTCCGGATGCGGAAGGGTTGCAGAAACGTTTGCTTGATTTTGCAAAGATACGGGTGGCGGCAGGTGGCGCTCCCCTTAAAATGCGTCTGGTAAAGGGTGCTAACCTTCAGATGGAAAGCGTCGTTTCTTCTCTGAAAGGTTGGGAAAACCCGGTATATCGTTCGAAAGTGGAAGTCGATGCGAATTATATGCATATCCTTGATATTGCATTGAGGCCTGAAAATATAGAAGCATGCCATGTAGGTGTCGCTTCGCATAATTATTTCAGCATTGCCTATGCGCATCTTCTGGCGGAGAAAAACGGCGTGTCGGGATTTGTGACCTTTGAGATGCTGGAGGGGATGGCCAACAATCTGCCGCGTGTGATGCGTAAATTGCAGAAACAGATTATCCTTTATACCCCTGTTGTGAAAGCCAATCATTTCCTGAACGCAATCTCTTATCTGGTACGCCGTTTGGATGAAAATACGGGAAAAGATAATTTCCTGAGTTATACATTTAATTTGAAACTTGACAGCCCGCATTGGAATTTTCTTGCGGAACAATTCCGGGAAGCGTATAAATTGAAAGATAGTGTACGGACAGCGCCTTTCCGTAAGCAGGATCGCAACAAAGCGCCTGTTCCGGTAGCCGACGCCGACACCTTTGTCAACGAACCGGATACGGATTTGGATTTGCCGCAGAATCGTCAATGGGCATTGGGGATCTTAAACAAATGGGAAACGACGGTTCGTGATACAAACTTTGTTGTTCCCGTACAGATGGGTGATAAAGAAGTGATAACAGATAAAAAGAAGCGTTATTATGATCGTAGCCGTGATATGGAAATCTGTTTCTGTGAGGCTAATTTATCTTCGTTTGATCAGGTAAAAGAGATTATTGGGATTGCGGAGCGGGATGGTTCACAATGGCGCAAAACGTCTGTGAATGAACGCAATGAAATATTACACCGGGTGGCTGAAAACCTGAGCGCCAAACGGGGAGATCTGATCGGTTGCATGGCAGCTATTACAGGAAAAACATTTATGGAAGGGGATGTGGAAGTATCGGAAGCAATTGACTTCTGCCGTTATTATCCGATCACGATGAAAGCGTTTGACCGTTTGAAGTCGGTTTCTCATGCGCCCAAAGGGATCATACTCGTCATTCCGCCGTGGAACTTCCCGCTGGCTATACCGGTAGGAGGGGTTGCAGCCGCTCTTTCCGGAGGTAATTCCGTCATTTTGAAACCGGCAACCGTAGCTTTGCCGGTCGCATGGGAGTTTGCCAAGTGTTTCTGGGATGCGGGGGTGCCAAAAGATGCTTTGCAGGTTGTTTGTACGGCAGACCGCGAGTCGTTGGATTATCTGACGGCTCATCTGTCTGTTAAACATATAATCCTGACGGGGGGAACCGATACGGCTTTCCGTTTGTTGAAAAATAGTCCGAAAACGCCGCTTTCGGCAGAAACTGGCGGGAAAAATGCCATTATTATAACCGATACGGCCGATCAGGATCATGCGATATTAAACATTGTTTCGTCGGCATTCGGTAATGCAGGCCAGAAGTGTTCCGCCTGTTCGCTGTTGTTGGTAGATAGAAAGACTTATCAGAATGAGTCGTTCAAATCCAAACTGAAAGATGCCGTAACAAGTATGCGAACAGGAAGTGTGTGGGATACGATGAATATGGTAGGCCCTATGATTGATAATGATAATGACAAATTGCTTTATGCCATAGCGCATCTTGAGCCCGGCGAATCATGGCTTGTTGCGCCTGAGTTTGCCGATAAAAAGAAATATATCCTGAAGCCTACGGTAAAATGGGGGGTAAAACCGACAAGTTATACGTTTAAAAACGAACTTTTTGCACCTCTTCTGTCCGTTGTTTGTATGGATGATCTTGAGCAGGGTATTGAATATGCCAATTCTTCGGAATATGGACTGACAGCAGGATTGCAGAGCCTTAACGAAGATGAGCACCGGATCTGGCGTGATCGTATGGAGGCCGGAAATCTGTATATAAATCGTGGTATAACCGGAGCTATAGTACGCCGTCAGCCGTTTGGAGGTATGAAACGCTCGGCATTCGGAGGCGGGATCAAGGCCGGAGGCCCGAACTATGTATCCTGCTTTGTGGAACTGACTGAAAAAGAATTGGAAAAAGTGTTGATAAATAATGAACTGAGTGAGTTTGTGCAGGAGGAAAAAGACAAAAACCGTTTGAATTTTGCCATAGTTAGTTACAAGGAGGCATGGGAGAAAGAATTTTCGCAGGAAAAAGATGTGAGTCATATTTATGGCGAAGAAAATAAATTCCGCTATCTGCCTTTGAAAAATGTCGGCCTCCGGGTGGANNGTTGGTTCTTCTGGCTGCGGAAACTGCCGGTACTCCGCTTATTGTAAGTATTGCTCCGGATGATTCGAAATTGCGGATCGTAGCATCTTTCGCAGAGAAACTTACGAAAGTGGAAGTGAAAAAACAGGCAACAGAAGCGTTTATCAAAGAAATGGATGCCTACGAGCGCGTTCGTACATGTACGGCGGATCTTCCGGATACATTTTATAATAAGGCAGCCGAATCAGGTAAACATATTGCCAGCAACAAACCGCTGACTGAAGGTCGGTTGGAATTGCTTCACTATCTCAAAGAGCAAAGTATCACGTATGAATATCACCGTTACGGAAGTATTTTCGGAGAAGAAAAATAAAATGAACAGAATATTTTCCCTGTGGTTATCTTCTCGTGTTAATTTTTTTATGAAAGTGATGTATCTTTGTCCGTAGTTTTTAAATTAATGATATCACCATGCAAAAGATTCGAATTTTATTG
>DOZP01000154.1:10181-16480 GCA_003517945.1 Porphyromonadaceae bacterium | reverse complement strand
CCGTCATTAGTTGCCGGAGCAGGAGTAAATTTCAATTCGATCATGATTATGCTGCAATACGACCTTATTCAGGACAGATATTCACCCTATGGGAGTAATATTTTTTACAGCATAGGTTTTACATTCTGAGTTATTGTTTTTTCAGAATACTGTTCACAACACGGATAGACGATACCAATTTATCGGTAGAAGTAAAAACATCCACATTCCAGACATGCGAAGAGCGTCCCCGGTGTATGATCGTACCTACAGCGCGAACCGTATCACCCTCATGAGCCGAAGACAGGTGATTTCCACTAACCTGCATACCCACCATCATTTCATCCGGCTTACATAACGCAAGGGAGCCAAGCCCGGCTACGGTTTCCGCCAACGCCAAAGTAGCGCCGCCATGCAAAATACCGAAAGGCTGGCGCGTACGCTCGTCAACAGGCATTGTTGCTTCCACCCGGTCTTCCGAAGCATACGTATATTGAATACCCAGATTCCCCATCAATGCATGTTTGGCCGATTCATTGAGCTTATCCAAAGGGATCTCCGTCGGACGTATCTCGGAAATGATCTGCCTCTCTATGGCTACGGCAACACCATCTTCATCGTTTGTCAATGTCACATAGTCGGCACAGGCTTTGACGGACTCCTGCGCATTTCCCATAGCAATCCCCAGTCCGGCCAATTGTATCATGGTTACATCACAAACGCCGTCACCTATAGCCACCACGTTTTCGGATTTTACCTTAAGCACCTCCAGTAATACACTAAGCGTATTTGCTTTATCAATAAAAGGAGGAACAACTTCAAGGAAATATTTCTCAGAACGGAACACATCCAGTTCACCCGCCAATCTTCTTTTCCAATGATTTTCAAGTCCGACCAAGGCCTTTTCATCATCACTGACGATCATACACTTGCAAGGAGAAAAGTCAACGGCTTCCGCAAAACATTCCACTTCGCGGATATGCATATTATTTAGTTCGGCCTCCCGGATAATATACTCATTTGATGCATTATTAGTGTAAATCGCATCTTCATGATAAGTAAAAATATCAAAACCTTCCTTTTTCGTTTTCCTTTCCAGATAAGGTATCATTTCCGGATTTATCCGCTTTTCAAACAGCAAATCGCCGGTTTGCACATTAATAATCTGACCGCCGTTATAAGAAAGTATATATCCGTTATTCTTATCCAATTCAAGCTCTCTTGCCAAAGGCAAAACTCCATATGTAGGACGTCCGGAAGCCAGCACAAGCTTTACGCCCATTTGCTGAACCTTTATCAGTGTCGCCCTCATGCGGGCGGTTACGATCTTATCATTATTAAGTAGTGTGCCGTCAACATCAAGCACAATCATCTCATATTTCATACCTGCAATATTACTATCTATATCTATTATTTTATAATCGCTTCATGATAGAACTTCCGGCATTGTTCTTTCGTTATCTGTATCATATCAAATGAAGCATGCTCCAGATTACAGACAAACATCTCGTGTATTTGCGAAATATACATATAAGTATATTTTTTTTCATTCACTTTCTGCAACTCCATAATGTAAGAAATGGTCGAATGAACCATACGATTTGTCAGATTTTCTTTCGAAAAAACATACAAACCATACTCTGTAAAATCACCGTAAAATCCATCTGCAACTTTCCGGACTTTACTTTCTATGATTCTCTTTAACGGTAACGCAGCAGACCAGTATTCATATTCGATCTTCCCGATCAGATTATCATGGATTCCATATCCGTATCCATATTTTGTCATATCAATCCACTCATCCTCAGAAACATCCACAACAGGCCGGCCTGCGATTTCATTGATCAAAGCGTGAGCAACATCCTTATTTTCACGGATAGCACGCGTAACTTCAATTCCGATACCCAACTCCACATCCTGTAAATCCGGACGATCATCATTCTTTAGCCCGGTAAAACGCTTATCTACCAAATCTACTAAAGATATACGAGCGTATCGCTCAAAAAAATTCGTATCAAATTTTGAATTCAGGCCTTCGTCCATCATTTTAAAGAAATATATCAGAACTTCAAAGATAGTGCAATTCAAATATAATACAAAATAAATTTACTCATTTGGGCAACACCACCAGCCTTCTACCTTGATTAAAAGATCGTTAAGACAGGTTTGACAATTCGCGATATAACTGAAATGCATCTTCCGGGAGCAGGTTATCGTGCACAATAGAAGAAACCGCTTTTATCATGGCAACCGGAGATAAAGCCTGAAAAACATTACGTCCCACATCTATCCCTGCCGCCCCTTCATCTATTGCACGATAACAAAATTCCAGGAATTTCTGTTCCGGCATTTTCTTTCCTCCGGCCACAATAACCGACACCGGACATTTATTTATTATCTTTGAAAAATTCTTTTCCGTATAATATGTTTTTACGATATTAGCCCCATTTTCGGCACAAACGCGTGCAACCATAGCATAATAAGCGGCATCGCTGTCTTGTTTGCTGATAGAAGTTATCCCTATCACCGGAATATCGTATTTATAACCGCTATCGGCTGCATGAACAAGATTCTGAATAGTTTTCGCCTCATACTTATCACCTAATGCTACAGTCACCCCAAGAGCTGAAGCATTCAACCGTATCGCATCCTCAATATCAAGGATCACGTCATTGTTTAACTCCGAAAGAACAGTCGAGGCGGCGGAAAAACGCAAACAAACAGGTTTACGGGTACTGGGGGGTACTATCGTGCGAACGATGCCACGGGTACACATAATCGAATCCGCAACATGAATAAGAGGATGTACGGATAAATCCAATCGGTCAAATCCGGCAATAGAATCTAAAACCGACCCATGATC
The DNA here is from genome assembly GCA_003517945.1 of Porphyromonadaceae bacterium. Classification (GTDB taxonomy): domain Bacteria; phylum Bacteroidota; class Bacteroidia; order Bacteroidales; family Tannerellaceae; genus Tannerella. The sequence continues at coordinate 13,638 of DOZP01000154.1, read as the reverse complement.
AAAAGCCAGCATTACCGTACGTCCGGTCTTTGGATTAAATATACGACTCATCCGGTTCTTTATACCCCACCCCATATGATCGGTTCCTCTAAGAAAAAAAGACTTATTATCAAAGAAATTATTCATACCTAAATCTTCATTCTTATCCAGCATCATTTCTTCCTTTTCAGTCATACTATTTAAATTTAAAGAATATTGCCACAAATATAACACAAGACAATCATTATTCAAAAAAAAAGACCGACGGTTTTCCATCGGTCTTTTTTTTATTAAAAATTCAACTTTTATTTCTGGTTGGTATCCATAATAACCACACGGTTCCAATTGTTGATTTCATAAGGTTGTTGAGTATCACCCTTCCACTCAATAGAAATTTTTTCCGTAGGAATTCCGTATTGATCAGTAAGTCTTTTAGCAACAGCTTTTGCACGTCTTTCGGAAAGACCCTGATTATAATCAGCCGTACCTGTTTTCTTATCTGCATAACCAACCACTTTCACCGGTAAGTTATGTTTCTTAGCATATTCGGAAGTATTGAAAATATTACCTTCCTGATTTTTATCAATCACAGAACTATTCAGACGGAAGAACACGACATTTTTCATACTTTCTATCTGTTCAACCTTAGGCTCAACCTTAGGACATTCGGGACAAGATTTCGGACGTTTGCTTAATTCTTCGTTCTGAGCACGCAAAGAGTTGATCTGAGAATTAAGGTCATTCAGCAAATCATAATCCATTGGTTCAATAACTTCAAAGTTGGTTCTGCCTAATTTAAAGTTAAAACCTAACAAGGCCTGAGCGATACGATCCTGTTCATGGCCCATATCCGTACGATTAAACTGCTCGTTTAGCAGAATATATTGACCTTCAAGGAACAAATCAACACGATTGCTCAAACGGAAAGGTATCTGAACACCCAAATTAACCGACGGCGATTCCGAACGTTTGTAAACAAAACCATCTACCGTTTTACCCGGACGGATAGCATAACCAACCCCGACAAACGGGATAAAACGAACCGCTTTCTTTTCATTGTAAGGAGCCCAGAAATTAGTAACATCCCACATAAGGTCAACGTGTGCGTTGCCATACAAAAAGTCCTGATTGGACAATTCGCCCTCTATAGCTCTGAAGTTATTCAACTGACCTCCATTAATCTGCAAACGTAAGGCCATATAAGGATTATACCATTTTCCTACGGAGAGACCTCCGGCCCAGTTAATACGATCACCAAAATCCGCATCGCTATTTTGATCACCAAATAACACGCTTGCGCCACCACCCAAAGAAATAAACCAGTTGTCAGTTGCTTTATTCTTCTTAAAATTCACTTTAGAGCCATTTTCTGTACTAAATCCAACTTGAGGCTGATATTCCTGCGCAGAAATCGACATCACCACACCACATAAAAAAGCTAACAGTAAAACCTTCGTTTTCATAATTATACATTTTTAATTTAACAATATTTCTCTCATTCTCAACTCAATAACCTATATACAATCCATTGCTTTCTTTTGCTTTTTCATAATTGTATTTTTTCAATAATTATACATTTTAATTCAACGACACGCTCCCATTCTCAACTCACATCTATTTTGTGATAATTATTAATGCAAAGGTAACTCTATTTTTTAATTAAAACAAATAATGCTACCTTTTTTTCCTTTTTTTGTCAATGACCATATAAACAATATCAATAAACTTATCAATCAATTATTTATAAATACACATTTGTAACTCTCTTTGAATTTTATTTACATAAATATGCATAAAACAGAACATCTATTCTACAAGTTTCATGAGATATTGCCCGTAGGGATTACAAATCATAGACTGAGCTAATTTTATTAAACGATCGGCGTCTATCCATTTTTTATGATACGCAATCTCCTCAAGACAAGCGATTTTCAGGCCCTGTCGACGCTCTATAACTTCCACAAAATTAGATGCTTCCGACAATGACTCATGCGTTCCGGTATCCAACCAGGCGAATCCTCGTCCTAAAAGCGAAACCTTCAACGATCCTTCCTCAAGAAAAACCCGGTTAACGGCAGTAATCTCAAGTTCGCCACGGGCAGAAGGCTTTATACTGCGAGCCACTTCCAATACTTTATTCGGATAAAAATACAACCCGACCACTGCATAATTAGACTTCGGCTTTTCCGGCTTCTCTTCTATACTCAATACATTGCCGTTTTCGTCAAAAGCCGCTACACCATAACGCTCAGGATCGTTCACATAATACCCGAAAACAGTCGCGCCACCCTGCTTTACATATTCAACCGCCCCGTGAAGTATCCGGGAGAAACCTTGTCCATAAAATATATTATCTCCTAAAACAAGGCAGACATCATCTTTACCCACAAAATCCGCCCCTATAATAAAGGCCTGCGCCAAACCATCGGGCGAAGGCTGCTCCGCATACTCAAAACGAACCCCCAAATCCTCTCCGGAACCGAGAAGACGACGAAATCCCGGCAAATCCTGTGGAGTTGATATGATAAGAATATCACGTATATCAGCCAGCATAAGAACTGAGATCGGATAATAGATCATGGGCTTATCATAAATCGGAAGCATCTGCTTGGATACACCTTTTGTAATAGGATACAAACGTGTGCCGGATCCGCCGGCCAAAACAATTCCTTTCATTTTACTATATATTTTATTCAAAATTACTCCTTCTGATTCTTATCTGAATGGCATTACGAACCGGAGAGTCACTAACAAAAACCAAATAACCTCCACCTCCGGCACCCGACAATTTCCATCCCAACACCTGCGATTTATAAGACTCCAACGCATCCGTGACATCCCGGGTAATCATATTCGGGAACATTTTCAATTGCGCCTCAAAACTGGCAACAGAAGCGCTTCCCCAGCCTTTCGCATCTTTATTCAAAATAGCACTCCAGCATGCTTCGGATGCCTGACTCAAAGCCATCGCGCCATCTTTGTTGATATGCACATCCGCGAGCACATCATAATCACTCACGCGGGGATATAACGGCACAAGCCATATATGTTGTTCAATCCAGGACAAAAGATCCGGGTCAGTCATTTTCTCTATTTTCTCCGGCCAATAATTATTCCTGTAAAAAAAACGGTTCAGCCCCGGCATCACAATACCCAAGGCATCCTGAGAACCGCTCACATATTTCGTGCCCGGAGGATTCTCATAACAAAACAAAGTACGCGCCAACATCTCCCTTTCACCGTCGGGAATATCCGTATGCCACAACTCGATTGCTTTTTTACGGGAACTCGTAGACATACCACTACGGTCATTAAACTCAAAATCAGGCTCAATAGAAATAGTTATAACAGCACCGGGGTAATACTTATTCACAAAAGGCTGATCCAACCAACCCCCGGCCAGATCTATACGATAAGGGATCAGGCATTCCTTTCGCAAGGCCGTCGTTGAACGAACCGGAAGACCGCTGTGAGGAAT
>DOZP01000154.1:0-10132 GCA_003517945.1 Porphyromonadaceae bacterium | reverse complement strand
ATCAGGCGCCAGTTGCATCACATCTTCCGCAAAATCAAGAATGCCGCTACCACTGTTTATCCAGGCATCTTTGACTACTTTCAAAGCCTTAACCATATACAAACGCTCCGCGTCCGTATTGATCGTTTTACGGGCTTTCAGTTCCTGAATAGTTTTATCCGAACCGATTCCCACATACAAATCTCCATACTGTGCAGCTTCCTCAAAAAATGCGACATGACCACTGTGCAGCATATCATAACATCCGCTCACAAAAACCTTTTTACTCATATACACATTTTTTATGTATTGTTTTCAGTGCGGCAAAGATACGAAATAAGTGCGATTTTCATCATTTTTTCCCTAATTTATTCCTATATCATATTTTTCACGTATCTTTACCGTCCTGTTTATTCAAAAAACATATAGAGTATGAAGACAACAATCGAAGAACGATGGGGGACACATCCTGATGATGTAAAACGCTACGAAACAGCACAATTAAGAGCTGAATTTTTAGTCGAAAAATTATTTGGGGCAGATGAAGTAATCATGGTTTACACCCATAACGACCGCCTTATCATAGGCGGAGCATTTCCCGTAAAAGAAAACCTGAAACTGGAAACTGTAAGTCTGATCCGTTCCGAATATTTTTGTGAACGGCGTGAAGTAGGAATCATTTGTATCGAAAATGAAGGAATTGTCTCTGTTGACGGAAAAGAATTTGAAATGACTTACAAAGATGCATTATATGTGGGAAGAGGGTCGAAAGAAGTCACTTTCAAAAGTAAAGATCAGACCCTCCCGGCAAAATTTTACTTTGCATCCTCACCTGCACATACTGCATTTCCAACAGCCGCAATCACCAAAGAGATGCGCCGCACACGCGAATTGGGCGTAAAAGCGCTATCTAACGAAAGAACATTAAACCAGTTGATATTAAATGAAATTGTGCCGTGTTGCCAGTTACAGATGGGGCTGACCGAAATCAAAGAAGGAAGTGTATGGAATACAATGCCCCCGCATACGCATTCACGCCGGATGGAAGCCTATTTTTATTTTAAAATACCGGAGCATCAGTCTGTTTGCCATTTCATGGGGCAACCGCAGGAAACAAGACACATCTTTATGGGTAACGAACAGGCGGTCATTTCACCTTCCTGGTCTATCCACTCTGCGGCCGGAACCAGCAATTACACTTTTATCTGGGCGATGTGTGGAGAAAACCTGGACTATGATGATATGGACACTTTCACTGCAGATAAGCTCCGCTAATAAATAAAGTATAATTATTTAACGCTTAACATACAAATGAACATGAAAAAAATATATTTTTTGATTTCAGCTTTTGTTTTACTGCTTTCATGTAACTCAGGTCTGAATATAACGGTAGAAAATCCGAGTGAGTTCGATCGCCTGGAAATGGTTGAAATATCAACGGATAAATTAATGAAACTTCCGGCAGAAAAGATATATATGGTAGTCGATCAAAAAGGAGAAATGATTCCGTCACAAATCACCTATGACGGAAAACTGATATTCCAGGCGGATATTAAAGCGAAAGAAACCTTATCCTATACGGTAAAAACAGGAGCTCAGCAAACTTTCCCGCCAAAAGTGTACGGACGTTTTATCACCGAACGAAAAGATGATTTCGCCTGGGAAAACGACCGGGTAGCATTCCGTATATACGGGCCGGCTCTCATCGCCGTTGACGGACCCAGTAACGGACTGGATGTATGGTACAAGAAAACGAGCAACCTGATTATTGACAAATGGTACAAAGATGATATAGGGGGCGTTCAGTCTTATCACGACGACCACGGGGAAGGACTTGACGATTATAAAGTAGGACGCACCCTCGGAGCCGGTATGATGGCTCCTTTTGAAAAAGATTCATTGACACTAAATGAAAACTTTGCCGGTCAGGAACTTTTAGAAAACGGACCGTTACGCACCACATTCAGGCTTACTTATAAAGATATTACGGTTAACGACAAGACATTCGGCGAAAAACGTACTTTTTCAATTGATGCGGGTTCCCAGTTTACAAAAGTAACACAGGAATATGACACCCGTGATACTTTAACCGTTGCCGCCGGACTTGTCAAACGTACTGAAGACGACGAGGCTTATTCGGCATATACGGAAAGCGGAACCGCCGCTATCATATACGAAGAACCGGAAAATGAAAAAGCCGGCAAAGTATATGTCAGTATGATATTTCCGGCCGGATTGGAAAGAATAATATCCAACACATATACAATCATACACCCTAAAAATAAAAATGAAGAAACACACTCGCATGTCTTGGGAGTAACCTCTTATTATCCGGATCAACCCATTACTTACTATACCGGATACGGCTGGGAAAAATTCGGATTTCCGACTCTTGATTCTTTTCAGAATTACGTCGGATATTTCACAAAAGCGCTTGAAGAACCATTGATTATAAAAATCTTGTAATACATAAATTTTAAACCGTATGAACAATCAATTTTCATTAAAAGGCAAAATAGCTTTAGTGACAGGAGCTTCTTATGGTATTGGATTCGCCATTGCGTCAGCTTTAGCCGAAGCCGGAGCAAAAATCGTTTTCAATGATTTAAGGTTGGATTTGGTTGAAGATGCTATAAAAAAATACAAAGCAGAAGGCATTGATGCTCATGGATATGTATTTGACGTAACCAATGAAGAGGAAGTTAATTCAACGATTGCCAAAATAGAAAAAGAAGTCGGCGTAATTGATATTCTGGTGAACAATGCAGGTATCATTAAACGCATCCCCATGCACGAAATGACTGCCGCCGAATTCCGTCAGGTAATTGATATTGACCTGAATGGTCCCTTTATCGTAGCCAAAGCAGTTATTCCCGCCATGATCAAAAAGGGCCAGGGAAAGATCATTAATATCTGCTCTATGATGAGCGAGCTTGGCAGGGAAACCGTTTCCGCTTATGCTGCGGCCAAAGGAGGACTAAAAATGCTGACACGCAATATAGCCTCCGAATACGGAGAATATAATATACAGTGTAACGGCATCGGGCCGGGGTACATTGCAACCCCTCAAACGGCGCCATTACGCGAAAAACAAACGGACGGCTCACGTCATCCCTTTGATTCTTTCATCATATCCAAAACGCCGGCTGCACGCTGGGGAACAACAGATGACCTGAAAGGACCGGCCGTATTTCTGGCGTCTGACGCTTCCAACTTCATAAACGGACATATCCTGTATGTTGACGGAGGAATTCTCGCTTATATCGGAAAACAACCCAAATAAAGGATATATTTAACTGTCCCGGAAATGAAAGAAGGTGATATTCACACGATGTGGTATCACCTTCTTTATATTTGACCCCTGATATCCGAAACAAGCCAGGATCCGGTCGTCAGAGTATTCGAGACTATGACGTTATCCGCTATAATAAAATAAAAGTACAAGAATGGAAGCAATGACAAGTATCAGCGTCAGTATTTTAGGCACACTCCACGGACGTTGTCCGAATACCTGACCCGTACGACCGTTTATGGCAAAAACATACGATTTATTTTTATAACGGTAAGCGCTTAACCAAACCGGAAGAAGTACATGTTTAAATTTCACATTGGAATAATTGGTTTCCTGCCGGAATACACGCTGTTGACTACCTCCTATTTCCGACCGGACAAGCGCCGACAGATACGACTCCATTTGCTTTTCCGCCTGCGGATAACATTTCCTAAAATCCTGCTGATACAGTTCGGCCAAAAAGCCCCTCACAAACTGATCACTGTATGCCACATAGTTCCTCCGGTCCCAGTTTGTAAGAACCCGTGATATATCCGGAGGCAAACTGCCTGATGCCGGAACAAGCACATCATCAAACACATGGCGCACAGTTCCCGAAACCGGGTACCAGTCCGTAACGGTATGAGTTACCGACTTACCGTTGTTTATCCTTGTAACCCGCCGGTTCACGCCGCGCTCTCCCGTGTATACCGTCGTGGTATCCGCATCATACGTCCAATAAGGCAAATACATACCTTTCATCCGCTCTTCGGCTGACAACTCCTTGGAAAATCCGGAAGGCGCAAACCATCGTGAAGAAACCCATTTTCGAAAACGGTCGTCACATTGTTTTTTCCCGATCTTAAAAGGAAGTATATACTCAGGTTTCCACGACCGGCGTTGTACGAAATCTTTTAATACAATCGGCGTTCCGCAAAAAGCACATGTATAAGATGTCGTATTTTCCGGAAAAGTCGTATGCGCCCCACACTGACCACAAACCACTTCCGCCACAAGCGTCTCTACCTGACTTTGCATTTCAGGATGCCCGGACCATTCCTTATAATCGTGTTCCTTTATTTCCGCCGGCGTAAGGTCCAACAGCACTTTCGTACCGCAATATAAACAAACGAGCAATTCATCTTCCGGAGAATAGACAAGCACGCCGCCACACGAAGGGCATTTACTTTGCACCGTGTCGGCAGATTTTACTATATTATCTTGCGCGTTATTACGTTCCCTGTCCGCTATCATTATTAAAAGCTACTATTCAGGTGATATGGGAGGCGGAGGAGGTGGAGGAACAGCGCCAAATAACCGTGATAACTCAACAACCGAACCGGCCGCTTCCCACGACTGCATACCCTGAGTCCATACCAACGACTGTAGATTAAGTTGACCCTGCACAATCATTTGTTGTAGTTGTGGTATACCGAAAGGCCCGGTCTGCTGACCGTTTACAGCTACATAATACATTTGCGGTTGTGGTATCGGGGGAGGTGCTGCCGCTACGGGTGATGGCGCATGTTGTCCTTGCGGGTTCATCATTTGTTGCGCCATTTGGCCGGCCATTGCAAATCCCACTCCCATCCCCATGGCATCGCCTGCAGGAGAACCGCCTCCTGCCGGATTCTCCGCACCCGCTTTTAATGCATCGGCAAATTGAAACTGCGTATACTTACCCATATCTCCCACAATCCCCATACTGGTACGCTTATCAAGCGCCTTTTCTACTTCTTCCGGCAGAGAGATATTTTCGACCAGGAATTTCGTAATATCAATTCCCAATTCTTCAAAATCTACCTGAAGGCTTTCCTGTAAAGCCGCCGAAAATTCGTTCAGATTGGAAGCGATATCCAATGCGGCGATTTTAGATTCGCCCAAATGATCCGTAAATTTGGTAATGATAAAATTACGTAATTGTTCCTGTATGCCCTCGGTCGTAAAACTACCATCCGTACCGGCCACATTTTTTATAAATTTGGTAGGATCACTGCTTATTTTGAAACAATAGGTTCCGAACGCACGCATACGGATCGGCCCGAACTCGGGATCACGTAACATAATGGGATTTTTTGTCCCCCACTTCAGATTCAGGAACTGCTTGGTATTCACAAAATAAACTTCCACCTTAAAAGGAGAGTTAAAACCGTATTTCCAACCCCTCAAGGTAGATAATATAGGCATATTAGCCGTCGTAAGCTGATAACGCCCGGGCTGATAAATATCGGCAAATTTACCCTGATCCACCAATACGGCGACCTGCGTTTCACGCACCGTTAATTGCGCGCCGTTTTTTATCTCATTCTGATACCGCGGAAAACGCCATAGAATCGTATCCGGCGTATCATCAAGCCATTCGATAATATCTATAAACTCATTGAATGCTTTTTCTTTAATCTTTCCAAACAAGCCCATGTTTATGATTTTTAATGATAAATATGAATGCAATATTACATTATTTTATTTTATCTTGAAACACAAAACCATTTTTTTAACAATGTTTTGTTTTTTGATATAGTTAAAAATTATATCTTTGTCGTTATTATTAAAATTTCTAAAAATCGCGACTATGTCAAAAAAAATAATCTTATTTTACCTTTTTATCATCGTTATAAATGGAGTAGCGAATGCCCAGTATTGGAGTAAAGAAGATTCAACATGGCTGAAAAATGTATTGGAAGGAGGAGATATCAAAATAAATGAGGATACAAAAAAGGCGATAGATGAAGGACGTCTCATTGTGCCGTCGTGGATGAAAAATGCCGACAACCAAATTGACAAAATTGAATTATTAAAGGATTTCGAAAATGCGGGAGTCGCCGATTCCGTCAGGGTTCAAAACGTAGATCCGTACTCCATGCCTCCTGCCGTATTTGCACTATACGTACTATATATGAACAAAGTAGATTCAATATATAAAAGCAACACCTGCATGCTGACCGTTGAAGACCAGAAAAGACTCAGGGAAATGTTGCCTCCGGAAGTCAGGAATAAAGTATATACAACGCATACGAGCGGCGGTATCGGCGGAATGGATTTTAATAATCTGTTAAGCATGGTATTCAGCCCGTCATACAGAAGAAAAGCGCATAATGCCAAACATGCCACCGCATATAAAAATTATTATGATGCGGGAGCCATACAACCGATCGGCCTTACGGAACGCGAAAAAAGACAATTGCGCCAAACCGTAATAAATATGAAGTCATCCGCTATCAGAGAGCCCGGTGGTATGAGAAGAAACGGTATTGATGATTAAATCAGGGAAGGGAATATTCGGTTCTTCCGGAAGTAAAGAAGATCATAACCGCTTACCTAAAAAAAAGACGAGCTTTCAACATACCGAAAAAACAACACTATAGCCATCGTTATATTACTTTTTTTTCATATTTTTGCGGGTCATTTTAACGCTAACCATATATAACGATGAATATATCTTACAATTGGCTGAAAGATTACCTGTCATTGGACATGGCCCCCGGCGAAGTAGCATCCGCGCTCACTTCTATAGGTTTGGAAACAGGTACGATAGAAGAGATGCAAACAATCAAAGGCGGACTTGAAGGGCTTGTTATCGGCGAAGTGCTCACATGCAGTGAACATCCTGACTCCGACCATCTGCATCTTACCACCGTCAATACCGGAACCGGAGAACCGTTACATATTGTTTGCGGCGCACCCAATGTGGCGGCCGGCCAGAAAGTCATAGTCGCTACCGTAGGAACAGTATTATACGATGGCGACAAAGAGATAAAAATTAAAAAAACGAAAATTCGCGGACAAGAATCATTCGGGATGATCTGCGCGGAAGATGAAATAGGCATCGGTACGGATCATTCCGGCATCATCGTACTTCCTTCGGATGCACCGGTCGGTATGCCTGCAAAAGAATACTACCACATTGAAAATGATTACATACTGGAAGTTGACATAACCCCAAACCGTATAGACGGCACTTCCCACTTTGGTGTGGCGCGTGACTTGGCAGCCTACCTGAAACAGGCAGGAAAACCATCTGACCTAAAGAAGCCATCCATTGACGAATTCAAAATAGAAGACCTTTCTCCGGCGATTTCCGTAGAAGTTAAAAATACGGAGGCCTGTATACGCTATTCCGGAGTTACGATCAAAGGTATTACGGTCAGAGAAAGTCCGGACTGGATGAAAAACCGTTTGACGGCCATCGGACTGCGTCCCATTAATAACGTGGTAGACATAACAAACTATGTTTTACACGAACTGGGACAACCGCTACATGCGTTCGACGCGGGAAAAATAAAAGGGAATAAAGTAGTTGTCAATACAATGCCCGAAGGAACGAAATTTGTAACACTCGACGGCATTGAACGTACGCTGACAAACCAGGACCTGATGATCTGTAACATTGACGAACCGATGTGTATAGGAGGCGTATTCGGAGGGCTTGATTCCGGTGTAACGGAAACCACTAAAGATGTATTTCTCGAATCCGCGTGTTTCAATCCGGCATGGATACGCAAAACGGCACGCCGCTTCGGCCTGAATACGGATTCATCTTTTCGCTTTGAACGCGGACTGGATCCCAATCAAACTATATATGTGCTTAAACACGCAGCATTGATGATACAGAAGATCGCCGGAGGAACCATAACCGGTGAAATTCAGGATATCTATCCAAATAAGTATGAACCTTTCAGTGTAGACCTTACTTATAAAAAAATACACACGCTGATAGGGAAAGAAATCCCTGTAGAAACGATCAAAAGTATTTTAGCTTCGTTAGAGATCGAAATCGCATCGGAAACACCGGAAGGTTTATCGGTACGTGTCCCCGTATACCGATATGATGTACGGCGCGATGTGGATGTTATTGAAGATATACTGCGTATTTACGGATATAATAATGTTGCATTCAGCGACCATGTCCGTTCGACTTTGAGCTACCAGACAATGACGGATAAAAGTTATAAGCTGGAGAACCTTATTTCCGAACAATTATGCGGCGCCGGTTTTAATGAAATTTTAAATAACTCGTTGACGCGTGCGGCATACTATGACGAATTATCTACCTATCCGGCTGCAAATTGTGTCATGTTAATGAATCCATTGAGCGCCGACCTGAATGCCATGCGCCAGACCCTGCTATTTGGCGGACTTCAAAGTGCGACATTCAATATAAAACGCAAAAACAGAGATATACATTTTTTTGAATTCGGAAACTGCTATACAAGTAAAGAAGGAGACAAAAAAGAAGATGATACTTTGTCGGAATACAAAGAAGAATATCGTCTCGGATTATGGATTTCCGGCAACCGCGTGGAAAATAACTGGGCACATCCGGATGAAAAAACGTCGGTTTACGAACTAAAAGCCCATATCGAAAACATATTGCTACGCCTCGGAGTGAATATGGAAAAGGTCGCCTGGAAAAGTTTTTCCAACGACATCTACAGTTCGGGCATATCTATCACATCGCCTTCCGGACATACATTCGGAACATTCGGCGTTGTTGAACACAGCCTATTGAAAATGATGGATATCGAAAACGATGTGTATTTTGCGGAACTCTCATGGAATGCGTTAATGAAAGAAACAGGGAAACTCCGGATCACATTTGAAGATATTCCCCGGTTCCCCGAAGTCAAAAGGGATCTCGCCCTGCTGGTTGATAAAAATATTGCATTTGCAGACATAAAGAAAATAGCATTGGATAGTGAACGCAAGCTATTAAAAGAGGTTATATTATTTGATGTATATGAAGGTAAAAACCTGGTTTCGGGTAAAAAATCATATGCCGTCAGTTTTTATTTACAAGACAAAGAAAAAACACTGAATGACAAGCAGATAGACTCTGTCATGTCAAAAATACATAAAAACCTGGAAGAAAAACTCGGAGCGCAATTGAGATAATTATTTTAAACTTACAAATACAAATCATAATATGGGAAGAGCATTTGAATACAGAAAAGCAAGAAAAATGAAACGTTGGGGCAATATGGCCCGCGTATTTACCAAACTGGGAAAAGAAATAACGATTGCCGCCAAATCCGGTGGGCCTGATCCCGAAACCAACCCCCGCTTGCGTGTGTTAATGCAGACTGCCAAAAAAGAAAACATGCCGAAGGATAATGTGGAACGCGCCATTAAAAAAGCAACTTCAAAAGATTTCACGGATTACAAGGAAATGAATTATGAAGGATACGGCCCCTATGGCATTGCTGTTTTTGTGGAGACAGCTACCGACAACACCACGCGCACGGTAGCCAACGTACGCAGTTATTTTAATAAACATGGCGGCTCTCTCGGCACCTCCGGTTCCCTTGAATTTCTTTTTGAACACAAATGCGTATTTCATATCGTCAAAAAAGAAAATCTGTCACTGGAGGAACTCGAACTCGAACTGATTGATTACGGGGTAGACGAAGTGGAAGAAGACGAAGGTGAAATTATTATCTACGGAGATTTTGCACAAAACTCGACAATACAGAAATACCTTGAAGATAACGGGTATGAGATCACATCGAGTGAATTTGTCCGCATTCCCAACGACGTTAAAGAAGTTACGCCCGAACAACGTGAAACCATTGATAAGCTCATTGAAAAAATAGAGGAAGACGATGATGTGCAAAACGTTTTCCATAATATGAAAGAAGACGATTCCGCCGAATAAAAAAACTGAAAAGTCCTGGACTCACGTCCGGGACTTTCCACATTAACCATTAATAAACCTTTTACCTTAAAAAGAACTAATAATATGAAGAAGTATTACGTCTATTGTGCAAATATATAGCAACCAGAATAAATAGCATCATACTGATTGCTATATTTAACAAATTCATCCTGTTTATGTACAAAAAGTATTACTTTTAAGGACAAAAGACAAAATTTTATTTTTCAGAC
>DOZP01000310.1:5449-15900 GCA_003517945.1 Porphyromonadaceae bacterium | reverse complement strand
TCAATTGATATATAACACTTTTTTCCCCTTATTAAAAAGCCCCCATCCTTTTCCTAAAAAGGATACATCCTTTTACCCAAAAGGATGGGAGCTTTTCATCAAAAGGATAGATCCTTTTGATGACTTATTTCAACTTTCCTATAAAAACGACATTGTTATTATCTTCATCCAGCGTAGACAGTAACTTTTTCAATTTTTCCTTATCCTGATTACTGCAACCACTCTCACCCAGGCGTTTCTCTATTTCTTCCATCAACTGGGCAGACTCCAGGTTATAGACATAATAACCATTGCGGATATGAACTACATAGAAAGGAGCTTTCATATTCCCGAAAAAGTCATTCACAACCGTTATATAAGAGGATGTTTTCGCCTGGGGGTCCGTCATGACCAATCCCTTGCCAAATACATTCGTAATATACCGGTTTTTCAATTCCATGTATTGCTTATAGGGCTTTTCAGATGAACTATACGTCATTGTAAAAACAGGCTCCATCGCATTCTTATTGATATTATAGTGATACAGGGTGTCACTGTTTGTATGACAAAAATCAAATGCCGGCGTATTGTGTGTATTGAAAATCTCTCCATTAAAATCACCGACAAGAAAATGAGCCGGCGGCGCCAGGTTTTTCACCACCTGTCCGTTTTTAACATCGAATTGGAGCGCTATTGCTTTATCACCGTTGAAAGCCATGTGGACGACTGATAATATGTCTTTATCCAGATGCAATTTGGGTTTGTTTAGTTTCTGCGGTGCGGTGATCTCTTTCACGAACTTACCGGAAGTATTATATACCAACACTTTATTTCCCGCCATGGGTACCAGATAGATCAATTCGTTTTTATCATCAATAAGATCATCGTACAGAATCATCGCATATTCACCCGGGCCATTCCCCATGGCGCCTACATCGCACAGAAATTTTCCGGAACGACTAAACAACTTGTAAGCTCCGTTTCCCTGCTGCCGGACCCCGATGTATTTTTCAGTAACCGTAGTGAACCAAGGATTAAACAATGCCTCTTCCGAATATTCCAACTGAACGACTGCACAGTCTTCCACCAATTCGCTGAGCGGGATTGTCTTCGTCTTTTTTACTTTATCCAAAGAACAAACGGTCAATTTAGTTCCATTCACAAGGGATTCCGAAACCGAACCGTCACTTTGAGCAGAAACATTGATACACATAAACACAAATACAAGAGCGATCATTTTTGTTTTCATAATACAGATTTTTAATGAATAAATATTTAATCAGACAGTTTAAACCTAACCAACCGCAACGGATTTCCTTCCGAATTTTTCAATACTTGTAACGCATAGATAAACCCTTCATGGAAAATCATTTTATCAGAAGTAATCGACAAGTTATATTCTTCACATTCAAAACTGCTTTGGGCAATAAATTGTCTTTTAGCATCACAAGTGCGGACATGAAAAATATTTGCCTCTTCTTTTTCCGGTATTTCAAAAAACAAAAGATTATTATCCGAATCCTTTATGATCGTTAAAAAAGCAGGAAGTTTAAACGGCAATATAATCTTCTCTATATAATCATTTACTTTCTTCAAAAACTCTCCGGATAGATTTACCGGTTTATTCTTCGCCAGTATTTCATAACTTTTCCTTGCAGATTTTTTTTGTTCTTCAACCGACATATACCGGCTTTCCCATTCAATATGATCCTTTGTTATCAATCTTCCTTCAAGATCGAAAGTCATTATTTCGCCATTCTGTGGTAAAGCAACTATCAACTGACTATCCAGAAAGGCTATTTTAGGAGAAGTGTAATCATAAGCAGGCCGCCATGAACCATTCGGTTTTGAAAAATGATCCCAGATTATTTTCTGTTCATTTGTCTGATAATCGACCAGAGCCACAAAGTCACGGAATTTGTCTTTCCATATCGCCCAGCCTACCACTGCAATTTTATCATCCGTCAATGGAATCATATCCTTTGCCATATAGTCAAGCGTTAAAGTCTTCACATAACGACCTTCAAAATCAAAGCACATCATTCTCCCCAAATTATCAAGACCCGTAAAAAAATGATTCCCGATGACTCCTTTTATTTTGTTAGTCTTTTTAAGAGGCTTCCCGGAAATACCGGTAAGACTGAACTCCCTGACAAACTTTCCGTCCGGACCGAACAATGAGTACAGGTTTCTGTATTCATGACTCACTACGATCGATTGATCAGGTAGCATAACGATTGACTTACGATTGCCCATCGGACGATTATAAATCGTATCGTAGTATGATTCAAATACCTTTTCCCAATTATTATCCCGCCCATACTCCCGGTCTGCTATTAATTTTACCGTACCTTTCCGGTAAATATCCGACAAAGATTGAGCGGACAAACCTTGAATAAAGATCACAAAGGATAATATCAAAAACACGTTGATTTTCATTTCTTTTACTCTTTAATTACATTCTATAATACGATCTCCGGAATCTATTATTAAAAGCATCACCTCCTGTTGCGAAACAGGTTTGTTTGCGTCAAAACCACCCTCAAAAAAATAAATCAACCGCAGGTCTTCTTCATTACTTTTTTTCGGAATGATAAAAAAGAATAACGCCAGGATACATGCGACCGACGCGGCATAAATAGAATACTTCATCTTTACGGAGATCCGGCGCTTCCGTACCGGCGGCCTTACAAATTCGGGAATATCAACCACCTGTACCGCAGAGAAACCGATGTGCTTTTTCAACTCTCCGGCAAAGGCTCTTTGCGCTTCAATCCTGCAAGCACATTTATTACAGGTTTTAATATGCGACTGAATATATTCAGCCTCCCTGCACGAAACCTCTCCGTCAATATATTTCTGAATCAATTCGTTGTCAATACATTTCATTGTCGTTCTTTTTTAGTATTTCCTTTATTTTACAGATAGCCCGCGAAAGAGACTTTCCGACAGAAGTAAATTTTATTTCAGCCATTTCAGCTATTTCCTTGTATGAATATCCTTCACTATAAAGTAAAATCAATTTCAATTCCTGAGGTTTGAGCTTTGAAGCGGCTTGTCTAATCATCCTTCCGCGCCGGTGTGTTTCATCCGGCCCGTCATCCGCCGCTAATGCGTTTACTTCATCCAGTTGAACATATACCTTTTTCTGTTTCAGGTAATCAAAAGATTCATTCAATGTAACACGCGTCAGCCAATTGTGCGTATTCCGGAATTCATATCCGTTTTCCAGCTTTTCGTAATAACGTACAAAAACGTCCTGAAGAATGTCATAAGCTACATTTTCATCATTGATTACCTTCCTGACCAGCGAATACAATCTCAAATAATTCTCCTTATATGTACTCTCAAAACTATTCAAAATTAATTTTTATAATTAAGACTTTTACAATAGGGATTTTGTGACAAAATGCGGTATTTTTTTTATAAGGCCTCTTTGCAACTTTTAGCTGCCGGGGGAATACCGGCTACCTGTTCAAACAGTTCTGTAAACTGCTTAGCCTGCGCTTCACGCGAAAACTTTCCGATTTCATTTTTATCGGAATCATCAACAGGCGGTTTATTTTCTTTCCAGTTCAGATAATGTGTTTTTATAAAATCATAGACTTCGTCCGCATGGTGGGCAGACAATCCCGACCGCGTACGGTTAATCGCCTCTTCAAGGCATCCCTCGTCGCCACGTACACACAAGACCGGTTTACCGACAGCCAGCGATTCGAAAAATTTAGTGGTCATCACTCCTTTCGGGCCATTTGCATCCGCCTTGTTCGTCAACAGCAACAAGATAGAACTCTCATTCAATACGCGGGGAATTTCAGACGCAGATACATAGCCCGAATAGCTCATATAAGCCTCTATACGGGCATATTTCGCTGCCGCACGCCTGATCGTGTCTCTTGACTTATCGTCTGTAAACCAACGTATCCGAAACAAGTCCGGAGATATAACGCCATCTTCCGACAGCTTTTCAACCGCCTGAAACAATAAGTCCGGATCACGCATAGCGGTGCTCAACAAGCGGCCGGTATAGGTAATATAAAATGTATCATTTTTCTGACCGGAAGGATAAAATAGCTCCGGGTCATACCCATTGTATATCAAATGCGTATTTGCATTATATTGCTTAAGAACCGATACATGCCACGGCGAAACAGTAGTAACACCGGCCGCCTCACGCAAAATATCATTTCTTGCCCGGAGATTCCTTTTCCGGAAACCGGAGGCAATCCATTTATCAAGGCCAAAAATTTTCGGAAGGGGATGGGTTATAAATTCGTTTCCCGTATATTGCTCGATGATATCCCGCAAATCTACAATCAAAGGAAGTCGCATCTTAGTTGCCAGACGCCGGGCGGCAGGCAATGGAAAAGTACGGTAAGTACTGCACAAAATAAGGTCAAAGTGACGCGCCCCTGCCGCTTTCAACGCTTCACGATACATTCGCTTATCTTTATAGCCGAACAGCATATCACGCAGAAACGTCCAGCCCCATTCTATTTTTCCGGCGATTCCTTTTCGTTTATAATAACGGACATAGGAAACATCTACCTCTTTCGTCAGAAACGAAAACAGCTTCTCATCCATATATTCCGTCACAACCACCGGACTCCAACCGTTTTGCCTGAGATATTTACATAAATACCCCATGCGCGGACCAAATGCCGGCGGAAACAGATCACACAGGATAAGAACAGATTTCGGACTCACATCAAACCACCATTATTTTCATAACACCGGACAATCGCATTGACTATTTTTTCGGATGCACATCCGTCGCCATACGCTCTGATCTCGTTTTTTTCAGGCTCATTGCCAAGACATTCGATTATTTTCTCCGTGTTAAATCCGGCTATCTGATTCCAACCGGCTTCAACGGTTTCAACCCACTCCGTTTCTTCACGCAACGTAACACATGGGGTACGGTGAAAATAGGCTTCCTTCTGGACGCCTCCCGAATCCGTCAATATCGTTTTCGCATTCTTCTCAAGCATCACCATGTCTAAATAATTAACCGGATCAATCATTTTAAGCGCTTCATTGGAAGAGATCGTTGCATTCAGGTTATAATTACGGAGATACATTTTTGTGCGCGGATGAAGCGGAAAAATAACCGGGCAGTCAGGCGTTGCGATTTCCACAAGCGCCAGGATAATCTGTGTCAGACGCTCCGGGTCATTGGTATTTTCCGCACGATGAACGGTACATAAATGGTATTCTTCAGGCTGCAAACCGAGTGTGGACAATACGCCGGACTGATCTTCGGCTACCTTTCCGAAAGCAAGCGTCGCATCATACATCACATCTCCCGTATAAAAAATTCCGTCTGTTACTCCTTCTCTTGCCAGATTCTGAATCGCCGTATAGGTAGGGCAAAAAAGCAGGGAAGCGATATGATCCGTAAGAACACGATTTGTCTCCTCCGGCATTTGTTTGTTGAAACTTCGCAATCCGGCCTCCACATGCAATACGGGCACCTGTAACTGGGATGCCGCCAGGGCGCCGGCCAGTGTAGAAACGGTATCACCGTAAACAAGGACATAGTCAGGCTGACATTCCAGTAACGCTTTTTCTATACCGGCCAGCATTTCCGCCAGCATTCTGGTATTACTGGCCAGTCCCCCGCAATGCAATTGCCAGTCCGGCTTTTTTATACCCAGTTCATCCAGAAAAACATCATTCATATTTTTATCATAATGTTGTCCCGTATGGAGGATACATTCCCTGATTTTGTGTCCCTTATTCGTTGTATTATACTCCTTTATCGCTCTGCTTACCATAGCCGCTTTTATGAATTGCGGCCTTGCGCCTATAACCGTAATTATTTTCATGAAATCATTTGTTTTATTATCCCAGTTTATTGATCAGCTTACTATATAATTGACGCAAATACCCGCTTCTTTCGATAGCCGACGTATTATGCCACAACAAGGTAAGTTCACCGTTTACATTCCGTACATTATTAATTAACTTCATACAATATTCCTCCGCCCTGTCCCGGGTCAGGTTCATATAGTTGACTTCGTTCAGCGTACTGTCCATAATCGTAAGAGGATGAAGCCTGAGAGCGGATAGCCGGCGCGTTACGGGATTTATATACCGGACGGGTAAAGACGTACCTAAACGGAATCCGGCCACATCCGCATAACCCATCGTATAATCATCGGTTATACCGGCCACCGCAAGATATTCCATATCTTCGGGCTCACGCGCAGCAAGAAAATGATGACGGTTGTGTATGATTTCCATCCCGAACGCTTCTTCTATCTTCCTCTTTTCAGCTAAAATAAGGGAAGGTTCCTTTCCTGCCTGATAACTGCTATGAAGGCCTATCGTCGCCTCATATTGTTCGCATAAAGAAAACAGCGACCGGATATCTTTTCCGCGTAAGTCATAATAGGGCCGGTCTTGTTTCGCCTCCCCTCCCGCTCTGAAAAAAAACAAAAACCGGCAACGCTCATTTCCAATGGTACGTTGCAGTTTCTTATCCTGTTCCAGCATCCACGGAAACGTATAATAAGGATTATGTTCCAAAGGAGCGTATTTTTCACGAATGGCCGCCACAGGGTTCCGTCCCGACAGAATTTTGCCGGCCACACTTCGCCATGTACGCCCGGTAAACGGGATATCTATATCATGGGTCAGGTTTATCTTTCGTATAAACGGGACAAGCTCCTGCACGGATACCCCGTTGCTGCCGAGCCAGGTGCGGATCAGTTTTCCATATTCGTCAACAACAGGACGGTCTATAAACCCTGCACGCCGCGGCAAAGACGCACGACCGGGAAAACGCCCGTGTTCATCGCGGATATCACGATGCAACATTTCTTCATAGCGGCTTAACAGGAAGTAAGCGCTTGCAACAAGATCCGCATGAACGATAATCGTATCACCCGTACGTTCCACATCAGGAGTCCCGTATAAAAAGGGAACGCCTTCAATATACTTCAAAGGAACAGGCGGCTTTGTGTTAGCCGTCCCATATACATTGTCTTCAAAAAAACCGGAAGGAATAATCACCACCTTATAATCCCGGAAAGAAGATCTGTCGGATGTATATCCGACAAACCGGCTTACCTCATCAGGCAGGTGCTCGCCTATCATAAACCGAAGTATGTATCGTATTATTTCAGTCATTCGGCTCTCAATTTTATCCGGATCCGGTCCAAAAGATCCGGCTTTCCGCGGCGTATCATAAAATAAGGTGTCTGCACGGCCCCGAATTCACGAAAAAAACGCTCTACCCCGGGAAGCATAGAGCCTTCGAAATCAAACTGATCCGTATAGCGGGAAACATATTTGACAGCTTCCCACAAAACAAAACTATGCGCTCCCGAAGCACGGAATTCCGGGTCTCCGCCACCTGCGATATAATAGGCGGAACTGTTCTGCCAGACAACAAATGCAACCGCATGCATATTTCCGTCCTTGTCGATACCGCCGAAAAGACTACCCTGCCCGCGTTCACGCGCTGCGTCAATAAGCCGGCGAAGCACCACCCGGCTTTGCGTATTACGCTTATGTTGCCGTCTGAACGTAAGAGACTGTATTTTCATGAAATCATCCGCCTCAATATCACGACGCACCGTTATCAACTGTTCTTCGGCTCTTTTTATATTACGTCTTGTCTGCTGGCTCATACCCGCCATGATCTTATCGAAATCGTCAATACCGTGAAGTATGTAAGTATAACGCGTCGTCTGTACGTATCCCGCCCAGTAAAACGGCAGCCAGTCGGTAAATCCGTAGCCGAAGTTCTGCTGAAACGACCGGTATTGCCCGAGTCGCTCAATGATACTCTTACAGGCTGCCTGACGATGCTCCAGTACGGACGAATATTTAGCGTCATCCGCTTCGGAAGCAAACCAGATCCCCATTGTCTGCGTATAGTCCGGCATTAAAACGACATGCTTACAGGGCACATACAACGGCATCGCAGCATATACCCTGCCTTTTTTTTCCAACATCAAAACCTCCCAGTCTTTGCCACATGCGGCGTCCAACCACCAGTCACGTGAAAAAACAGGTATAGTATTTTCTTTTGCACATAATTCCCGATACAACTCTTTTGACATAATTGAATCAGTTTCTTCTACAAGAAACGTATCAGGTACGCTTTTTATTTTTTCAACGCCTCAAAAATCAGCTTTTCAAGCTCTTCGGCCAGTTCCGGATTATCTTCCACACATCTTTTGGCCGCATCACGCCCCTGTCCGAGTTTCGTATCATTGTAACTGAACCAGGCCCCGCTTTTTTTCACAATATTAAGTTCTACGCCGAGGTCTACGATCTCGCCCGAATGGGAGATACCTTCGCCGAACATAATATCAAATTCCGCTTTACGGAACGGAGGAGCGACTTTATTTTTAGTAACCTTTACACGCACCTGATTTCCAAACACTTCATCGCCATCTTTCAAGGTGCCGATACGACGAATGTCGAGACGTACCGATGCATAGAATTTCAGTGCGTTTCCACCGGTTGTTGTTTCGGGACTACCGAACATCACACCGATTTTATCCCTCAACTGGTTGATAAAAATACAGGTGGTTTTAGTCTTGCTGATCGCCGCGGTCAGCTTGCGTAAAGCCTGCGACATCAGTCGCGCCTGCAAACCCATCTTACTATCCCCCATATCTCCTTCGATCTCCGCTTTCGGAGTAAGCGCCGCAACAGAGTCTATCACAACAATATCCACAGCGGAAGAACGAATCAACTGTTCGGCTATTTCCAACGCCTGTTCCCCGTTATCCGGCTGCGAGATCCACAGATTATCTACATCTACCCCCAGTTTGGCCGCATAAAAACGATCGAACGCATGCTCCGCATCAACAAATGCAGCGATACCGCCCGCCTTCTGCGCTTCGGCGATTGCATGAATGGCCAGTGTCGTTTTACCGGATGACTCCGGCCCGTATATCTCAATCACGCGTCCACGGGGATAACCGCCTACGCCCAGCGCCGCATTCAATCCGATAGAGCCGGTAGGTATCACTTCCACACTCTCAATCTGCTCGTCGCCAAGTTTCATGATAGAACCTTTTCCGTAACTTTTCTCAATCTTATCCATCGCCGCACGCAGCGCTTTCAGTTTATCTGCATTTACACCGCCCTCCGCCTGGATATTTTTTTCTTCTTTCTCCTTTGCCATAATCAACAATTATTTTTTTATAGAATTAAATTACACTTTATCACCTTATCAGCGTTTAGATAATATAACAACATCCTGAAAACTCACGAATTTATCGCTATTAGACCACTCTCCGTAATAAACAGCGTCCTTTTTCAGATCGTATTTATCATATAACTTTTGCAGGAAGTCTTCTCTATAAGCGACATTCGCCTCTTTTACACTTTTATCCATCAACAGATAATCGCCACACGAATGTTTAAAAATAAAATTTGTCTTTCCGCGGTTCATCTTTTCAAGGATATCCTCGTTTACCAAAAAGAATGTAACAAGACACTTACCGCCGGAGCGCATCACACGGGATATCTGACCAACATAATTATCCACATCGTCGGGCATCATGTGCGTAAAAACAGAAGTAAGCACAACACAATCAAAAGAATGATCTTCATAAGGAAAAACAAAGCTGCGAGCTTCCGTTTCCGTTTTATGATTGTAAAGATCATTCTTCAAATCAATATGCAAAAACCTGAAATTCCGGTATTTCCCGGCGATCCGTTTGTTACACCAGTCTATGCCTTTTTTTACAATGTCAAACCCGTCATAAGCGCCTTTTTCGTTCAGGAACCCCGTTAAAGGAATAGCAAGCCTCCCGATACCACATCCTATATCAAGAACGGAAGAAGCCGGGGTCAGCCCCGCATATTTCACCAATAAATCCAGGATATGATTACCCTGCACGATAAAATCGCCCGATCCGATATAAATCATCCCCCGCGGTGGAACCATATCGTTACGTTTACCTGTCATACGATCCAGCAAATCCATCGGAAAATACCAGATACGACGTACCAGCAATCGCATGGACGGGGATAATAAATAGTATGTTTTCCTCAACAACGACATTTCAACTACAAGTCATTTAGAATTTGTGCGGCGTGGTCTTTTGTCTTGACTTTTTCGATAATTTTTTCCACCCTGCCGTTTTCGTCAATCAAAAATGTCTGCCGCAATGTTCCCATATATTTACGTCCGTACATACTCTTCTCCGCCCATACGCCGAATAATTCCTGCAATTTGTTTTCGGTATCGGCTATCAGGCGAAACGGCAGGTTATGTTTCTCAATAAAACCCTTGTGAGACTTTGCGCTGTCTTTACTCACGCCAATAATCTCATATCCGGCTTCCCGCAAATCTTCATATCCGTCGCGCAGGCTACACGCTTCGGCCGTACAGCCGCCCGTATTATCCTTCGGATAGAAATACAAAGCGATTTTCCGTCCTTTATAATCACTGAGCCTGACTTCTTTGCCGTCCTGATCCAATCCTAACAGATCAGGCACTT
>DOZP01000310.1:4596-5401 GCA_003517945.1 Porphyromonadaceae bacterium | reverse complement strand
CGATGCTCTTTTTACATTATACATTAGTATAGTCAAATTCCAGATCACCGTCCACTATTTCATGCCAAGGCAAGCCTTGCTCATTTAATTCTTTCATGAACGGATCCGGATCAAATTCTTCCAGATTCCAAACGCCCGGCTTTTTCCATATTCCTTTCAAAAACATTTTTGCTCCGATCATGGCGGGAACGCCTGTCGTATAGCTCACGGCCTGAGCTCCTGTTTCCCGGTAAGCCTCCTGGTGGCTACAATTATTATATACATAGTAAGTCCGCTCCTTACCGTCTTTCAGGCCACGGATACGGCAACCGATCGACGTTTCGCCCGTATAATCTTCTCCGAGTGTGCCGGGATCAGGCAATACGGCTTTCAGAAATTGAATGGGAACAATTTCAACGCCTTTATACAAAACCGGCTTAATGCTTGTCATGCCGATATTTTGCATCACACGGAGATGGGTCAGGTATTCCTGGCCGAACGTCATCCAGAAACGGGCGCGCCTGATGGCCGGAAAGTTTTTCACCAGGCTCTCCAATTCCTCATGATACATCAGGTAAGATTCACGGGCGCCGATAGCAGGATAAGTCAGGGATTTATGCACAGACAACGGTTCCGTTTCCTTCCATTTCCCATCCTCATAATACTTCCCTTTCTGGGTAATCTCGCGTATATTGATTTCAGGATTAAAATTGGTGGCAAACGCCTTGTGATGGTCACCTCCGTTACAATCAACAATATCCAGGAAATGAATTTCGTCCAGATGGTGTTTAGCCGCATAAGCCGTAAAAACGCTCGTTACGCCCGG
>DOZP01000310.1:0-4492 GCA_003517945.1 Porphyromonadaceae bacterium | reverse complement strand
ACAAGCATCCATGATAGAAAGATCCTGGTAAGGCAAAGCCAGATTAACCACCAGATCCGGTTTAAACGACTCAAACAACTTCAATAACCCGTCGACCCGGTCGGCATCGACCTGCGCGGTCTGTACGGTCATATTCTCAATATCGGCAGCAATCTTATCACACTTGCTTTTCGTACGGCTTGCCACCATTATATCCGTAAAAACATCGGCGTTCATTGCCATTTTTTTAACAGCCACGGTGCTGACACCTCCGGCTCCGATCACTAACACTCTGCTCATAGCAATTTATCAATATTAGAAATTATACAATAGCGTTCTATTTAGACTAATTGACAAATATACGATATTTTCCCGGATATATTATATAATTGTTAATAAGTTTTTTTTCAAAACAGGTTCTTAAAACGTTCTCATTTCAACGCAAAAATATTCTTGTCATTGACCATATTTTTACCTTCGGAAGTATAAAGATACTCCAGACGATCCTTGTATTTCTCTTCTATTTTCCCACGTACCATTTTCAGGGAAGAATTCAATAAATGATTCTGCTCCGTAAATGGCTCCGGCAGCACTGCTATGGCGGCAGGAAGCCAGCGTTCAGGATATTCGCCGGCATAAACCCCTCCGCTCCTATACCTGTTGATTATTTCCTGAATCTTCTTAAGGGCTAATTCTTTAGCCTCCATCGTATCCCAGTCGAGCCCGGGCCTGATACGTTCCACATAACACTTCAGTTGCGCTTTGTCAGGAACAACCAGCGCTACGGTATACGGATCCTGATTATTATGCAACATCATTTGCTCCAGGTATTTCGTGCCGTCACAGATACCTTCTTCAATTCCTTCCGGGCTGTATTTTTCACCGTCGCTACTAATCAGCAAACTTTTAAAACGTCCTAGCACATACAGGAATCCGTCCTTATCCATATATCCCATATCGCCGGTATAAAGCCAACCGTCACGCACGGTTTCCGCCGTCGCCTCCGGATTTTTCCAATAGCCAAGCATTACATTTTCGCCCTTTATCACGATTTCCCCTTTTTCTCCGACCGGAAGTTCGTTTCCCTCCGGATCCAGAATTTTAAGCTCCAGATTTTTCACCAGCACGCCGGACGAACCCAGTTTATGTTTCCTTGGCGTATTGGAAGAGATAACGGGAGTCGCTTCGGACAAGCCGTAGCCCTGAAACATCGGTATCCCGATAGCATAAAAGAAACGTTGAAGCTCAATATCAAGCAACGCGCCGCCGCCTATAAAAAACTTCATCTTTCCCCCCATAGCGCCTCTTACCTTAGCGAAAAGAAGTTTATCATAGATGGCCAGCATGATCCGTTTGTGAATCATTGCAATCCCTCCCCTGTTATACCCTTCTTTATTATATTCGTAAGCAACCTTCAAGGCTTTCTGAAAAAACTTTTCGGCTCTCTTTCCTTTTTTCTGGATCGTACTTTCTATATTTTTCCTGAAACTCTTCGCTAAGGCCGGTACGCTCATAATGAGTGTCGGCTGAAATTCTTTTATATTCAACGGTATATTCTTCAGGGATTCAATCGGCGTTTTTCCGGTCTGAACAGTTGCTACATTGGCCCCGTAGGCCATAAACGTATAAAAACCGACCACATGCCCGAAACAATGATCCAGCGGTATAATGATCAGGTTACTATCCTCCTGTTTCACTTTGACCAGCGACATGCACTGTTCCACATTAGCCGTATAATTCCGGTGCGAAAGCATAATCCCTTTCGGATCGGCCGTCGTTCCGGAAGTATACGATATATTAGCCATATCATCGCCTTTGACAGCCCTGCTCCGGGCAATCAGATCATCGTAATTCGTTTCCAGAAAACGGTCGCCTTCCGCCAGTATATTTTCAACCGGAATTTCATTTCCGTCATACGCCTCAATCGTATCCAGTACAATGACCCCTTGTACCAAAGGCAACTCACGAATAATCAGCCGGATTTTTCTGAGTTGCGTACCGGAAGTTATGATATATTTTGTTTCGGAGTGTTTGAGACGGAATATAAGGTCATTTTTCTCCTCCAGTTTAACCGAAATCGGAACGTTCACAGCGCCCGTATACAAAATGCCAAGTTCACCCGTCACCCAGTCGTTGCGCCCTTCCGACAACAAAGCCACCTTATCCCCCGCCTGAACTCCCAAACTCATCAAACCGGCCGCAAAACGATATACCCGCTTTTTCGTTTCTTCATACGTGACAGGTTCAAATTCCGTCGTCTTTTTTTCCCACAAAAACGTATTCTTCCCATATTTCTTAACACTCGTCTCAAATAAATCAATAATAGTTTTCATAAGTATAAAATTTATATTAACACTAAGGAAATAAAGAATTTACAATACATTTTATCATCACATCAAAGCCGGATTCGTTTTTCCTGTCCCCGCAAGGCGGGAAAACAATTTATTTTAGATTTTCACCGCATACGGCCCAGGCAATTCAACGTTCAAAATTACTAAATTTGAACCGTCCCGACAACTTTTCCGTAACTTCTTTTTAATTTAGTTTTCCGTTGTTTTTGCCCGATATAGTTGTCCCAAAGGTCTCCGCCAGCATTCCGGATGAAGTATGGCAAGTAATTTTATATCCATAACCCCCAAATAAAATTCTAAACTGCATACGACATGATAAAAGCAAAATATAGGATAAGATTTGAAGAAGTAGAAAATAAGGTTTATTTTTGCATTGCATAAAGAACAACACGATTCCCTAAAAAAAATAATGACTATCAAAGAATTACAACAACTAAAGGAGAGTGAAGATAAAGTAGAATTTAAGGAAGCAAAAAATAACTTTTTATTTGCCGAAGGTAGCAGTACGGATCAAACGGAAAGGAGAAAATGCTATCTCGGATATATTGTCGCTTTTGCCAATGAGGGTGGCGGCAAGTTGGTCATGGGAATGAAAGATAAAATTCCCCATGAAGTTGTTGGAAGCGATTTTGCGGATGGGGAAGTCGGCAATTTAATTGATGAAACATACACGCGATTAGGTATCCGTGTAAAAATTGAAGAATTATGGGAAAGTGATAAGCGTGTTGTCATTATTTCTGTGCCTTCTCGCCCCGTTGGAAAACTACTGAAATTTGAAGGAGTTCCGTTAATGAGAACCGGTGAGAGTTTAAGAAACATGAGCGATGAAGAAATGTTTGCTATTCTTTCGGAACAGGAACCCGATTTTTCCGTAAAAATATGCGAGGGATTGATTATTGACGATTTAGATGACTCTGCCATACAAAAAATGAAAGAAAGTTATGCTCTTAAGCAGAACAATCCCCAATTTCTATCCCTTTCAAAAGAACAATTACTCACTGATTTGAAACTGTCAGCAGGAAAGAGACTGAATTTTGCGGCTCTTATTCTATTAGGAAAGAAAGAAGTTATTCAACAAATACTCCCGCAAAGTAAGATAATTTGGGAATATCGCAATACTGAAAGTCAAATACATCACGATGCGAGAGAAAGTATAGAAGAACCGTTATTTATCGGTATAGATAAAATTTGGCAATTAATAAATCAACCTGTTCTTAATCGGAAATATCCCATACAATCAGAAGCATACATATTTGATTTATACGATTTTAACGAAGCGGTTGTCCGCGAAGCTATTCTAAACAGTGTGGCTCATAGGCTATATACCCTTACGAGTGAAATTGTTATAAAGCAATATCCGACTAAGATAACAATTAACAATCCGGGCGGATTTCCACAAGGAGTTACAATTGACAATTTAATGACGGTCAGCAGCACACCACGTAATCGCTTAATAACCGAAATTCTGGAAAAAACAGGTTTGGTTGAAAGAAGTGGACAGGGTGTTGATAAGATATTTTCAATAACACTTTCCGAAGGTAAACATGAGCCGGATTACAGTAGTTCAGATTCATATCAGGTATCTTTGACCTTAAAATCGGAAATAATAGACAAGGCGTTCCATATATTCATAAATCAGTATCAAATAAGCGACAAGCAGCCGAAATTAGGAGTAGAACAGATACTTGCATTAAGTAAAATTCGTGATGGACTGTTCCAACAATTAAAGCCGGAAATCGTAAATCAACTGGAAAAAGCAGGATTGATTCAACGCGCGTCCGGACACACCAACCGTTTCACACTTTCTGAAGATTATAATACACTCATTGACGAAAGTTCAAAAATAGGCAACTACGTTGTGAAAGAAGTAGAACAACTACTTCTTGTTATACAAGGTAACAGTTTGAAGATGGGAGTAATAGAAAAGAAAATGGAAGAATACTTGAACAGAAATCAATTAAAATACCTGACAGGAAAGTTGGTTGATGATGATATTCTTACAAAATCCGGCTCCGGTAATCAAACTACCTATTCTCTTACTAAACCGTATCAGTCATTACATGGCAATAATCTCCTTAAGAATGTGTTTGATGTGTTAAGAAGTAAGTATTTGGATAATTAATTCTCCGGAAATTAAAGATAATTCTCCAATCACTCATCTT
>DOZP01000227.1:769-5123 GCA_003517945.1 Porphyromonadaceae bacterium | reverse complement strand
CGCAGTTTATGATGCGCTTTGATATTTCTGGCTGCATCCGGATTAAACTTTGTAACCCTGTCAAGCAAGGTCTCTGTGCGGACCAGGTCTTCCCAACGGTTCATTTCTCCAAATAATTCCCTGCACCTTTCATCCAGCATAAATCCGATAAAATCGTTACTGATATCCGACGCCGTAACCATCATGGCCTGTTCCGTAGATGCTTCCGCTTCAGAGGGATCCCCGCCTTCAACCGTCAACCACTCTTTGGGTTTTTCTTCTCCTTCCTTATATGCCGCGCGTTGACGAACCTGATTGATATACCCGGCCGCCTGATCATAATCGCCCATTCTTCCGGCTGCTTCCGCCGCTATCAGGTAAGTTTCTCCCAGGCGCATACGCACAAAGTTGCGGGAGCCCTGTTCGTAATTCATGTCCGGCCTTTCCGGATCCAGCCATTTTAACAACCCGGGGAAAAAGTGATTTGTATTATCATCCACAGGGATCAGCGTATAGGGAGCTTTTGCCACATCCAACTGCAACCGGCGGTTTTCTTCCTTGTCAAGTACTTTGCCGGCAGGATCTTTAGCTCCGTAATACCGGGGTATAAAATAAGCCGCCGTATCGCCGGTCTGGAATTTCGGTTTGCCGACTAATTCGGCAGGCGTCTCATACAACAAATCATCTGTTGTTTTGCCATCTTCGTCCACATAAAAATATTTTGCCTGCCATACGGGAATGGATGATTCTTTATTTGCCCAATATACCCATTTGAACATTTTATAGATACGCGAATCGTTCAACTTATCATACAGTTGCGTCTGGAAATAAGGCGTAGGCCGCACGCGTTTCCAGGCGCGTCCCTGCTCGACATCACGTTGCAATCCTGCCAGATTTTCATACGTAGGAACCCAATACAGATGCATTCTGTTTCCATCCCCGTTAAATAAAACTTCTTTCGTAAATTCAACGGCAAATATCGTTTCCGGGGATGTTTTCTGTAAATTCTGGTCGAACGTCGTTGTGTAATCCGGCTCCAGAGAAAATTTTCCGGATTCGATCACGGCCTTTGCATAGCTTAACGCATTTTCCATATCGGAGGATTGTTGCCCGCGCTGATCGCTGACGGCGCTTCCTCTTGTCAGATAGACTTTAGCCAGCAGGTTGCATGCCGCCCATTTGGTAGCCCTGCCCCGTTGGGATTGCTGCGCCACGTCCGGTAATGCATCGTATGCAAATCTCAGGTCTTCTATAATCGCATTATATACATCGGCGACAGAAGCCCTGCTGAAATCAGTCACAATCTCCGTCACATTTCCTTCAAGCACCAACGGGATCGCCCCGAAATGCTGAACCAGGTCAAAATAGAAATAAGCGCGCATAAAACGGAGTTCTCCTTCGCGTTCCCGCTTCAAATCATCCGTCATATCATCTACCCTCGGCAGATACATCAGCGCCGTATTGATACGATTGATCCCCTGATAATTATTTTCCCACCATTCATAAAGCAGGCCCTCCCCGGAATTCATTTGCGCACTGTACTTATTAAAAGCATCTTTTTTACCGCCGTCGGCTCCTTCCCAGACATAATCGACCCCATATTCCGTCAGACAATAATAACGTTCTCCGCCGACATACCAGCGCATCGTCGTATACGCGCCGTTGACCGCAGTCTCTATTCCGGTTCTGGTCTCAAAAAAATCATACGAGACACCACTGACCACGTTTTCTTCAAGGAAAGATTCACAGGAAGAAACGGTCATCATTAGTAAGGTTATTAAACCATATCTGAATATCTTTTTCATATTTACATTATTTAAAATTCATTATACAACTAAAAACTAAGGTTTAAGCCTACACGGTACGTTCTCGGAAGAGGTTCATTGAACCCTCTGTTGTCGTTTTTATTTCCCAATTCGGGATCAATTCCCGGAAAACCGGTAAATACATGCAGGTTATCTACCGAAGCATACATCCTCAATTTGCTGATACCTAATTTATGAAGCGTTGAAACAGGAAGGTTATACCCCAACGTCAGGTTCCCGATACGGAGGAATGTCGATTTGGCATAATATAAAGCGTCAATATAATTCGGATTTTCAAAATCGCGGTTCGGACGCGGCGCCTCATTGCTTTTATTACTGATCGGATTTCCGGCAGCATCTTCGCCGATAATCCGCCAATAATCCACACGCGCACAATTATACCTTCCGTTCAGGCTCCAGTTCCGTTCAAATTTCCTCATCTGCCCGAACGCGCCATACAGATTAAAGTTCAGGTCAAAGTTGCGGTATGTAAAATAGTTATTGAAGCTAAGCGTAAATTCCGGCTCTACCTGCCCAAGGATAAACCGGTCTTCGGATGTGATTTTATAATCCTCGTTTTTATCGACCACTTTCACATCGCCCGGTTTGAAAATACCGCCCCATTTTTCCAGTTCTTCCGCATCTTCGATTTGCCAGATGCCATCCGCCTTATAGTCGTAGAACACATTAACCGGTTTCCCGATAAACCATCCGTTTCCCTCATCATCTATTTTTCCGTTATATAATTCCGTGATCTCTTCCTTATTGGTTGCAAATATGAAATCACTGTTCCAACTGAAATTCTTCCGGGATACATTGACCGTATTAATCGTCACTTCAATTCCTTTATTTTTGATCATACCGATGTTAGACATCACATTTTTGAAACCGGAAACGATCGGCAACTGACGTTCCATCAACAGGTCATTCGTTTCCTGCAGATACAGGTCGATCACCCCGCCGATACGGCCGTTCAGGAAGCCGAAATCAATACCGGCATTCCACTGGGATGTCTTTTCCCAGGTCAGATACGGATTCGGCATTTCATTCTGATAAAACGACAAGACGCCTGTCGAACCATACATATAACGTCCGATTGAAAGACTCCCCTGTGTTTTATACGGATCAATGGCCGTATTACCGGTGATTCCGTATCCCAGCCTGAATTTCAGGTTACTCAGCACATCTATATCTTTCAGGAATGATTCTTCCTTGATACGCCACGCCAATGCGGCAGATGGAAACAATACCCACTTATGCCCGCCGGCCAGACGGGAAGAGCCGTCATAACGCGCGGATATGGTCAACAGGTATCTGTCTTTCAGGCTGTAGTTGATACGCCCCATAAAAGAGGC
This sequence comes from Porphyromonadaceae bacterium, assembly GCA_003517945.1. Taxonomy (GTDB): domain Bacteria; phylum Bacteroidota; class Bacteroidia; order Bacteroidales; family Tannerellaceae; genus Tannerella. The sequence goes on along the minus strand of DOZP01000227.1, from coordinate 1,984 downwards.
TAATCTCCAACGCTTATAATCGCTGGCTACCGATTCGATCGTCTCGGCAGAGCCGACATTATACCATAACTGATTTTCATAAGGCAGATCCCTTACTCTTATGTCGTTTGTTTCCTGTGTTTCCTGCTGAACGGACTGGAGTAAAGTAATACCTATATGATGATTCCTGTTCAACTGTTTATTGTAAAACAACAGATTCTCCCAGGTATACATACGTCTTGTGTCCGTACGGTTAATAGCGCGCGCCGGGCTGCCCGACCGGTCGGAACTTAACGCTCCGAAGAATTCATTATCGTAATAAGGCCCGATATCAATCCCCACATTTGTACGATATGTTACATCAAAAGGCAATTTGGCTTCCGCATAATAACTACCTACAAACCGGTCTTTCTTTATATCCCTCTTCCTGTGATCCAGATTTAAAAACTGGTTCCACAGTTGAGGGTCATTCCCCGGGCGGCTCGTCAGATAGTTTCCGTTTTCATCATAAATATCAGCTAACGGATAAGTGCCCCTGACATCGTGATAAAGATTATTTCCGGCATTTCTGTCAAAGTGTGAAAATTGAGAATTACCGCCGATTTTCACATATTTGCTTACCTGCCAGTCAAAATTCACGCGTACGGAATAGCGCGAGTAATCTTGTCCTTTTACAATGCCTTCCTGATTAAAATAAGTGGCGGAAGCCAGCAATTGGATCTTATCCGTACCTCCGCGGACACTCACTTCATGATTATGCATCGGGGCTGTCCGAAGCGCCTGTTTCGACCAATCGGTATAAGGAACCCTGTCCGGATGCCAGTTTCCCTGTTCATCATAACCCTGTTCTATTTTACTCCATACATTCGGATCGGCCGTGAAATAACCGATTCGCTGATCCCATTCCTTTGTCGGCACCAACGGATAAGGGGTTGTGTTAGTGGTAGCCCTGTTTGCTTCACGAACCAGTTCAACCCATTCGGCGCCATTCATCAGGTCTACGGTTCTCGCCGCTTCCTGCAAACCATAGTAACCGTTGTAATCAATCTGCGTCTTGGAACCGCTTCGTCCCTTTTTAGTCGTAATCAATATAACGCCATTCGCCCCGCGCGATCCATAGATAGCCGTTGCCGAGGCATCCTTTAAGATTTCAATCGATTCGATATCGGAAGAGCTTAATTCGTCAAGCCCCACTACAATGGGAATACCATCCACAACATACAACGGATCGTTTGT
>DOZP01000227.1:0-735 GCA_003517945.1 Porphyromonadaceae bacterium | reverse complement strand
ACAGAGATACCGGCCGCCCTTCCCTGTAATGCCTGAACAGTGCTGAAAGAAGCCACTTCCTGCAATTTTTCGCCTTTTACGGAAGCGACGGCTCCGGTCAGGTCACGCTTTTTCACCACCCCATACCCGACAACGACCACTTCATCCAGATTCTGTAAATCTTCTTTTAACGTAATGACCACATCGGATTGTCCGTTTAACGGATACGTAACGGACTCATAACCAATATAAGAAACGGTCAACGAAGCATCCGGCCCGGCTACATTCAATGTAAACCGGCCATCCATATCCGTTATTACTCCGTTCGAAGTTCCAACTTCAATCACATTGGCCCCGATTACAGGTTCACCGGTATCATCGGTTACAGTACCGGATACACTTTGCTGGGAAAACGCGGACGAAATAAATAATGTATTTACGGCCAATCCCAACAGCAACAAATAAAGAAATTTAACCTTCATTTTTTTCATATGTACAGTATTTAAAAGTTTAACATTAAGGATAGAAAATATTTTGCGGCGTATTTTTTTAACATTATACGCAATTTTATTTACAAAAATACATATATTTTATTTACAAACAAATAATTTGATAAAAAACCGACAAAAAAATATACCCGTCATACTAAAAATTAAAAAGGCGCCTTTCAAAGCGCCTTCTTATCTATTATAGAAAATTATCAATTAATGATTTGCAAAACCAATAAACACAACGGCCACATCTTTTGCGGGAATC
>DOZP01000010.1:2522-2983 GCA_003517945.1 Porphyromonadaceae bacterium | reverse complement strand
GCAACCTGAATATCGTATCTCAATTCATCTTCGGTACTCGTAAGTAAATTCCAAAGTGATTGACGGACGTTAAAGCCTGTACTGAATATTGCTACTCCCAACGCCATCGAGAAGATGGTTACGGTAAGCCGTTTCATATTCCGACCGGAATTTCGTATAGCCAACAGGGTAAGCCCCGACAACTTGATATGATTGAATGATAGATTCTTTCCACTTATATTATTGTTTGACACCCCGTAATCGTTCAGTGCCTCTTTGACCGAAATACGTGTGCCTTTCAACAGGGTTGTAAGTGAAAAAATCACAGGCGACAGCAAACTGAACAGAACAAGGACAACATATACCCATGCCGGAATAGTTGTTGTGAGTATGTTAAAGTTCAGTTGGTCGGCTACAAATCCGCAAAAACCTTGTCCGCTTATAATTGCCAACGGAATGGCAATGAGACCTGCAACGAAACC
>DOZP01000010.1:0-2479 GCA_003517945.1 Porphyromonadaceae bacterium | reverse complement strand
CTTGCCAAAATGGATTTCATTAACTGGGAAACCAATACCGCACCCATCAAAAACGCTAACAATCCAATCGAACCGATAAAGAACAACAGGGTGTTCAGTTGCCATTGGTGGGGGTGTTCGTTGAAGACAGGTATTTCGACTTCGGAAACTGATATGCCGGAGGCTTTTAATTCCGAAGACAGTTTTTCCGTCTTTTGGCGAACATCCTCTATGGAATGTACGTCATTGAAACGGACAATCAGGCGGGTATTAGGCAAAGTTCCGGTTATTTCGTGAAATGTCTGTTGGTCGGTATAGGCATAGATAAACAAATCTTGCTTGGCGGGAGCCAATGCCGGATCGAATGTGATACCGCTAATACGAACACTTTCAATACTGTCGCCGGTATTTATTCGGACAGTAGAACCCGTATTGATGTCCGCAATCTTTCGACTGTCCCGCTCAATCAGGATTGTTCCCTTTTCGGGTATTTTGTCTCCTTCTTCGTGGAAAACCTCTGCCATACGGAAGTTTTCAAAATTACTGACCCCAAAGAGCCATAACGGAAGCCATACATCGGGTTCAACTTCAATGCGGTTCAACGAAAAATCCCTGAACTCGGCATTTTCCACATCAAACTTGTTTTCTATTTCTTGCAGGGTTGTTTTTCCGAAATCTTCGGAATGCAACACAGCGTGCAACGGTGATGTACTTTGATAATTTGCATAAAGGTCTTTGGAAAGAACGGAATAGGAAACCAACACTGTTCCCACGCCCCACACGCCCAGTGCCAAAGCAAAAACAACAAGGAGTGTCTTACGGGTATTGGCACTCAAATCCCTGTATGCCTTTTTAAATTTCATATTCATACTTCGAGGATTTTAGGGTTGAACATCTACTATTTCACCATCGGAAAGAATGATTGTCCGGTCATAATGAGCAGCAATACCAGTTTCGTGTGTAACTACAATGACAGTTTTACCGGATTGGGAGAGTGATTTCAGCAATCCGTTTATGGCTTCGGATGTTTTGCTGTCGAGATTTCCGGTAGGTTCGTCAGCAATAATGATAGGCGGGTCGTTGGCTAATGCCCGTGCAATGGCAACCCGCTGTTGTTGTCCGCCGGAGAGAGAGGCAGGCATCTTGTTTGCCTGTTCGAGTATATCCATTTGTTCGAGCAGTTTTTTTGCCCTTTGAACACGCTCGGCTTTTGGAACAACATCTACGAACTCCATAGCCAGCAAGATATTCTCCATCACGGTAAGTGTGGGAATCAGTTGAAAGAACTGAAATATGATACCAATATTTTTGCCTCTCCACAAAGCCAGTTCGCTTTCATTCAAATGGGCTGTAATGGTATTGTTTATCTCAACGCTTCCTTTTGTGGGATAGTCAATGCCGGCAATCATATTCAGGAACGTGGATTTTCCGCTACCCGACTTGCCGACTATGGCGATATATTCGCCATCATTAAAAACAAAATTGATGTTTTTCAAAGCTGTGAAGGCTTCTTCTTTGGTTTGAAAAACTTTCGTAACATTCTCTAATTTAATCATACTCTTTTTGTTATTGAATTTGTATGCAAAATTAGAGGGGCAAATTTGATTGGATTTCACATAAGTTGCGAACCGCTTAACAATTCTTGCGATTATGCTTTTAGCAGTTTGAAGAAGACCTGCCACTCGTTTTCATCGTAAGGAGTAGAAATAGGGTCTTTCAATGGTATTTGAATAACGTGGTCAGGAGATATGTTGTAACCACTGTCGGGTATCCACTGATGATGCAAGTAGGATGCCGCTTTGAGTAATTCGTGTATGCCTCCTTTTACAATGAAAGATGCGTACATGCCAGCGGGTAATTCTTCGTATTTGTGGGATTTTGTAATATCAGTCTTGTTACTAAGGGCGACACAGGCAAGGTATCGGCAATGGTCAAGGGATGTAAAAAATGGGTAGTCTTTTATAATGCCGAAAAGCTGTGCTTCGGAACTGACATCATATTGTGCGACAGCCCATTTCCGGGCTTTTGAAAAATTATCGGATATTTCTTGGGAAGACTCAAGTGTTGTTCTGATGTGGTAGAATTTTATTGCAGGTCGGGATACCACCTGAACATCATATTCGCACTTCTTAGCTCCGTTTTCATAATTGTCTAATAAAACGGAAGAGGCATTCCATGTGATTCGTTGGAGATTTACCATTTTGGTGATTTTCAGTTTTTCTGCTTCATCAAAACTCCTGAATGTGTCGGGACTTACCGAATAATAATCCTTAAATGCCCTTGAAAATGCTTCTAATGAACTGAATCCGACAATCAGCGCAACTTCAAGAATGCTTTTTTGTGGGGAGAGGGAAATGATATGAGCGGCAGCCTCCAATCTTAGCCTTTTGATTAGTTGTTTGGGCGATTCTCCGACTACGCTTTTGAATATCCGCTGAAAATGAAAAGGTGAGAAACAAGCGATTTCGGCAAGTGTTTCCAATGTCAGATTCTTATCCAA
>DOZP01000288.1:2768-3499 GCA_003517945.1 Porphyromonadaceae bacterium | reverse complement strand
CCGTCTTTCATATAAACAGTATAAGGATTGCTCCGGTTCGTTACGTTAAGAAGGGAAAATTGCCAGGTAATAGTTCCTCGTTTGAGTTTTTTCTCCAGCGTATAGTTCAGGTCTACCCGGAAATAATCCCTTAACCGGGTATTGGGACTATGGGGAATGTATTCCACATTGAATACATCGTCTATCTCTAAATATCCAATGGGATGGGTGGGTAATCCGGGACTTGGATACACTATATTCGGGATATAGTAGGGATATCCGGTCTTGTATTGTATGTTGACGGATACGGAAGATTCTTTTTTCTCGCTTTTTTTCAGCATATAATTACCAAAAGCGGAAATACTGTGCGGAGCGTCATATTTGAAAGGAAACGTTTTATCTCCAAAGGTACGACGGGCTTTCGACAAGGTATATGACGCCCAGACCGTAAATTTGTTTTTTGTATATTCGCCCATAAACTCCACGCCTGCCGAACTGCCGCTTCCGGTTTCAAAGTCGGTATGAAAATCCAGGTAATTTTCCAGATTCCGGATGAGCAACAGGTTGAACATTTTTTTGTAATAAGCCTCCACGGAAATGTGCAGAGCAGACGTTGTATAATTTTTCCAACCGAATGATATCTGTGAGGATTTCGACAATTTATCTTCCTGGTAAGGAATCCAGAAGTCTGTCTGAACATTGTAATTCATTTCATTGATGGTGTTAACCGGTTGCGACATGTAATCATATCC
>DOZP01000288.1:0-2754 GCA_003517945.1 Porphyromonadaceae bacterium | reverse complement strand
TCAACGGCAAACCGCTTATTTTTCATATTATCATATAAAGACGCGCGAATTCCCGCATTCAGGGAAAATTGTTCATAGCTAAACTCATGATTAGCGTATCCGGAAAATTTGACAAGTTCCAGATGATCCGTGTAATATGCAATCTTCTGATTGTTCTTCTCCCGATAGATATAGCCGGGAGTAAATTTTTGATAAGCCCCTTCCAGTCCGTAAAAAAACGTATTCTTTTCCGAAACGCAATGTTCAAAAGTAATTTTCCCGCCAAATTCGGTTAACAGGGACGACTCGCCGTTTTCCGTTTTGTACTTTGTATCTGCAACATGACTTTTACTTCTATGATAATTGAAATTATCAAGGGTAGTATAATAGACCGTATTTGAAAACAGCAGCTTGGTGTTGAGTTGTGAATAATACCGGAACGACGTCATGAATGTATTCCAGCCGTTTCCGACCTTTTCCGAATACTTACCATCCTCATCGTTCGTTTTGCTGGCGCCGTAAATATCGTCAAATCCGTTGTATACCTGCCAGGAAAGATGGTTCCGGTCATTTATTTTCCAAGAGAGTTTACCATTGATATCATAAAACGAGATCATGGCGATCGCGCTTTCATCTTCCTCCGCCAGCGACATGACGCCATTATAAAGCAAATCAAGGAAAGAACGCCTGCCTGCAATAGTATAACTCAGCTTATCTTTTATGATATAGCCGTCGGAAGCAAGGGTAAGAGCCAGTAACCCCATCGAAACAGACGTATGATGCTTCGCGTAATCCCCGTCTTTTAACGATACGGAAACAACTCCCGATAGTCTATCGCCATACTGTGCCGGAATACCTCCTTTATATAATTCAACGTTCTTAATTACATCCGGATTGAAAATCGAAAAGAAACCAAACGTATGATTTTGGTTATATACAGGCACATCGTCCAGCAGGTACAAAGTCTGGTCATTCGTGCCGCCACGGATATTCAGTTGAGACGATCCTTCCATCCCTGCGGATACCCCAGGTAAAAACTGCAATGTTTTCACAATATCCCTTTCTCCCAAAAACAAAGGAGATACGTTCAGTTGTGAGGGATTCATCCGGAAATTGCCGATTCCCCTGCTTTGCATATTTCTGACCCGCGAACTGACGATCACTTCGCTCAATTGAACGGGCGAATCAAACAGGGAGACTTGCGCACTATCACCTTCAATCGTCAATTGTGCGAAAACCGGCAAATCAATCAGGCATATTAAAAACAACAAACCTTTCTTTATCATCTAAGCATTCTTATTAGTAACCTCTTGTCGGCAAATCAAACACATAATTCATTTCACTCACTCCGGCAAATATCCCAAGACCGTTTTCAATATTGGAATAGACCGTTTTAGGTTGAAAAAAAATAGACGAAATATCACCTTCGTATACGATCATAGATTTTTGCTCATAAAGGCTTTTGCAGAATTGGTCATACTCGGGACTTGCCGTCATTACTTTGACCTTAATCCCGGTTTGTACCAAATTACGTTGTGGCAGGCGTGCGTCCATTACATAATTGGGTGTGAAAACAAGTTCGTCGAGAAACGGCAAATTTTTATTTTTTACCCGGAGAAAACCATTGTGGTAAATAGACCCGACCGTTTCGTTTTTGACAGGCATACCCGCTACACTATTTGTCTTATCGACGAAAGCGTTTTTGGTATACATCTCATTGTATTGCACTTCCTCGTCATTTTCACAAACCTCGTAGGAAGTGACCCACATACCGATTTTTTCTGCCGGAGGTATTTCAAAAGCATTTAATTCAATGATATAATCAAAATCACCCCTATATTCGCCAAGATGAAAGGAGGAAGTACATGTTATTACCGGAGGCACCTGTGTATGGGCTCTTACCGTTTTCAGGCCTTCAAAAGATACTTCAATCGAATACGATGCGTTTGTCAGGGGAAAATAATCAATCTTTACCATAGACTCCTCACACACGCCGTCATATATGATTTTTTGCTCTTCCCGAATAATCACATTCGCGCCTTTTAACGCTGTGTAGCTATACAGGTTGCCATCGTTTTGCAGCCTGTACAACTCAACTTGCACAGGCTTTGCCGGATTCAAAAGAGCGCTTACGATAATACATTCCGGTTCGTCCGACTTTAACATATCCACATCATAACCGACCGAACAGGAGGCCATCATAAGAAACGGAAGGACGAATAAAATAAATTTAGATTTCATTTCAAACAGAGATTTTAATCTATCAACCACCTTGTTAATATATGTTTTTTAAAAAGGGATAAATAGCGATAGTTGAATTTCGCGAATTTTACCGGATTTCATATATTCTGTTTCAAATAGATTCACAGTCCCATATTTACCGACAATTCCTACTTCAACGACTTTGAGATCGTATGCTACTTTAGCTACGAGGGGAATGTCAAACTTATTTTTTATCTCATTCATGTTCGGTCTAAAATAATAAGCAGGCTCCATCCCTAACCCCACACTGCATTTATTGAATAACGAATAGTTTGCTGTGATTCCGACAGAAGTTAAAAGGATTCCATTAGAAGACATATAGATATAAGGATTACCATCTGTAGCATTTCTATATCTACTGGATTTCCAAAATTTTGCCCCTATATTTAGATCCATATCATAATGAAACGATTGAGGTGCAGGTTTTTTGATTCGAAACCGGTATCCAATAGAAAGCCCTGATTTATAATCAATTTCATCCCAATCTGTACCTGATTTGTCAATTTTGGCATT
>DOZP01000017.1:788-2692 GCA_003517945.1 Porphyromonadaceae bacterium | reverse complement strand
TCCTTCGTCATTTCGCCCCGGAAACTGATTTCTACCTTCTGGGCATTGGGAGCGTGTATTCTGAAGTGTACCCGCCTGTCTTCTCCAATGCGCGGATAGTCTGCTCCGTTAATGTTGTGCTCGTTGGGGGTGGTTCCCGCAGGATAGTTTTGCTGTTGGGCATTCATTGTTAATGGCAATACCAGCAAGGAAGCGAAAATAAGATTCAATAGATTTTTCATAATTCAATTATTTAAAATTAGTACAATCGTTTATAGAATATCCGAGATTTGATTTCATTCGTACAGATGAAAGATCCGGTCCATTAACTTCCATTTTTCAGCGGAAGTGGCGTTGGCATCCGCTTGCTGGAATATGGACATATACTCTTCCCATTCAGCCTGGCGAGGCAGTTTTGCTAATTCTTCAAAAGCGATGTCCCACTCAAAATCAAGCGGTGTCTCCACTACCATAAAAAGACGCGTCCCGATAATGTATATTTCCATTTCGAGAATGCCGACCGAACGGATCCCTTCCCTGATTTCGGGCCATTGATGCGCCTCGCTATGCCGCTTGATATATTCCTGTATTAATTCCGGATCATCCTTTAAGTCCAGTGTCTGACAATAACGTTTCACCGGCGTCGTAAACGCCTTCTGAGGATAACCGTTTGTTTTACTTATTTTCATACTTCAAAAAAACTAAATAATCGACTTATATTACATATACCACTTACTCCGACATATTTTTAATGTAGGGTAGTTCCGGTAAATTCACGAAACGATAAAATTGTTCCGCATTTTTGCCCAAATATAGTAATTTTTCTTCATACGTAAGAATATTTGACTTTATAATAAAATCGTATGACATCCGATACGTTATAGCTGTGATCGTTCTGGGATAGTCGGAACCCCACATTAATTTTTCAATACCGACCAGTTCAATCGCTTCCTTAATGGCCCGGACAGCTCCCGTAAAAGGATAAAACTCATCATTGAAAAGCCACGTAATGCCTCCTGATTCTATCATTACATGTTCATTCCTTGCGAGTTTTATCTGTTCCTGCCAACCTTTGCGGGTCACCATACCGAAATGTCCGATGGCGATTCTGAGCGCCGGGTATGCCGAAATGATTTCATTCATTTCAGCAACCTGCTCCGTTCCGTCAGCCAGGTCAATCGAAAGCATGACGCCGCGATCCTCCATCAGTTTAAAAACCCGCATTAACTCTTCGCCTGTAAGCAGTATTTTTCCGTTTAGTGTCACAAGCCTGTTTGCGGGAATTTTTATCGCCCTGAAACCTTGTTTTATCAATTGTTCCGCATGGGCGTAAAAACCGGGCACGCGAACATCTATCATACCGCAGCAAAAAAAACGTTCCGGATATTTTTGTTGTATTTCAAACAAATAATCATTTTGCAACCCGTCGATATATTCCTGCGTGATAACGGCTGCGGAAACCTGCGCATAATCCATATTCGAAAGAAATACCTCCGCCGTATTCCTTCCGTCAATCATAAAAGGAGGAAGCATCTGGCGTACTTCCCCCATAAAATCGGACTTGCCGTTATCCAGCGTTTTTATTTTTTTTCCTTCCACTTCCGTATCCTGCCGGAGCCAGAGATGTGCATGCGCATCAATTAACGGGAATATCATAATCAAAAACGTATTAAAATCCGAAAAACATCACCGGGACAATCCGACCATTTATCAAGAGCCGCCTGCGCTTCTTCCGGGATATAAACAGCAGTAATCAGTTCGTCAACCGGGCAAAGTCCCTTTTTCATATATTCCGTTACAGCCCTGAAATCCTCCGGCATAGCGTTTCGGGATCCCAGAATATTCAACTCTTTTTTCACGAAATACGAGGTATCAAACGGTATCTTTTCTTTCGCATACCCAATACAGACAACACGGCCGGTATA
>DOZP01000017.1:0-742 GCA_003517945.1 Porphyromonadaceae bacterium | reverse complement strand
CGGACACGTTCGTGCAGATTGTCTTCTTGCGAATGGATTGTATACTCCGCTCCGAGACGCCGGGCCAGTTCCAGTTTCTTATAATCCACATCCACAGCGATCACTTTCGCGCCTCTTATGGCGGCGCGAACGATAGCGCCAACGCCTATCATACCGCAACCGATAACCATCACCGTATCATTATCAGTCACCATGGCCCGGTCTACGGCATGAAACCCGACACTCATCGGTTCGACAAGCGCAAAGTCGCGGACAGAGATTGCATTGTCTGCAATTACCTTTTCCCACGGAACGGAACTATATTCCGACATGGCGCCGTCACGCTGCACGCCCAAGGTCTGATTAAATTCGCATGCATTGGGGCGTCCGTTCCGGCAGGCCGGGCATTTTCCGCAACTTGTATACGGATTTACGGTTGCATGCATTCCCGCTTTCAGGTGTGAAGGAACATCGTCCGCAACCGCTTCAATCACCGCTCCTATTTCATGTCCGGGAACAACCGGAAGTTTCACCAACGGGTTCAGTCCCCGGAATGTATTCAGATCCGAACCGCAAAACCCGACATACCCTGTTTTCAACAGCACATGCCCCGGTGTTAACTCCGGTTTTTCCGCTTCAACCACCCGTACGCTTCCGGGCGCTGTGATTTGTATTTTTTTCATCATCTTACTGTTTTATTTCTCATTTCCAACGCTCAACTATTTACCCATGTATCCCGGAAGCCCGGTTCAAGTATTCCACG
>DOZP01000033.1:1523-4028 GCA_003517945.1 Porphyromonadaceae bacterium | reverse complement strand
CTGATGATGCCTTTGACGGATGACAATCTGGACGAATTATATGATAAATGCTGAAACGACGTTAGCAGGGAATTTTTTATTAACTATATAAATAGATAAAACTATGGATGAATTGATTTTGGAATTGAAAAATGAGATTATTAAGGTGCTGAATCTGGAAGGAGTTAAGCCGGAGGATATCGCTGATGACGGCGAATTGTTTGGCGACGGATTGGGTCTTGACTCCATTGACGCCCTTGAGCTTATCGTGTTGCTTGAAAAGAATTACGGTATTAAATTGAAAGATCCTGCCCAGGGTAAGGAAATTTTCAAATCCGTTCGTACAATGGCGGAATACGTGCAGGCTAACAGAACAAAATAAGACAGGATAAACAAAATGAATAAAGAAATCTATATCACCGGAGCGGGTGTCGTATCCGCCCTCGGAATGGATAAAGCCGCTACTCTTGACGCACTTGTCAATCAACGGTCGGGAGTGGAGCCGATAAAGTATCTTAAAACTTCGCATACCGATCTTCCGGTCGGTGAAGTAAAGCATAGCAACGACGAACTTTGCGAGATGCTGGGTATCCCGTCATCGGCGGCTTTCATTCGTTCCTCATTGCTTGGGATACCTGCTGTCAAAGAGGCTTTGCGGCAAGCGCGGCTTGACGACCGTTCGTCATTGCGTGTGGCATTCCTTTCGGGCATAACCGTAGGTGGTATGGATCAGGCCGAACAGATGTATTCGGATTTTCTGCATAACGATTCGAAAAACGCTTACATCGAATTAAACGATTGCGGCGCCTGTACGGGGCAGATCGCTGACTATATCGGTGGTTTTAGTATGATATCAACGATTGTGACAGCCTGCTCGTCGTCGGCCAATACAATCATGATGGGCGCCGATATGATCAAAAGCGGTCGTGCGGATATTGTGGTTGCGGGCGGGACGGAATGTCTCTCCCGTTATCATGTCAATGGCTTTAATACGCTGATGATTCTTGACCGGGACGTCTGCCGGCCGTTTGACCGCGACCGCGCGGGTATTAACCTGGGTGAGGGCGCCGGTTATCTGGTACTTGAGTCTTCCGAAACGGCGGAGCGTCGCGGCGTAAAACCGATCGGTAAGGTGGCGGGTTACCGGAATGTGTGCGACGCCTATCATCCGACGGCTTCGTCGCCCGACGGACTGGGGCCTTATCTTGCAATGAAAGGGGCCGTCGAAGATGCGGGACTGAAACCGGAAGATATTGATTACATCAATGCGCATGGTACGGGTACGCCGAACAATGATTTGACGGAAGGATTGGCAGCCATGAAATTTTTTGGCGAAAACGTACCGCCGATTGCTTCCATAAAAGCCTATACGGGCCATACAACGAGTGCCGCTGGTAGTTTTGAAGCCGTTGTGTCGTTACTTGCCATTGCGCATAACTTTTTGCCGGTAAATATGAATTTCCGGAATAAAATTGAAGAACATAACTTTGTACCTGTCATGAACCCCGAACCGGTACGCCCGGTAAGGCATATCCTGTCTAACTCGTTTGGTTTCGGGGGGAACGATTCCGCTATTGTCTTATCGAAAATTTAACAGACTATGTCAGTATATATACAGTCAGCAAATCAAATATCGGCGCAAAAGCCGTTGTCGGATGAGTGGTTTGATAATCCGGTTCTTTACGACGGGATGCGTGTGCCGACCATAGATCCTGATTTCAAAGATCATTTTTCTCCGTTGGCGGCGCGGCGTATGTGTGTGTTGTTGAAACGTGCCGTGATGATGTCGCGCCTGACACTGAAGGAGGCTTCGGTGGAAATGCCGGATGCGATTATCAGCGGTACGGGGCTGGGATGTATCGAAAATACGGAAAAATTCCTGTGGTCGATCATGGAAAATGACGAGAAATTTCTTCAGCCGACTTTTTTTATGCAGTCTACACATAATATACTTAGCTCATCGGTTGCCATAGACCTGAAATGTCACGGATACAACAATACATTCGTACATCGCGGAACATCATTCGAAAATGCTTTGCTGGATGCTTTTATGCAGTTTGAACAAAAACGTATCAAAACGGCGCTGGTAGGCGGATATGATGAGTTGACCAATGATTATTTCAAGTTTTTCGAACGGATCGGTATATGGGATTTTGCAACCGGTCCGTCGCCTAAACAAAAATGTTTTGCGGGTGAAGCGGCTGTCAGTATGTTACTGGGTTCGGAGAAAAACGGGAATACGATCTGCCGGATAAGCGATGTTGAGTTGATGTATAAACCGACGAACGACCAGTTACGGAGAAGGCTGGACGAAATGCTTGCCAAAGCAGGATGCGGATTGTCGGATATCGACGCTGTTCTGACAGGATTGAATACACATCCGGAGAACGATAAGGTATACCGTGATGCGATTGTGCGGTTTTTCGGTGATCTCCCCATTATGCAATATAAACATCTGTTTGGTGAATCGTTTTCTTCTTCTGCGCTGGCAGTCTATGTCGCGGCGACCTGTCTCCGCAAGAACAG
>DOZP01000033.1:0-1493 GCA_003517945.1 Porphyromonadaceae bacterium | reverse complement strand
AGGTGTAAAACGAATACTGATATATAATCATTACAGAAATAAATCTCACTCATTTATACTTTTATCATCATGTTTAAATTAATATGTTGCTCTGTCGTGCAGTGCCTGTTTCTGGCGTCAGGGCAGGTTTTTCTGAAATTCGGCCTCGAAAAGATGGAACGGTTTACCTGGACTTGGAAATTTTTCCGGGATATCTGTACTAACTGGTGGCTGCTTGCATCCGGGCTTTCCATGATTATGGCTTCGGTTATATGGTTTTATATCCTCAAACACAATGATTTGTCACTTGCCTATCCGCTGATAAGTATCAGTTATATATTCGGTACGCTGGCTGCTGTCTTCATTTTTCAGGAAACGGTGCCTCTGACACGCTGGGTCGGCGTTCTTTTCATTATGATCGGCGTTGCATTCCTTACCCGTCCGGCGTAAAAAGGAAACATCCGGTTTCGCAGGCATGAATTTAAACCCGTAAGGCGATAAATAGTCTTAATAAAGATATTTTGAATGGAATAATATCAAGAAACATTGTCAATTAAAAAGTTATGAAGAAAAATCCGGTGGTTTTATTAATAGGAATGTTGCTGTGTGTATTTTCGGTATCCGCACAATATCAGGATGCAACAAAAGAGCAGAAAGATGAAATAGTAAGTAAGATTACCAAGTCGGCCGGCGATATGAAAACGATGCAGGGCGATTTTACCCAGGTCAAAGAATTGTCTTTTATGGATGATAAAGTGACGTCGGAAGGTAAGATGTACTATAAGAAAACAAACAAGATACGTTGGGAATATATAACGCCGTATAAATACGTGTTTTCTATGGATGGACAAAATGTGCGGATGACATCAGGCGACAAGACAAACAAAGTACCCGTTAAATCAAGTAAGATGTTCGGAGAAATCAGTAAGGTCATGGCAGGAGGCGTTAGCGGAAGCGGGTTGATTGATTCTCCTGATTTTGACACGCGGTTTATGATTGGTAAGGATGATTATAAAGTGGTTCTGACTCCCGGGAAAAAGGAAATAAAAGATATGTTTTCTTCCATACAATTATTTGTCAATAAGGCTGATAACCGTATCCGTTCGGTTGAATTGATTGAAAAGAGCGGCGACAAAACAACGATCACTCTTAAAAATGTACAGGTGAATACAACGATCGATGATCGTCTGTTTGCCGAATAAAATCCTGAATTCCGTATCCGGAATCCCGGGTATGAAAAATTGAAAAACAATAAATATGAAAATTTTTTCCTGTCCGGTATTCGTAAAATGCTTCCTGATCGGCATCGTATCCGTATTTCTTGCCGGTTGTGCGTCCGTATCGCCGACTGTTAAGCGAACATCTGCGTCCGTACAATCGAATCATACAATATGGCATGCGGAAAATCGTTCCGACAGCCTGAAAAACAGCTATCGTGTTGTACTTAAAACACCTGATAACAGCATTACGGGTATCTGTATATTGAAAAAGAACGGCGACGAATGGCGCGGAAC
>DOZP01000057.1:1116-3044 GCA_003517945.1 Porphyromonadaceae bacterium | reverse complement strand
TGTACGGTAAAGTCCGTACCTTCTCTTCCCGGACGTACGCAATCCATGGCAGTGGTATAGACAATAATCGTTGCCATTCCATAGCTTCCCCAAAGCAGAAAAATACCGGTATACAGCATCCAGGTTTCCGGATGGATGAATGACAAAACCAGGAACCAGGCCGTCGTTACAATGATATTGCCGGCGAACAAAAGGCGTGACCGGAATCGTCCCAGCCGGCGTACAATGAAACCACCTGCAAAAGCGGCAAGAAAACCGACAAATGTACCGGCCATTCCGTTCATAACTCCAATCTGTTTCATATCATATCCCAGGTCTACCAGGTAAGGTTTCAGCATAGCGAGTATGCCGATCAGGCCTGAATAGCACAGAAAAAGGAAACCGACTTGTTTATAGATGCCTTTCCGGGTAAAAAAATAGAACATATCCGCCCGTTTGGCACGTTCGGATTGTGTGTCCCGATGAATCTGCATCCGGCGATTCAGTACCAGCGGTAGTAAAGCAATGAATACGAACAGGGCGAGGAACGGCAGCATGTCACTCCATCCTATTTTATGCAGAAGCAGTAGCAAGACGCCGCTTCCCAGCAATGTTCCTCCAAAACTACCCATCGATTGCATACTGTTTACAAGGCTTTTATCGTTCCGGCTGAAAGACAGGACGGCCAGTGCATCGGTGGCAATGTCCTGGGTGGCCGATGCAATGAAAGCCAGGATGATGAGCGGAAGAATGAAATAGAAGTCGGCTTTAAAGTCGAGGAAAGAGATGATAAAAATTAAAGCGGCATATACCAGTTCGGCGGAAATAATCCATCGTTTATAGTCGTGCACTGTCTCCATCCGCCTGTCTATGAACGTAGACCACAGAAACTTGAGTATCCAGGGTAGTTTGATGAGTTGAAGCAGCCCGATGGTCGTCAGTGAAAAATTCTCCTGCCGCATCATCACCGGAAGTGCGGTAGAAAAAAAACTCATCGGGATGGACTGGGCAATGTAGAGACAGAAAAAGGTGCCCAGTTTGCCTGTTTTTAACTTATCTATGTGCATAAAAGGTCTGTGTTACTAAAAATGAAACGATAGATCGACACCACAGGTAAAAGGTTTTCCTTTTTGGGCAAACCCTTTGCCGGAGGTTTCAAAATAATAGGCCGTATAGTCTTGCCGTCCGATGTTTTTTCCCCAGACAGCGAGACTGACAACTCCCATTGTTGCCGCAATGCGTCCGTTCAGGATCCCATAGTAGGGTTCACTCACTTTATTATTATCATTCCAATAGAATTTTCCGGTGCCGTTATACGACATACTAAACGTGAGTTGATCAATTCGGGGCCCCACGTATGAAAGGGTGTAATCGGCGCCGATCGAAAGTGTATGAGCCGGCGCCATCGGGAGGTAATTGTCCGAATAATCAATGGTTTCACTCTGTTTGTAGTCTTTGAACTTCGCATATGTGAAACCATAACCGGCTTGTAGCATAAGCCCGTTAACGGGGTTGGCCTGCACGCTTATCTCTACCCCTTTGCTAAAGGAACGGCCGGCATTCTTCAACATCTGTCCCCGGCCATTCGGCAGAACCTGGTAAATCTGCTGGTTGCGCCAGTCTATATAGAACAGAGCGATCTCAGTCCGCAGGCGATTGTCGGAGAAATGCAGTTTACTGCCCAATTCGTAATTCCAACTGTATTCAGGCTTGAACGACCGGTCTTCTTCCCGCTCGAACGAGGTATTGAACCCCCCGGTTTTATAACCTTTGGTAACGGAGGCATACAGGGTTTGGTTGGACGGAAAAAGGTATTGAAGCACAATACGGGGTGTCAACTGGTCAAATTTCAGATCATTATCGTAGGCATCTGTCTCCATACGGGTATCAGCCGTTTGTTTGTAGGCTGTGTAACCGGTGGAAGCCTTTTCATAGTCGTACCGGAGACC
>DOZP01000057.1:0-1041 GCA_003517945.1 Porphyromonadaceae bacterium | reverse complement strand
TCAAGGATCACTTCATTATCTACTCCCTGCCGGAAGCCGAAAGCGCCAAAGAGCCATTGATAGTTCTTACCCGTATTTGATTTGAGGTTGATCTCCTGCGAGAGCATCCGTTGTGTCTGATCCTGACGGGCAAAGTAAATGTCGGCCGCGGTAAAATCCTGATCGATACCCTGTTCGTCGGTAAGATACTGAAAGGCGGTTTGACTGTTCAGACTGAATGATTTGCCGATATAGCCGACCGTAAGGCCGGTAGTGGAAATGAGCCGTTTATATGAACTGTAATCGTTATAATTTACCGCCCCCGGCTTTTGCGTGGCGGAATCTACCTGTGCATAGGGATAACCGCCCTGGTCGGAATAGTCAACCGAACTTTGCAACTGAAATGTCCATTGCCCGGCCGGTCGCCATTCAAGACGTATCCGCCCTGATCCGGCATTCGATTCATCCGCTTTTTTACCCGTGTACTGATTCGTAAAAAAGCCTCCCCGGTGAGAATAATCGCCGGAAAAGGTATATCCGAAAGTCTCGTTGATCTTTCCATAGTGGGAAAGGCCGGCCGTACGATCCGCATAAGTACCAAGGCCTCCCCTGATCGTAGTACCTTTATAGGTAAAAGGCGACCGGGTATAGATATTAATGATACCTCCCATCGTGTTTCGTCCGTAAAGTGTCCCTTGCGGGCCGCGTAGTATTTCGATATTGGCAATTTCGGCCAGATCGAAATCGAAAGCCGATTTTTCAAAATAAGGAACACCATCCACATAGAGCCCGACGGAAGGAGCATTGATCTTCGAACCGATCCCGCGGATATATACCGGCGATGTGAGTTTAGACCCATAGTCGGGCATGAAGAAGTTGGGAATAAACGAGCTGAATTCTTTGATATCCGTAATGCTACGGTTGCGGATCTCGGTTCCGGTTACGACTGATACGGACAACGGCGCGGTCTTCAGTCGGTTGTCTTGTTTAAAGGATTGTATGACGACTTCTTTCAACTGTACATTGTTGAATATTGTATCTATTTCTTCACTATGTAAAGGA
>DOZP01000305.1:5268-5981 GCA_003517945.1 Porphyromonadaceae bacterium | reverse complement strand
ATAAAAACAAATAACACCGGAACATCCCTAACGGAAAATGCTTTTTTCTTTTATAAATAGAAAAATAATTAATAATTTTTCAATGAAACAACACGTAATAGCCTTTATTTCAGAACAATTCAGAAAACAGAAGAAATATAGGAAAGTAATCTTTCAGGGAAATCCGTAGAGCCTTCAAAGCTTTGGTTATATGAAACTCTACACTTTTTGTGGAAATACCTAACTGAGCAGAAATATCCTTATGACTCAGATTTTCATAACGGCTCTTCATAAAAATAAGACGGGTTTGTTCCGGCAGGCGGTTAAGCGTATCGTCAACAATTCGCTCAATTTCCTCCGAGAATACATGACTTGGATCAAAAGCTTTCAGAGAAGAAATATGCAAGTCTAATTCCCACTTATCCATCATTTGCAAATACTCTTCCGCATTTTGGCGAATACGTAGGTGATGAAGATAATTCAGACATTTATTCCGGATAATAGTCAGGATATAAGCCGGGATATTGGAACCCGGCTCCAGACTGAAACGATTTTCCCAATAACTCATCAGGCTTTCGAGAGTAATATCCTCAGCCACCATTTCGTCTCCTACATAAGTATAAGCAAAATGGATAAACCGCCCCCGGTAATCATTGAATAATTGGGTAAATTCATGTAACTCAGACATTTTATTCATGATAAGTACTGACTATAAATTAATTTAAATTATTTGT
>DOZP01000305.1:4954-5151 GCA_003517945.1 Porphyromonadaceae bacterium | reverse complement strand
CCATCACGGGTCTCTGTGCCGTTAGTGTTAATAATTACAAAATAAATCCGCTCTTATTCAAAAACGGATTTATGATATTAAGGCGATAAAACAATCTCCGATTCACCCATTATAGAGACTTTTCAAACGCTTTATTTCTTCGGCATAACCGGGAAGCTCGTTCGGCGTTTCCAGATAAAACGGCAGATGTTTCAGTT
>DOZP01000305.1:2996-4829 GCA_003517945.1 Porphyromonadaceae bacterium | reverse complement strand
CGTCCAGGTTATTCACGATATCATACCCGGCATCATACACATGGCATGTATCCATACAAACACCCATTTTTTCAGATAGCTTAACACCGTCCAGTATCATACGCAGTTCCTCAAATGAGCGGCCGATCTCGCTGCCTTTACCCGCCATTGTTTCAAGAAGCACAGTAGTAGTTTGTTCAGGCCTAAGAGCTTCGTTCAACGCGTCTATAATAAAACGAATACCAACCTCAACCCCTTGTTTCACATGACTTCCGGGATGAAAGTTATACAAACTCCCCGGAAAATATTCCATACGCTGCAGATCATCTACCATCATATCAAGCGCAAACTTGCGTATATAAGCGTCTGCAGCACATACATTCATGGTATAGGGCGCGTGTGCAAGAAAACAGGCCAGATCATGCTCTTTTGCTATTTGCAGGAATTTTTCAATATCTTTTTCATCTATCACTTTAGCGCTTCCGCCGCGCGGATTCCGCGTAAAAAACTGAAACGTATTAGCGCCTACCGACAAAGCGTCCCTTCCCATAGCTTCATAGCCCTTAGATATTGATAAGTGACATCCTATACGAAACATGCTGTTATAATTTAATGATTAGCGTTTATTTTTTGGTAAAACCGTTAACCTATCCGGTTGCCCGGAGAGCACATACAATCGCTACAGTTCCATCGAATCGGCGGACAGACTTTCAATTTCCTGAATTTCTTTTTCATCCGAAATACTGACAATCTCATCAACAACATACCGCGAATACCCCCGCCACGGTATAGCTCCGAAATATTCGGTATAGTGCAGTTCTACGGTTTTACCTCCTGCATGCATCAGTTTTTCCGCTATATCTTTTTTCGCTACGGAAAAAACAAACTCATTAGACTGGATGCCGCCGGATTCGGAAGGCTTAATTCCCGACTGGATCAGTTTTCCTTCATAGGTTTTAAAGATCAACCCTTTATATACCACATAATTCAGTTTGCCGGATTTAACTCCTTCGGCAAAAGGATAATAATAGCGTATGCCTCCCCAGGCAACAAATCCCAGCAGTACGACCAGAAAAATCGTATTTCTTATCTTACGCCAGCGACGCCCCTTCTGACGTACGACATCCGTTTGCTCCAACAACGACTCCATACTACCTGATGCCTAATTTATTTTTCACGGATGCCGGAACAGCATCTTTGTGAACCACTATACTCATCGTTTTATATGCAACAAAAGCCTCTGACGCATACCACATTCCGTTGTATTTACCGGCATTACCCCAGGAATTTTTTACCATATAATATTTTTTACCGTTCTGGTCTTGGGCTATACCATAAATCAGCATACCATGATCATCCGTTGTTTCGTAATTATCATATGCTTCCTGACGCATCTCCTGGGTTACTTCAATTTCTTTGCATGGGCTATTCGCCAATTCTCTGATTTTTGCCTCTTTTTCCATAGCGGAAAGTCCTACCCAGCGATCCTGGTCGGAACCTGTCGTTTCCATATATTCAATATCAGGTATAACGGCGATACCATCGCGTGAAAAGCCCTTTTCACTAACATCCGATGCCCAGGCAACTGTATAACCCGTATGGATCGCATTTTCAAAAACCTGCATTAATTCGTCAAGCGGCAGGTTATACGAACGCGCCCAACGCCAGTTATCCTGAATCTCAAGCGCGAATGCCGAATAAAACGGTTCGTGCGAATAAGAGGTTAATGAAATGTAATCATCCATATTCAGGCCTAATGACCGGCCGAAACTTTCAGGTGTATATTCTTTCCCTTTATAAGTAAATTTTTCAGGTATTTCGCCTAAGTAAGACGTTATGATTCCTTCGTGGGCA
>DOZP01000305.1:0-2979 GCA_003517945.1 Porphyromonadaceae bacterium | reverse complement strand
GCAAACGAAGATTTTTCCATCTCCCCATGGATATGTATGGTATCTCCGTAGTTAAGTCCGCGATACACCTCTTCCGGCACAGCCCCGTAGTGCTTAAATGCATACAGGACATCATCAAAAGAACCTCCCTGTGCATAATTCAGGAAACCGTGAAGACGGACATACTTGTCGGCTTTATCTATATACGATTTGTTGACAATAAACATCTCCGACAAATCGTATTCCCCTTTTCCCATACGCAATAGTTCCGACTCTATAAAACCCACTCCGGAGAATGACCAACAGGTGCCCGAACGACTCTGGTTTTTCACAGGCGTAATTTTCAATTCCTTAACGGCGGAAAATTCATAACCGCTACCACTATGCTGCGCCTCCGCAGCAATAAAACCACACAACAACAATATGCAGGCAATCCATTTTTTATTCATATCATATTCTTTTAAAATTTGCTATTATTGGTCGCAAAGATAAAATTTAAAAGCAGATTCTCACAGAAATAATCAAAAAAATACATATTAAAGTATCCTATACTTTCGAAAAAAACATATTTATTTTGTAAATACCTATTGCTTATTTTATATTTGCAGCATAATTTACTTTTTATACATACACAAACACAATGAAAATAGCTATTATCGGTGCAGGAAATATGGGGGGGGCGATCGTACGCGGATTAAGTAACAGTCGCAGCATAAAAGCTGCTGATATTTATTGTTCGGACCGTTCGGAAAAAATGTTAGACAAAATAACGGATATAAATAAAAACGTACATGTGTCTACTGATAATAAAGAAATTGTAAAGCATGCCGATATCATCATCGCGGCGGTTAAGCCATGGCTTCTTGAATCCGTAATAAAAGAAATAAAACCTTCAATGGACTACGAAAGACAGCTATTTGTTTCCATTGCCGCAGGAGTAACGTTTTGTACGCTTTGCGAATACCTGAAAGAGAAAGAAGAAATACCCGCATTATTCAGGGTTATACCTAATACGGCGATAGAAGTGCAGGAAAGCGTCAATATCATGTCCTCATACAATGCAACGGAAAAACAGACAGCGACAATCAAGGAACTGTTCGACGAACTGGGTCTGACCGTCATGGTCGAAGAACGTCTGATGAATGCGGGTATGGCACTTGCTTCGTGCGGCATTGCCTATGCTTTCAGATATATCAGAGCCGCTATCGCAGGAGCCGTAGAACTCGGATTGCATCCGGAACAGGCGAAAATCATAGAAATGCAAACCCTGAAAGGCGCAGTGGCTCTACTCGAAACGAACCGGAGTCATCCCGAAGCCGAAATAGATAAAGTAACAACACCCGGCGGTATTACGATCAGAGGGTTAAATGCGATGGAAGAAGCCGGTTTCACAAACGCCGTGATCAAAGGACTTAAAGCGTCCGTATCATGATCGGCGCATATTGTACGTGTTTCTATTTCGCAAAAAATTTTTGACTGTCAACCGCGTATCGTACCTTGCATGAAACGAATCATGTTAATAAAGTCTAAAAGGAAATGAAATATTAAACTTTAAATACGCCCTTTCGTCTATCTTCCATACAAACACGAAATATTTATGGCAAATAGAAAATGGTCGGTTTTAATAGGTATTAGCCTTTTTACCTTATTATCATTACCTGTGAAGGCGCAACAAAACAAAAAAATCGAAGTTAAAGGCTCCATTGTTGAGAAAAGCACGCAGGAAGCAATTGAAGCGGCTACGGTCATGCTATTATCCGGCAAAGACAGTACGATGAAAGCCGGTGTAGCAAGTGGAAACAACGGACAATTTTCACTGAAAAACGTTGCTCCGGGCACCTATTTACTTCATATTTCATTCATAGGATACGAATCGCTGTACCAACCGTTACAGATCACCGGCGCATCCGCAACGGTAAATATCGGCAAAATAGAAATGGAGGAAAACAGCATCCTGTTAGGCGAGGCCGTCGTTACGGCCAAAGCGGTTGAAGTGACCGTCAGGGAAGATACGGTCGAATACAATGCGGATTCCTACAAAGTAGCGGAAGGCTCCATGCTTGAAGATTTGCTGAAAAAAATGCCCGGGGCCGAAGTCGGAAGTGACGGAACAGTCACAATCAACGGGAAACAAATCAAAAAGATCCTGGTAGACGGCAAAGAATTCTTTTCCGACGACCCGAAAGTCGCCGCCAAAAACCTGCCGGCCAAAATGGTTGAAAAAGTCCAGACGTACGACAGAAGAAGCGACATGGCGATGATGACCGGCTTTGATGACGGCGACGAGGAGGCCGTCATCAATCTGACGATCCGGCCGGGCATGAAACAGGGATGGTTCGGAAACGCTTTTGCCGGATATGGCAACAAAGAGCGGTATGAAGGGAATTTGATGGTAAACCGTTTTATTAATAACGACCAACTTTCTATAATCGGCGGCATAAACAACACCAACAATATGGGGTTTTCCGATCTGGCATCGACTATGTTCAGCGGCATGGGCGGCGGAGGAAGGCGTGGCATGGGCGGATTTGGGGCCGGAAACGGCATCACCCAATCCGGAAACATCGGAACCAATTTCAGTAAGGAGTTCAGCCCGAAGCTGACGATCGGAGGAAACGTACGCTATAATCATTCCGACAATGACGCCGAAAGTAAAAATGAAACGGAAAATATATTACCTACCGGCAATACATACGATTTTGACAACTCCAAATCCAATACGGTAAATGATAATGTGGGATTCAATATGCGCCTGACCTGGAACCCCGATACATTGACGCAAATTATTTTCAGGCCCGATTTTTCATACAGTAAAACAAACCAGCGCGAAATAAGCGATTCGTACACCCTGAACAGCGATCTTGATTCGGTTAATACCGTCACATCCAACGCGCATTCCGAAGGAAACGGATACAATGTTTCGGGGCGTCTTGAAGCAAGCCGTAAACTCAACAACGCAGGCCGCGTATTAAGCGTTTCACTATCGGGAGGAACCGGCAA
>DOZP01000081.1:6058-7400 GCA_003517945.1 Porphyromonadaceae bacterium | reverse complement strand
TTCCAAACTTTTTCCGGTTTTTTTTTGAGATTATCCGCATTTAGAGACGGATGTTTACCCCACATTGGATCAACAGATGATGAAGAGAAGAAAATTTATAGTGCGCCCGGAGCCGCCAATGGACAAGAAAACCGGGTTTATACGATCAGCGGAGGGGAAGGATAGGCAGCAATGTAGGTTAAGCCCGCCTCATTTTCTGATATTTCTGTTTGAATCAGTCGAAGATATGCTGTCCGTTGATAGATAGTTTGCGTTTATCGGGATTATCCCGTTCCTTACATAGCCGTAATTTGGAAACATATCACCCGGCTTGCAGTATTTTTGAAATATCTTCCCGCCAGTCGGATCCGTTTTGTGCAAGATAAGTTTGAAAACCAAGCTTTTGGGCTGTTTCTATATTATGCGTACCATCGTCGATGAACAGGGATTCCGCCGGATGGATACCACTGTCCCGGATCATTTTCTCGAAAATGAATGCACCGGGCTTTGTGCATTTCATCCGGTAAGAAAGATATATTTTGTCAAAATAATCCGTAACCGGCCGACCGGCCGGAGAAAATTCTTTGGTAAAAGCCCATGAATCCATGAGTACCGGATTGTTATTGCTTAACATAAAGAGAGTGTACTTTTTCCGTAGTTCCGTCAGGTAATCAAGCTTGTAGGCCGGAGGGTCGGAAACGATGCTTCGCCAGGCCTGTTCGATCTCATACCCGGCAATGTTCTTTCCCGCGTGTTCGCTTAATAACCGGCAAAATTCTTTTGTGTCGATATCGCCGTTTTCAATGTCCAGAAAAAGACCTTTGTGATGGTACGAGTCAATGAGCTGGTCTGCATCGAAAACCCCTATTTCTCTGAACTTTCGAATTGCTCTTTCGCGGTGAACGTCAACCAGTACGCCACCCATGTCAAATATGATGTTTTTTATCATTTATGTTAGTCCAGCGAATGAATCACCAATCCCGAACGAAGTTTCGGTTCGAACCAGGTCGTTTTAGGCGGCATGATGTTGCCGGTATCGGCTATGTCGATCAGTTGCTTCATGGAAACGGGATAAAGCGCCAGTGCAACTTTCATTTCCCCACTGTCAACCCGTTTTTTCAATTCTCCCAATCCGCGTATTCCACCCACGAAGTCGATACGTTTGTCCGTTCGTAAATCTTTTATCCCTAATATTTTGTCTAATATCAGGTTGGAAGAAATGGTTACGTCCAATACGCCGATCGGGTCGTTATCGTTATACGTACCCGGCTTGGCTGTAAGCGCATACCAATTTCCACTCAAGTAAATGGAAAATTCGTGTAATTTTGTCGGTTTGAAAATGTTTTCGCCCTTTTTTTCGATC
>DOZP01000081.1:4602-6007 GCA_003517945.1 Porphyromonadaceae bacterium | reverse complement strand
TTTGCCGGAAAACATACGGCCATGAAATAATTGTATTCCTCATTTCCGCAATGGTTCGCATGCTGTTGGGCTTTTTCCGCTCCGACTAAAGCGGCGGCGGCGGAACGGTGGTGGCCATCGGCAATATACATCGCCGGCATGGCTTCAAATAATTCCGTAATGCGCCGGATGTCGTTATTGTCACCGATGATCCAAAATGTATGGCGAAAACCGTCTAACTCAGCCGTGAAATCGTATTCGGGCGTCTTATCCGTATACTTAGCGACAATGTTGTCAATTTCCCCGTTATCGGGATAGGCAAAAAATACGGGTTCAATGTTGGCATTGTTAATGCGCACGTGTTTCATCCGGTCTTCTTCCTTGTCTTTGCGGGTAAGCTCGTGTTTCTTGATTTTTCCCGTCATGTAATCATCAACACAGGCGCATACGACAAGTCCGTATTGTGTTTTTCCGTTCATCGTTTGGGCATACACATAGTATTGCTCCCGGTCGTCCTGTATGAGCCATCCTTTTTCCTGAAACTTTTTGAAATTTTCCGCCGCTTTCTCATAAACAGCCGGATCATGTTCGTCCGTTCCTTCCGGAAAGTCGATTTCCGGTTTTATGATATGGTAGAGCGATTTTTCGTTATTCCCCGCTTCCGCACGCGCTTCTTGCGAATTTAATACGTCGTAAGGGCGTGATTGTATCTGTTCAACCAGGTTTTTGGGTGGACGTATACCTTTGAATGGTTTTATTTTCATTGTCAGCGATTATTTATTGACCTGAAAAGTCCGGTCTCCTTCTTTCAGAAATTTTACGATTTGATTAGCGGCTGCAATACCGGCGTTGATATTAGCTTCCGCCGTTTGTGCGCCCATTTTTTTAGGGGTGCTGAAATAGCGTCCTGCAAATTTATCAGCTAATTCGGCGTGGTTTCCCGGCATAATATCCGTCATATACCTGAAATCCGTGCGTTCTTCCATCAGTTTTATGATTTCTGTTTCGTTGATGACTTCTTTGCGGGCTGTGTTGATCAACATCGCCCCTTTAGGCATTTTTGACAACAGATTGTAATTGATGGAATTTTTAGTCTCTGCCGTAGCAGGTATATGGAGCGATACGAATTGGCATGTTTCATAAAGTTCTTCAGCCGAATTCAGGGCTTTTACACCGTCTTTTTCGATGACATCGGCCGGACAAAAGGCGTCGTAGGCATAAATTTCCATTCCAAAGCCTTTGGCGATACGCGCCACATTGCGTCCTACATTGCCGTATGCATGAATTCCGAGTTTTTTACCCATCAGTTCGGTACCGGAAGCGCCGTTAAACAGATTACGCACGCCATATACCATCATCCCTAAAGCAAGTTCCGCCACCGCATTGGCATTTTGTCCGGGGGTGTTCATGACGCATACATGGTGAG
>DOZP01000081.1:0-4443 GCA_003517945.1 Porphyromonadaceae bacterium | reverse complement strand
ACTTCACGGATGCCCTTCACCGCTATGGCGGCAAAGGGCTTATCTGTTGCAATTAATATTTTCATGTTGTTTAAATCTTTTGTTTTTCAAAATCCTGCATGGTCTGAACCAATGCTTTCACGCTTTCTATCGGCATAGCGTTGTAAATAGAAGCCCGGAAACCGCCTACCGAACGGTGTCCTTTTATGCCGATCATACCGGCCGCTGTGGCAAATGAAGCGAATTCACCTTCCAATTCTTTGTATTCGTCATTCATCACAAAGCAGACATTCATCAATGAACGGTCTTCTTTTTCGGCAGTACCTTTGAACAGTTTGTTCCGGTCTATTTCATCGTATAATACGGTTGCCTTTTCTTCGTTTTTTTGCTGCATGGCGGGAATGCCTCCCTGTTCTTTATACCATTTCAGTGTCTGCAAAGCGGCAAAGATGGGGACTACCGGAGGGGTGTTAAACATAGATTCCTTGTTTACATGTGTCATATAATTGAGCATGGTCGGAATCGGACGTTCCATCTTGTTTAACGCATCTTTACGAACGATCACAATGGTTACGCCTGCAGGCGCCAGGTTTTTTTGCGCGCCTGCATAGATCGCATCGTATTTGGAAACGTCGATCGGACGTGAAAAGATATCAGACGACATATCTGCCACAAGCGGAACATTTACCTCCGGTATATTATGTATTTGAGTCCCGAAAATAGTATTGTTTGTTGTGATATGGAAATAGTCCGAATCATCCGGAACGGTATAACTTTTAGGTATGAAGTTGTAGTTTTTTTCTTTTGACGAAGCGACCACATCTACTTCTCCGAACAATTTTGCTTCTTTGATTGCATTGGATGCCCATGTCCCGGTATCCATATAAGATGCTTTCTTTTTCAACAGGTTATAAGGAACCATGCAAAACTGCATGCTCGCTCCGCCTCCAAGGAAAATAACCTCGTGTGTTGAGGGCACGTCCAATAATTCTTTAACAAGCGATCGTGCTTCGTCACAAACGGCAACGAATTCTTTACCTCTGTGTGAAACCTCCATTAACGACAGTCCTGTTCCTGCGAAATCAAGTATCGCATCAGCCGTATTCTTAATTGTGTACTGACTTAAAATAGAGGGGCCTGCATAAAAATTGTGCTTCTTCATCTTTAAAAAATTTAATATGTTCATTTATGTTCGTTAGAGAGAGACAAAGGTAGTGCAAGTTGAGAGAAATACAAAATGAATTTATTCATTTTTATTTGTTCAACTTTGCTAAACGGGCTTATCCCGGTTCTGTCCTGCCTGTTTATCATATACGGAGAGCAGGCTGCATATTTCATAAAATAGTATCACACTATTTTTCTGATGATATGCAGCCTGCTTTTATACAGGTTATTTTAGGTTATTTACCGGTTTTATCAGGAGTCAAATTTGAATCTGACCGGCACACTGTATCTGACCCTTACGGCTTTGCCGTCTATTGTTCCGGGAGTAAATTTAGGAAGCGTTTGCAATACGCGTATGGCTTCGGCATCCAGTTCGGGATCGATTGGTTTTACTATTTGTACGTCAGAGACGGAACCGTCCGCGTTGACAATGAGCATACATGGCACACGTCCTTGTATGCCATTTTTTTTCGCGTTTTCCGGATACCGTATATTTTCTGTAACCCACTTTAACAGGGATATTGTTCCGCCGGGAAATTGAGGCATATGTTCCGCCATTTCGTATACGAAGTCAGGGTCTGCGTTCCTTTCTAATTTTTGTGTTGTCGACGGTGGAGAGGCATTGTCTGAATCGTTTCCGGATAATATGAAGCTAACCGGCATACTGTATTTGACCCTTACCACTTTGCCTTTATATCTTCCGGGGGTGAATTTCGGCATATTCATAAGTACGCGTTTCGCTTCCTCGTCTAATGCAGGATCAACAGATCTGATAACTTGTACATTTGATATAGATCCGTCTTTTTCGACCGTAAATGAACAATATACACGTCCCTGTATTCCATTATTTGCAGCACTTTCCGGATAGTTTGTATTTTCCGACATCCACTTTGCCATAGCTAATGCTCCACCGGGAAATTCGGGCATGTGTTCAACCGCAATATAAACGGAGTCCGGAGGGGTTGTATTTGCGACCGGATAGCTTTCTGTTTTATTTACAGGTTTCACAGTGAACTCCATTTCCGGAATGTTTTCCTGCAAAAGGGAGGTTGTTGTTTCCGGAAGATTTTTAACTTCATTTGTGCTTGTTGTGAAAGCAAAATGACTAACTTTGGCACTTGAAATCTCTTCAAATTGTTTTGAGATTTCCGGATGGGCGAAAGCCGTTACTGTTGCAACTGCCAGCGGGAGTATATAGGCATACTTCAACCGGGCCCGTGAATTTGACTTTTTTTGTAACATCATAGTGATACGTTTTTTAAGATTACTGTGAGTAAAGCTGTTGGCCATTGAGTAGAGTCGTGTGCCGACAGCTTTTTTTATTAATAATAANNGCATCAATACCCTGATGGATAACTGCTTCATCCGCTTCGTATTCGTGAATGTCCTGCAGTTCCCGGTAGAGAAGCCATGCTGCGGGATTGAACCATTGCATAATCAGGCAAACCCGTACAATCATAAGGTCATACGTATGATTCAGATGAATGTGTGCGCTTTCGTGTACAATAATCGTATCGCCGGCTTCTTCATAGTCGGGCTGTGAAAGTACGATGTATTTCATCCAACTGAATGGCGAGATTTTTTCATTCTCCGGAATAATCAGCTTTGTTCCGTTTTCGGTTTGTAAACATGTACCTTTCCTGATGATACGGATAATCCGGATTGTTGATACGACGGAATGTGTTAATAATATGATACATCCCGACAGGTATATAATCAATAATAATGATAAAAAAGCTTTGCCGGTTTCGTTATTTGTATATCCGGCCGTATGCTTCATGTTTTCTGACAGCGTATCTTCTTCTGCGGAAAGTAACAGGAGATCCATGTCTGTCATGGCTACGGATTGAGCCGGAAAAAGTGTCAACGCCAATGGTATTATCAATGATAAAACCAGAATACCCAGTAATGCCATACGGTTAAAACGATGAAATGTTTCCCGGCTCAGCAATACTTTGTAGAACAGGTAAAATACGGCCAGGCATATAGCCGATTGTAATGAGTAGGCGAAGAACTGTCCCATACCTGTTTATTTTTTATTTTTTTTCTTTCCCCGGGTTTGTACGGATTGCTTTTCAACTTCGTTGATGAGCTGCCTGAGTTCGTCAATCGTGATATTTTCACTTTTTACAAGCGCTGATACGGCATGGAGATATGAATTTCCGAAGTATTTGCTGATTACATTAGTCAGGGTTCCCCTGCTGTATTCGTCATGACTGATGATCGCATAATACTGATGTGTATTTCCATATGCTTTATGCGACAGGAAACCTTTCTCTTCCAATCCGCGTACAATCGTCGAAAGCGTATTGAAATGAGGCTTAGGCTCATTATAAAAATCAAGTATATCTTTTACGAACAACGCGCCTTTCTCCCAGAAAAAACACATCAGTTCTTCTTCCTTTACAGTCAGTTTTTGCATCTTATATTCCTCCTCTTTTTGTTTTCCGACAACAAACAACGGGATTTTTTAGTTGTATAACTAATTTGTTTAGTTAATAAAATTAAACGATATAGTTTTATTTTGTAAGTTTATTCATATGTGTATGATATAATTAGGAAGGGGAATATATTGAGAAGAATCTTTGTTGCGAGGCAACAGGCTGATCATTCATAGCGGTTACCCCAAAGTCGTTTCATGCGTTCGGTTAATTTGTCTTCTGCGGGATTATGTTGACCTTCCCAGAAGCGTTGTTTCAGCAATTCGTCGGGGAGGTAGTCTTGTTTGACGAAGTTGCCTTCGTAGCTGTGGGCGTATTTGTAATTTTTTCCGTAGTTCAACTCTTTCATCAGTTTCGTAGGCGCATTACGCAGGTGAAGCGGTACCGGGAGGTTGCCTGTTTCACTGACAACCGCGCTTGCTTTGTCTATGGCCATGTAGGCCGAATTACTTTTAGGACTGCAGGCAAGATATACGGTTGTTTCCGCCAGAATGATGCGTCCTTCGGGCCAGCCTATTTTTTTAAGGGCGTCGAAACAGGCGTTTGCAAGTAACATGGCATTCGGGTTGGCAAGACCGATGTCTTCGGCCGCCGAGATCAGTAAGCGGCGTGCGATAAATTCGGGGTCTTCGCCTCCTTCTACCATGCGCGCCAGCCAGTAGATCGCCGCATCGGGATCGCTTCCGCGTATGGATTTGATAAAGGCTGAAATGATATCATAATGCATCTCGCCGCCTTTGTCGTAAGCTGCCGGATTTTCCTGTAACCGCTCTACTACTTTTTGGTCTGTGATTTCTATCGTGTCGTTCTCTTCTTCAGCCGATACGACTAATTCCAGTATATTTAGTAATTTTCGCGC
>DOZP01000076.1:3590-5168 GCA_003517945.1 Porphyromonadaceae bacterium | reverse complement strand
CCGGTTTGGTCAATTTGGTGGCGATAGCCGTCAGGATTTTTCCGTAGTCGGATAAATAAAGGGCGTCCTGCTGAATATAAAAAACAAATTTCTCTCTATCCAGCGTACCGTTCATCAGCTCCTGTATAAAGGGCAACTCCAATGTTTTTTTATAAATGGGTTTTATAGCATCCCATGCATTTTCACTCCATTTCATATCTGCGAAATTTACTGTTTATAAGCGCATATTGCAACATAATCGCCACTGTCATAACCCGCAACAGGCTCTTCAACCATGTTATTCGAATAAATGGGATGTTTGGTCAGCGTCTGGGCAAATGCCAACCCGGAGAACCCGGCATTCTCAAGCAAAGCAACCTTTTCGGCAGTCGTCCGCCAGTTCGACTGATTGACCAGTTCGATCGGATACGGATTGCGCGGATATACATCTTTCAACAAAACATGATCCCATGTGCCCGTCGCTTTTGCCAGATTATAGAGCAATCCGTAAGAACTCTCCTTCGGTATATCTATCAGGATAATCCGTCCGCCTTCCGGCAAAGCGTTGTAGCTATTCCCGACCGCCTTTTCCAGATCCGGTATATAACTTGGGCAACCGTTGTACAGCATCGTATCATACCTGCCGTTTTCAAGGCAAACATCTTCCGCCGTTCCGATTTCCACAGACATACCGCGTTTGCGGGCAATTTCCGCCATATCGGCCGAAGGCTCTACCCCATCCTTTATCGCTATACCGAATTCTTTTCGGAGTATCATCTCAAAAAGGCCGCTGCCGCAACCCATCGAAAGAATCCGCCCGGCATTTTTCAGGAAATATGCCACCAATTTCACTTCGGAATACAAAACATTCCGGTTTTCAAGAAACCATGCATCGTACTTCTCTGCATAGCTGTCAAAACTATCATTCTTCATAACATCAAAAAAAGAAGCCGCTTCGCGTACATACGAAACGGCTTATAACAATTAATTAGTAATACTATTTGTTTCAAAGTAACCGTTTCCCTACGATGTCAATTACAACATATCAGGTTCAAGGGTTTAATCTCAGCTCTTCCTTGCGGGAAGAACACCCCTAACGACGGTGCAAACGTACTAAATTATTTCCGGTCTGCACCCAAAATGATGAGAAATTTACAATTTCGCCTTGATCGCTTTGTTTTCTTCTTCATAGCCCGGCTTATTCAGGAGCGCAAACATATTCTTTTTATACGCCTCCACGCCCGGTTGGTCAAACGGATTCACGCCTAAAACATAACCGCTTATGCCACACGCTTTTTCAAAGAAATAAAACAACTGCCCGATATAATAAGCGTTCAGCGCAGGCATCGTAATCTTAATATTCGGCACGCCACCGTCCACATGCGCCAACTGCGTTCCGAGTTCCGCCATTTTATTTACCTCGTCCACCCGTTTTCCCGCCAGATAATTCAATCCGTCAAGGTCGGCCTCGTCCGCCGGAACCGTCACCTTATGATCCGGTTCTTCTACGGAAATAACCGTTTCGAATATAATGCGTTCGCCTTCCTGAATCCATTGCCCCATGGAGTGAAGATCCGTCGTAAAATCAACGGACGCGGG
>DOZP01000076.1:3034-3376 GCA_003517945.1 Porphyromonadaceae bacterium | reverse complement strand
GCCGACCGGCGTAAGAACGGAAAAACGTCCGCCCACATCATCCGGGATAATGAACGTCTTATAACCTTCTTTATCGGCCAGCGTACGCAATGCGCCACGGGCCTGGTCCGTAATGGCAACGATACAATCTTTGGCACCGTCCTTCCCGACGTTTTCCTCCAGCAATTTCTTCAATACGCGGA
The DNA here is from genome assembly GCA_003517945.1 of Porphyromonadaceae bacterium. Classification (GTDB taxonomy): domain Bacteria; phylum Bacteroidota; class Bacteroidia; order Bacteroidales; family Tannerellaceae; genus Tannerella. The sequence goes on along the minus strand of DOZP01000076.1, from coordinate 3,194 downwards.
ATGCAAGGGCCGGCTCTGTCGTCGTTCCCGACTTGGATATATTGATAATACCGAACCTGACGCCTTTCAGCATTTCACACAATTCAAAAAGATAATCTTCGCCGATAGTATGCCCTGCATAGACGATTACCGGATTTTCACGTTTTTCCTGCAACCAGTC
>DOZP01000076.1:1146-3023 GCA_003517945.1 Porphyromonadaceae bacterium | reverse complement strand
CCGATACCAATCACCACAACCACTTTACACTTACGAAGTTCGGTTGCCGTCGCCTCAATATCTTTCAGTTCAGCCTCACTAACGGAAGAAGGCAGATGCAACCAGCCGAGAAAATCACTGCCTTTGCCCGTCCCCTCGTGCAACATGTCCATGCCCTTTTTCACTTTCGGCTCAAGGGCGTCCACTTGTTCTTTTGTGATCACGCCAAGCGCCTTGTCGATGTTCAAACTAATACTCTTCATTTATTTACCATATTAATTAATACTCATACTATCTTTTGTCTTTTTATACCCGGACAGGCAGCCCGGCAGAAAGCCCCGGCAAGGTAAAAACATACCTGTTATTTAAACGTCTCCGTTATCTTCCTGATTTGCGCCACAGGCGATTTGCGTTCATACAAAATGGCATACAACGCATTCAATATCGGCATATCCACCTGGTAACTTTCGTTTATTTCATGAATACATTTGGTAGCATAATAACCTTCGGCCACCATGCCCAGCTCGACTTTAGCCACATTCACATTATTCCCCTCCCCGATCATTTTTCCGAACACACGGTTGCGGCTGAACGTGGAATAAGACGTAACAAGCAGGTCACTGAGATAAGAAGCGCTTGTAATGTTCCGTTTCATCGGATGCACGACGTTCAGGAACCGTATCATTTCGTCGAAAGCATTCGGGATATATACCGCCTGAAAGTTATCCCCGTACTTCAATCCGCTGCATATACCCGCCACAATCGCATAAATATTTTTCAGTACCGAAACGTATTCCAGGCCAATCATGTCACGGCTGCACGAGCTCTTCAGATAGGGGGTTGCAAACACATGCTCCGAAAGGTGGCAGGCTTTCTTTATATCGCGGCAGACAAGCGTCAGATAAGACAAATGCTCCATAGCGATCTCTTCCGCATGACAAGCCCCCGCTATCACGATAATATGATTCGGATCTACCTCATAATAATTTGTAAAATAGTCATTCACAAGCATGTTTTCGTCCGGCACAATGCCCTTGATGGCGGATATAATATACTTATTTTTCAGGGATGTGGTGATTTTTTTCAGGTGATCCTTCACATAAGGCGAAGGCGTTACAAAAATAAGCGTATCCGAGTCTTCTATCGCCTGATTGATATCACTGTAAAAATTTATACGGGACGTATCAAATGTAACACTCGGCAGATAAGCCGGATTATGCTTCATCCGTTTGAAATCTTCGATACGATCCGGACGGCGCATGTACCAATTGATTTCCTTTTGCGAATACATTACAATTTTAGCCAGGGCGGTCGCCCAGCTACCGCCCCCCATCACTGCGATCTTCCCGGGAAAAATTTTCATGTCGTGCATCGTTTATAATTACACCTCCTTCACCCAGGATTCCACATCCTGCAAAGAAGGCAATTCCAATCCGAGATTATACTTTTTGTTCAGTTCAAACAACGACTGGCGCACCAACTGCGCATTGGCGCCCGGAAGCATATCTGCCGTCACATATCCGGCTTTCTGCAGTGCGGGCACCCATTCTTCCGGTACGCCCGCAGGTGCGTATTTATCCGCGGAATCTTTCTTAACGGTTTTCTCCGGACGCATCTGCGGGAAGAAAAGCACTTCCTGAATCGTTGTCTGCCCGGTAAGCAGCATGACGAACCGGTCGATACCAATCCCCATTCCGCTTGTCGGCGGCATACCATATTCAAGCGCGCGCACAAAATCCATGTCAATAAACATGGCTTCGTCGTCGCCTTTTTCACTCAGTTTCAACTGTTCCTGAAAACGCCCCAACTGATCAACGGGATCATTCAGTTCCGAATAAGCGTTTAAAAGCTCTTTTCCGTTGACCATCAACTCGAAGCGCTCCGTCAGTTCCGGATGA
>DOZP01000076.1:683-1051 GCA_003517945.1 Porphyromonadaceae bacterium | reverse complement strand
ATATCAAGTTGCTTGCATACTTCGCGAAGTTGGGTTTCGTCCATGCCCGTGATGTCGATACCGGTATGTTCCCTGATCGCGTCGATCATGGTAACACGTCTGAACGGCGCCTTAAAACGGATTGTTTTACCGCCAACTTCCACTTCATCCGTCCCGTTCACGTCCAAACAAACCTTTTCAATCATCTGCTCCGTAAAATCCATCATCCAGTTGTAATCCTTATACGCCACATAAATCTCCATCACGGTAAACTCCGGATTATGCGTGCGATCCATACCTTCATTGCGGAAATTTTTGGAAAATTCGTACACGCCTTCAAAGCCGCCTACAATGAGGCGCTTCAGGTATAACTCATCCGCAATGCGCAG
>DOZP01000076.1:0-629 GCA_003517945.1 Porphyromonadaceae bacterium | reverse complement strand
TAACCTTTCGAATTGAAATATTCACGCATCGAGTTGCAAACTTTCGTCCGTTTGATAAATACGTCCCTTACCTCACTATTCACAACAAGGTCAACGTAGCGTTGGCGATACCGCTGCTCCGGATCGGAAAAACCGTCATAAACGACGCCATCCTTTTCTTTCACGACCGGAAGCGGACGAAGCGACTTCGACAACACCGTCAGTTCTTCCGCATGAACGGAGATCTCGCCCATCTGCGTGCGGAAAACATAGCCCTTTATGCCGATAAAATCGCCGATATCAAGCAGTTTTTTGAAAACCACATTATACAGATCCAGGTTATTTTCCGAAGGACAGATATAATCACGTGTAACATATACCTGTATACGGCCGGTAGAGTCCTGCAATTCAACAAAAGAAGCTTTTCCCATAATACGGCGGCCCATGATGCGGCCCGCTATCGTAACATAACGTTTTTCGTCCTCATCTGTAAAATTTTCCCTGATTTCCCGGGCATACGCATCCACCGGATATTCGGCTGCCGGATAGGGATCAATCCCCATGTTTCGCAACTGCTCCAAACTGTTGCGCCGGATTATTTCCTGTTCGCTTAAATCTAATATATTCATCGTTTTCTCTCACTTATAAAA
>DOZP01000122.1:1207-3257 GCA_003517945.1 Porphyromonadaceae bacterium | reverse complement strand
TTTTCTATCGTCGTATTCTGAAAAGCCACGTTCTAATCGACCTAAAGATCGGCAAGTTTACTCACGCCGATGCCGGGCAGATGACGCTCTATCTAAACTATTATGAGGATAATGAAATGGCCGAAGGCGATAATCCGCCCATAGGCATTATCCTCTGCGGCGACAAAAATGAGACGTTAGTAAAGTACACTACAAGTTCTGACAATAAAATGTTTGTCTCTCAATACCTTGTCAAATTGCCGGAAAAGAAGATGTTGGAAAATTTCATGAAAAAAGAGTTGGAATAACAGCCTCTGTTTTTTGAACTCCTGAATGTGCTTGCAGACAATATGGTAACGAGCGAAGGTAACGGTTGAACTGTTTAACTTCGCCCGCTATGTTCAAACGGCACATCACGGCAGGTTCCCGCTGGGTTTCTCACTGCTTTTCNNATAAAACTGGCAAACGGTGTAGAGGTAATGTTTTTTAAAGACGGTGCATTTATAGGATATGATGATTGAGTAATTTTTGAAGGAAACTACCAGATGTGCTTACAGCACATCATGGGAGTTTTCCGCTGGGTTTCTCACTGCTTTTCTTTGTGTAAAATGTTGACCGCTTTATATGATTCGATCAGCTTTTTTAAGGTCAGTGCATCCGATTCTGTTTTTGATAGGATTTCAGGATCATAGTAATTTTTAAGGAATCCGCCGGCGCCCGACCAGACGGTAGCTATTATCCCCTGGAAATGTTGTGCCATCTCGGGTGTTGAAATTTTTCTGAAACGGATCATATCGTTTAGTTGTTCGATTGCTATCTCCGGTTTGCGCCACGGACAGGTTGCCACATCGAATCCTTTCATAGCAAAATAGACGGCGGTTTGTTCGGGGCGGTCGTAGTGCCAGTCACAAATAAAAACATTTTTCGGTATCAGGTCGATGGCGCGGTATGTGTTGTTCATACTGGCTTCCCACATGCCGAGTCCCGTCGTTTTTCCGTCGATCAGGCGGTCGCCCCATATCATTAACCGTTTTCCGCTTGTTGCCAGGTGATTGTGTATTTTCGTTACTTCGCCGGCAAATAATTCGGCTTTGTCACGGCCGTGGCAACGCGGGCATTTGTCATCTCCGATGTAGAACACTTCGTCCATTCCTGCATGGAATAAGTCTGCTTCAAATACATCCGTCAATTCGTCCACTAAAGCGAAAACGACTTTATGGACATCAGGGTGTAACGGACAGTAGCTTTTGCAGTATAAACCGTCAGGATTAGGCCAACCGGTGTAATTTTCCGTTTTCACATGGGGTGTTTCATCAAATTCCGGATATTCGCGCAGTAATGCGTAGGTCGTTTTCGCCCACGACTGATGGCCCAGTAAATTGATCTGGGGAGCCAGTTTGATCCCGTGTTTTTTGCAGGAAGCCACAATTTTTTTTACATCGGTTTCCGTTAGCGGATCCGGATCTTTCAGTTCGGGATGGGACGTATAATCGTAGTTCCAGTCCACCCGTAAAATCAACAGGTTAAAATGGGCCGGAGCTAACTCTTCTTCAATAAACCGGAGGAATAAATCCAGTCCGTCTCTTTTGGGAGCTTCGATAGCGAGTCCGCGCACGGGTAGGACGGAGTCAATAGCTTGGTTCTGTGCATGCACGTAGCCTGTTTGGATAATACAGAACAATGAAATGAAAAAGAATAGGTGTTTCATCTGTAATAATTTTTTAAGTGTTAATTGTGACTATTTTGTGAACGGATCCCCGTTCGGGCTTTTGCTCAGTACCCAACGGAAGGCGTTTACAAATAAGAGTTTCTGTGTGGCATCCGTAAATTCGTCATCGCCATGTCCCATGTTGAGGTATATCATACGGTAGTTTTTATTTGTCCAGACGATTGGAAGGTCACCGAAATTTACGACATCTTTGATTCCTAAAGGATAGTTTTTTCCGGAAAGGGTGAGCAGTACTTCAATATCTTTGTTTTCGCGCGGACTTGGATTCCATTGATACCATTCGCTTTCGGGAACGACAAATGAAGCGGGCAGGTTTTTTGTTACCGGATGCGACGGATTGTC
>DOZP01000122.1:0-1194 GCA_003517945.1 Porphyromonadaceae bacterium | reverse complement strand
CCGCCAAGGAATTGTAAGAGCCATGGCCAGTTCGTGTTCTTGTCATTGTAAGCGGATGCATGAAAGCCCATCCAGCCACCGCCGTTTTCCATGTATTGTTCGAATGTTTTACGTTCGTCCGGCGTGTTCGGATAACCGTTCAGCATGACAACAATAGCATATTCTTTCAATGTTTCATACGGATATTGGGAAAAATCGGTGGTTATATCCAATATAAAACCGTCTCCGTAGTTGAGCCGTTTAAAAAATTCAACGCTTTGCAGTGCGAAATCCACATGGGCTTTTTCTGCATGACGGGTATAATAAACCAGCGCTTTGAAACGGGGGGCGCTTGCGTAATTTGCGGGATAATTATCAGGTACCTGGGCGTTTATTCGCGGGAAAGAAAGGAATAAAACGAAAAACGCAATCATGGTTTTTAATAAAAATGTTTTCATACGAATTGTTCTTTTAGCATTACAGGGTAAATTATTTATTTTTACCGGCAACCCATTCGATTGCATTGGCAAACATAGTGGTAAATTCCGCCGTATTATAGAGCTTGCTGCTGTGTCCGATCAGGAAATAGACATTTCGTGCTTTTTTTGCCGGATTGACCCAAACAACGGGGTGATCTCCCATTTTGATATCCGAAGCCGGTTGATAGCTGGCTTCGTCGACAGATGCCAGTACTTGTACGTTCGGTCGCGGATTTTTGTCAAATGTATACCATTCGTCATCCGGTATGACAAACGATTCCGGCACCCCTTTCATTACGGGGTGTGTGTTGTCTTCTATACGGACTGTTCCGTCGGCCAGGGGGGCGATATAATTTTGAAAGCGGACTCCTCCCATGAAATCGGAAAACCATTGCCACATCGGATATCCGTCAAATTCGCCGAGTAGCGTGGCATGATGAAACCCTATCCAGCCGCCTGATCCTTCCTCAATGTATTTTATGAAGGCGGCCTCCGCTTCTTTCGTCCACGTATACGGAGGGTAGTCAAGCTGAATAATAACGGTGAATTGTGACAGGAATTCATCATTAATCTGTTTCGTATCATTGATCTCCGTTATTTCAAATTCCATTGTTCCGGCTTGTTTGCCGAGCCATTCGATACCTGCGTCCGTAAATCCTCCATGCTGGCCGCCTCTTTCTGTCAATACCAGTATTTTGAATGGTTTTGATGCTTCGGGTTCGGCCGTTTTGTTTTT
>DOZP01000182.1:2837-3246 GCA_003517945.1 Porphyromonadaceae bacterium | reverse complement strand
GCCGATGGACTCATTTATGTCCTTTAGCGTCGTTTTTTCGGAACCGCCCAAGAATAACCTTGCGTCCATATTGCCGGTGATGGTTTCGGCGGCGTCCTTATAAATCGATTTTAACTGAGATTGCGCCTGCAAAATGACACACGCTGATATTTCACGCGAACGAATGGTAGCAATAAGTTTATCAAAACGGGGTATTTGGCCGATGTTGGCGAACTCGTCCAACAAGCAGCGTACATGTACTGGAAGCCTGCCGCCATACTTGTTATCGGCCCTGCTGCAAAGAAGATCGAAGAGCTGGGAGTACATGAGGGCGGCGATAAAGTTATAGGTATCATCCGTATCGCTTATTACAATGAAAAGAGCGGTTTTGCGGTCGCCTATAGTATCCAGCTCCATTTCATCGTAGGCG
>DOZP01000182.1:0-2739 GCA_003517945.1 Porphyromonadaceae bacterium | reverse complement strand
TTGGATCGCGCGCTTCCAGCATGTCAAACATATAATCGACAGGATTTTTATAAGTTTCGTCTTCCTCTCTCACCTCCATTATGTTGATAAGCTCCACCAACATGTTCATATTTTGCTCGTCTTCGTTGGCTTCGTAGTGGATATAGCCGATCAAAGCGCAATAGAGGTAGGGTGGAAGCCCAACGCCTTACCATATTACGATGGCAGGTTTTTGGGACAGCCCCCTCCGAACCGAACGGGAACCTTTCGATTCATCCGGCTCTCCGGTTACTTCTGAACAAATAAATCAGTATTTGCCGGAATGAATGTTGTGATGGCAAAATTCGCATACAATAAGCGTTTTCCTCCGAATTTTGCTCATAATAAGAACCCAATCAGGAATCGCTTTACCACGCTTCTTGTATTTGTCTTTGATGTCTTTTAATTTTCGCACATGGTGGACTTCAATTTCGCCCTCCTGCTTTCCGCACAGTTCGCACACATTAGCGTTCAGCCTGTTTATTAGTTGTCTGCCGGTCATAACGTCCGGGCAGTATTTGTCCGATAACGTGGTGTTCGGCTCTTTTTGCATTTTCAGGCTGTCATTGAAATATGTCATAACGCGTTCGCCCTCTTTTGTAGAATATTTAACGCCGACGAGCCTACGTGTGCCCTTGCCGACTTTACGGGGAACGTCAATGCCATATTTCGCTTTTACTTTAGTTGTTGTGGATTTCTCCTTGTGCGCGATGGTTTTAAGCAAGCTCCAATAGTGATAATGTTTGTATTTTCCCAGTTTTACAGCCACATCGGTCGCTAGGCTGTAATACTCATACAGGCCGCGTATTTCGGAGTTATATTCGTTGATAATATCCAGCAGGGGTAGGTTTACTCTTGCCTTAAAGGAAGCTGATTTTCCGTTTTCCATGAACTGTTGGATTTTACGGCTGATAACTTCCGAAGGTACAAGAAGCTGTATCGTTTCATTGATCGAGCGCTTTTTTACGCCATTACTATTCTTTTCGACAATCGTGTCGTCATGGGACTTAGACAATTCATATCCCAAAAATCGCACACGTTCATCTTTGAGATTGGTAATCAGCGTTTTGTCGGCGTTCAGCTCCAACTTTAAATTTTCCCGCAGAAATAGCGTCACATCTTGTTTTATTTGTTCCGCAAGTTCCTTGTTTCCGTCAACACAGATAACGAAATCATCAGCGTAACGCACATATTTGACCCGTGCGTACTCGCTGTCCATCTGGTCTTTTGATGGGAGTTTACGCATCTTCTGAAGCAGATCGGCGGCTTCTTCGTATCGCTTTGTCTGTAGGCAATAAGTTCTCCGGCCTTCCAGCTTGCGATATGCCGGGTTTGGCTTTTTCGATGTTCCTTTGGTTAGCTTTTTTGCCAGTTCTTCCATATATACATCAAATTCATGTAAATATATATTTGAGAGAATCGGACTGATTATGCCGCCCTGTGGAACGCCGGACAATGAGTTTTTCACCTGACGAAACTCAAAATACCCAGCTTTGAGAAAACGCCGTATCAGTTCCAGAAAACGCCCGTCGTTGATCTTCAGCGACAGGATTTGAAGCAGTATTTCATGGTCAATATTATCGAAACAGCCTGTTATATCGCCTTCAACGACCCATTTTGTACCCCTGCAAGTGCTTTTCAACTGAAACAACGCGGTCTGACAGCTTCGGTTTGGCCGGAAGCCGTGGGAAGTATCCAGAAAAATTGGCTCGTAAATAGCGTCGAGCATTTTCCGTACAACTTCCTGTACGAGTTTGTCCTCAAAGGACGGGATTCCCAGCGGACGTTTTTTTATGCTGTTCTTTTTTGGGATATACGTTCGTCTTACGGGAGTTGGGTAATACTGTTCGTTTTGGAGCTGGGCGATAAGCCCGTCAATCTTACTCTTTTTGAATCCGTCTATCGTCTGTTCGTCCGTCCCAGCCGTCATATTGCCCGGCTTGGCGTACATTTTCTGATAAGCTTCAATAAAAAAGTCAGGATTGAACATGTTGCGATACAATCTGTCAAAGACAAACTGCTTGTTCCGTACTGATTTTTCATTCAGTATCGTCAGAATTGTTTTAGCTTTCTGCATTGCGCATACCTCCACATTCTTTCGATTAAGCAACCTGCCGCCCTTTGCCATGTAAGGGTCGCTATCCCTCTCCGCAGTTTTTGTAAAGAAAAAAACCACTGACTACTATGGCGGCTCCGTTGCCAGACGGCATCTATAACGAATACCGTCAATGCTGGATTTTCAGCGTCATCCCCCTTGACTTTTCAGGTCTTGGGGTTTGTCCCCCTTGCGGGCATTACGCATAGCCGCATATTACACGGCACTCCAGTTTAGGCAATCCCCGGTAAGAATTTGTAGTACAGGAATATCCTTTATCAGAGGATTTTCGGTGTGACTTAGGCTTCCGTTCATCCCTTTAACGCGCTTCTCGCGCGCCGGTGAATTGTCAGAGAGTATGGAGACAACTCTGCTCTATCCCCATAGACATTCAACGTGTACGCTTCAATCAGTCTTTAACCGTTTTCACGATTCCGTACACCCCGCCGGATTAAGGCAAAGAGATTGGTTTTCAGACAATACAGTTTTAGCCATATCACACTATGGTTTCGCATATCACGCTTTTACACTGATTTCAAGCGCATACGCTTTTCCGGCAGGCTATGGTCCCTTTGGCCTTTCGGTTACAGGTTAGCCGGATAACCAGATGGAGTTCTCTCTACTCC
>DOZP01000308.1 GCA_003517945.1 Porphyromonadaceae bacterium | reverse complement strand
GCAGTCAGATTCCTGCCTGCAAGTAATGCTTTGATAGAATCAAAGGCAAGACCCATTTTTCGGCAAAAATCGGCTATCCTTAACTGCTCTTTCATCATCGGGAACAAATTGTGTATGAGGTTTAGTTCTTCCTGTGCCTTGTAGGGTTCGTAGTCCTGTTTGACCTTTTGCAGTTTGGTCTCTATGGTTGCCAATTCCTCTTTCTTATCCCGCACATGCCTGTCCATATTGAGGAACTTATCTCTTGCTTCATCCTTTCGGTCGTATAAGTCCCTCGTCTTATTATAAACTTCCTGCCGTTCAAGTTCTTGCTCCTGAATGACTTCTTTCAGGATTTCATTTTTATCAACTAATTCCCTGTAATACTGCTGTGTGGAAATGTGCTTTGCCTCTGAACCCTCTTTGCCACGTATCAAACCAAACTTGCTCATCGCCTGTGCGTATGTATCCTGCATATATTTGAATCTTTCACGAGACATAATATCATCGGCGCACAGGCGGGGAGTATTAGTGTTCTTCTTTTTATATTTCTTTCCTGCTTTTTGTGCTTCCTGTTTGGCTTTTCTTCTCTCTCCCTTAACGATGGGTACAACCGTTGCGTGAATGTGGGGTGTTTGTTCATCCAAGTGCAGAACAGCGGAAACAATATTCTCGTTTCCCACCTCTTTACGCAACCAGTCGAGGCTGTTCCTGCACCAGTCATCCAATCTACCTTCTTCTTGGATGCGTTGCATCTGTTCAGGACTTCCCGTCATCATAACCCGGATAGCCCGAACTTGATTGTGGCTAATCTTGCGGGTAATGCCTGCGTGTTCAATCCGGTATTGTATAGCTTCGGTGCGATTTTTTACGTCATCGGGAAACTGTATCAGTTCCCTGTTCAAATGTGTACGGTCTTTATCCGCATTGGAGGGATTGACTGTCCGCTCGATGTGGGAACTTATCGGGGCATCGTTGCCCGCTCCCTTTTCCAAATGTAGTACTGCGAATTTTGCCATTGCATTTTTTGATTACTTTTGCGGTTGAAAATTTGATTGAGGATTTTTATCCGACTTCCTCAAAAGGAAGTCTTCGGGGGATTCCAAAGGGGGAAAACCTTTGGCTTATTGGGGTGTTTTTAGTGTAGATTTATCGAAGCGTGAAGAAAATACCCTAATAAGCTATGGCATTTTTAAAAAATGTCCCGGTGGTATCACCTACCTATAACTTGAAACCTTTACGCACCTGCTTCTTCGGAAGCAGTTTTTTACCACACAGATAGTCGTTCAAGTCTTTATATTCCCGGTAATGGATTGACCTGTCCAACACATTAGCTCCGCACTTCTTTTGTATTTCCTGATAGGCAGAAACTCCACCCTTATCATTATCCAAGTAACAATACTTCTCCCTGTAACTACCGATAATACCTATCGCTTTGGGTAGGTTGACAATGGAGTTCAGGATAACATAGTCCTGCTTGCTGATAGTTGGAACTTCGGGATTGCGTTTATGTAACAGGGTAAGATAAGAAAGATAGTCCATAAATCCCTCGAAAACGCAACAGGTATCGTTTCCATTTTGTACGGTTGTAATGGTTTTGGGCGATAACCCGCCTTGAAAGTATTCATTTCGCAATTCGTAACCGCCCCAATCGTTTGCAAATCCGATGCTGAAATAGGATTTGCCTTTAAATTGGAAATGTATTTCATTACAAATCTGTCCGGCAAACGGAATATGAATTTGACGCTTATTCAGGTATTGGAGTAATGCAGGATTTTCCAACGGCAATATCCGTATATTCTCGAATGTAGGTAAATTATCCTGTGGGCGAAAAGAAAAAGAGTTTTGAATTCTGGGCATTTCTCCGGATATAATGTGCAGGGCTTGAGAAATATCGTTTATTCCATGCTGCTCCATTATAAATTTGAGAATATCCCCACCTTTACCCATTCCGAAGTCATACCATTCATTACGGGAAAGATTAACCTTGAACGATGCTTCGGTTTCGTTTCGGAATGGCGAGTAGTACCACAAGTTATTGCCCTGCCGTTTACAGGGTGTTATCCCGATAGATTGCAGATAATCTGCAAGAGAAATACTTTTTGCTTCCGCTATATTCATCATACACTGTGTTTTATAAATTTGATTGATTAATTTATTGCTATATTGATTTATCGACTGACTGACTTATTGATTTACTGACGTGCTGTCGTACTGATGTATTTTGTTTTTTTCTTTTCGCCAACAACTTGTTTAGTTTACCGGTTTAATCTAAACCAAACCTGCACACCTGAACGCTTAAACCGGTATAAACTACATAAACCAGTTTAGTTTGGTTTATCATATATATACCCGGACTAAACTAAACCGCTTTTCTGAATCTAATAATGGAAATTTGGGTTAAACCGGTAAGATTTACCGTCCTTCACAATCATCCGTTTATTTTCCAAAAATACTTTGAGCAATTTAGCCTTGTTCGTCCCGAATGAATAACCCACCGTAGCATATCCCTTTTGTAGCTTGCCGATAAGATTCGTATATGATATCTGTTCCGCTTCCGAAAATATATTCTCCAGCGCTTCCCAGTGTTTGTTCTCCGGAACTTCCTGATAATCAAAACCTTTTTGTGATGTGGATTGCTTGGGTTTATAATCATCGACCAATTCAGGCAAACTGTTATCGTTGATACGGAACGCAAAGGGTTCAAAGTCAATATCACGGATATACATGGAAGTTACGCTGCTGATACTCTTGTCAAACTCATCCTTTGTAACCTGTAATACCGTTTCGGCTTTGTTGTTGAGTTCCGTACCTAAATGCCCTCTGGTATTATCATCGCCTTTGTTTAAATGTAAAACTGTATGGATATGGATTTGCCTTTCATCCGACCATTGCATGAGTTTAGTAATCAAATCAGTGGCTTCCGATGGACTGTTGATGTCATACGCCAAATCCCGTACACCGTCAATAATTACTAATCCCAAGCCTTCGGTCTGATAAATGGCTTCTTCGATAATACCCAAACGTGTTTTCGGACTGAATTTCCGTAAAGATAGAAATTCCAATGCTTCGGGCTGTTTGTCCGTCGGTAATTCCGATAACTGCAAAATACGTCTCAATACCCTTTGACAGTGAAATTTACTTTGTTCGGTATCGGCATAAAGAATTTTTCGTTTGTTGTGCGGCAAGGAAGCTGCATAATTCAACACTGTATTGCCGGTCAAAGCAGCCGCCACGATGGCGCAGACGTTGAATGTCTTTTTGCTCTTGGCTTTTCCGGTGGATGCGCTGAAATTACCCAGTGTCCCGACAATGGAATCATCTACCCACAGGATGACAGGCGGAGCAGTAAATGTGTCCGTAACCTGTAATCGGGCATTGTGCCATAGTTCGGAAAAATTAACCGATGGAACAGGCGGGGATTGTTTAGCGTTTTCCATCGTCTATTTTCTCCCGCCTGTTTTCCGTCCGGCTAATTCAAGGGCAAGGTCTGCATCGACAATGATTTTGCGTCCGATTTGAGTAATCGCCCTGTCAATTTTCCCGCTTTTCTTGATTCTGTTGGCGGTGGGCATACTGCATCCAAACAAGCGGGCGATACCCACTATTCCATATACATACTTTTTGGAAGTATCAATTACAGGTGTTACAG
>DOZP01000120.1:26554-28957 GCA_003517945.1 Porphyromonadaceae bacterium | reverse complement strand
GAACAATCGCAATTTTATTCTAAAGTATGGCAAAAACGATTAAGACAACAGCATCGGATGGCTCTAATATAGAGTTTGTTGACGAAATAATTGGTTCGGGCGGAATGAAGGACGTCTATTTCAGCCCCGACAAGTCGTATGTGGTAGCATTTTTCCGCGATAAACAAGATTTTAATGCAAAAGATCGTCTACAGAATATTACGGGCATTTACCGTGAGAAAATTTTCAATCAGATAGGTGGCGAATACTGGAGGGACTTATATTGCTGGCCTACAAAAATAGTAGAATACAATGGTAAGCTCGGTTTGGTTTGCCCAACCTATCACAAACATTTTTTCTTTGCAACAGGCTCTATCAATAATGATTTTCTCGGCATTAAGGGCAAGGAAAAAGAAGGTAAATGGTATGCTTCGGCAAAAAATCAAAATAAATTTCTTGCTCCGCAGGAACGAGGAGATTGGTTTAGATATTTCCAGGTTTGTATCAATATCAGTCGTGCCGTACGAAGATTACATGCTGCCGGATTGGCTCATTCCGATTTATCATACAAGAATATATTGATTGACCCAACCTCAGGGCGTGCTGCCATTATTGATATTGACGGCCTGCATAATCCCGATATGCGACCAACAGCTGACGAGTGGGAACAGGCTTTACTAAAAACAGTAGACTTGATGCAACCCTGTCAAAATCCGAAATATTGGCACAAATGGCTTGTTTTTGATAATACCACAAAACCGAAAACAAAAAAATACCCATTGGTCAAGCTGTTGAACTGACTGATGGCAAACAAATCTTACTTTCAAAAGAAGATGGAGGACGAGTAATAATTGTACAATTAGTTAAAAATTAGCTATAAATTAGTAACAACAAAATACCTGATAAGGACAGGTGCGGTGCAAATCCGTTTTTAAATGTATTATGAGCACATTATCAGAATTGAAGGAATCCATCCTTGCCGATGGACAGTTAGACAAAACGGAAAGAGCTTTGATTGATAATTTGAAAAAGAAATCAAAAACATTTCCTGAAATTCTTAACCTGTAATAATATGCAATCAAATCATCACCACACCGGATTGACCGATGCGCAAGTTCTTGACAGCCGTAAAAAGCACGGAGAAAACATTCTAACCCCACCTGAAAAAGAATCCTTATGGGCCCTGTTCTTTGAGAAATTTACAGATCCGATAATCATTATTTTACTGGTAGCTTTAGCCTTATCGGTTGGGGTATCATGTTACGAGTTCTTTAGTGGGCACGGAACGGCAAGTGTCTTTTTTGAACCTGTGGGAATTCTCATTGCCGTACTTTTAGCTACAGTAGTTGGGTTTCTTTTTGAATTGAGTGCCAACAAAAAATTTGAGGTACTTAACAAAGTAAATGATGATACTTTGGTTAAGGTTATCCGTAATGGAAATATATGTCAAATCCCAAAGAAAGAGGTTGTTGTTGGTGATATTGTGATTTTGGAAACAGGCGAAGAAATTCCTGCCGACGGAGAACTGTTAGAAGCCGTTTCGTTGCAAATCAACGAATCGACACTTACGGGAGAGCCGGTTATAAAAAAGACTACTAATCCTGCCGATTTCAATAAAGATGCAACTTATCCTTCAAACCATGCATTGAAAGGCACAACTGTTGCCGATGGACATGGAATCATGCAAGTATTGAAAGTCGGTGATGTTACCGAATACGGCAAAGTGTATGAAGGCGCACAGATAGATAACAGTGTGGAAACGCCGCTTAATCAACAGTTGAATAAACTGGCGGATTTAATCACCAAAGCAAGTTATGCCATTGCCGTGTTGATTGTGCTGGGTCGCCTGGTTTGGTATTTCACAGGGCTGGAAGGCGCTTTTGACTGGATTCTTTTTGGAGGTTTCCTCCTAAAAACCATTATGATAGCCGTTACAGTTATTGTTGTTGCTGTTCCCGAAGGCTTGCCGATGAGCGTTACATTGAGTTTGGCGTTGAGTATGAAGCGGATGCTTTCGACCAACAACCTTGTGCGTAAAATGCACGCCTGCGAAACGATGGGTGCCGCTACCGTCATCTGTACCGACAAGACAGGTACGCTTACCCAAAACCAAATGAAGATTTACGAAACACAGTTTTATGGCAGCGAAGGCATTACAAACTTGATAAAAGAGGGGATTTCCGTTAATTCAACAGCCTATCTCGATAACTCGGATACGTCTAAAATCAAGGTATTAGGAAATCCTACCGAAGGTGCACTGTTACTTTGGCTACACGACAACGGAATAAATTACTTGCCTCTGCGTGAAGATGCGGAAGTGATTGAACAACTTACGTTTTCTACCGAACGCAAATATATGGCAACAATTGTCCGGTCGCCATTGTTGGGCAAAAAAGTGTTGTATGTAAAGGGAGCGCCTGAAAT
>DOZP01000120.1:25551-26474 GCA_003517945.1 Porphyromonadaceae bacterium | reverse complement strand
GAAACGACTTACATATACGAAGGAAAACTGCAAAATGTAAATCTTTCGTTCACAGGCATTGTAGCTATCTCTGACCCAATTCGTGCCGAAGTGCCTGAAGCAGTAACAAACTGCCTCAATGCCGGTATTGGAGTGAAAATCGTAACCGGTGACACCCCCGCAACAGCAAAAGAAATAGGCCGTCAAATAGGTTTATGGAAAGACAGTGATTCGGAAACGCATCACATGAGCGGTGGAGAGTTTGCCGCTATGGACGATAACACTTTACTGGAACGCATCTTGGATTTAAAAATTCTTTCCCGTGCCCGCCCAATGGACAAGCAACGATTGGTACAACTTCTGCAAAGTAAGAATCAGGTAGTTGCCGTAACCGGTGACGGTACGAATGACGCTCCGGCGTTGAATGTCGCACAGGTGGGATTGTCGATGGGAGACGGCACATCGGTTGCCAAAGAAGCAAGTGATATTACTATTCTGGACAATTCGTTTAGCAGTATTTCGCGTGCTGTGATGTGGGGACGATCACTGTATCAAAACATTCAGCGATTCATCCTGTTTCAGATGACGATCAATGTAGCCGCCTGTTTGATCGTACTAATCGGTGCGTTTCTTGGTACGGAATCACCGTTGACAGTTACACAGATGCTTTGGGTAAATCTGATTATGGACACTTTCGCTGCGCTGGCATTAGCATCTCTACCGCCTAACGAAAAGGTAATGACCGATAAGCCGCGCAAAACCACAGACCATATTATTAGTAAGTCAATGGCTAAGAATATTTTAGGAGTTGGCATTTTCTTTGTTATCCTGCTATTTGGCTTGGTACAGTACTTCAAACATGCGGATGTTACTGTTTTAAGCGATTTCAGCATAAGTGATTTTATTGCTAATTTCTTTAATTTCAATGCCGGAAACGGATTGTC
>DOZP01000120.1:18412-25503 GCA_003517945.1 Porphyromonadaceae bacterium | reverse complement strand
AAATCGGCATTTGCGATTTTGAGCCAATGTAAAGGCTTTCTTGCCATAGCCCTTGTAATTCTTGCAGGTCAGTGGCTGATTGTAACCATTGGAGGTGAAATGTTTAATGTCGTTCCTCTAAAATGGGAAGATTGGGGTATTATAATAGGAGTTACTTCATTAGTATTGTGGGTTGGTGAAATTGTACGAGTATTTAAGAAGTAATACTCGCCATATCTTACACAATTTAAGAAGAACCAATGATTTAACATCCCTTATGACATGAAATCATTGGTTCTTTTTTTTTGTTCAATAATTTTCTCTGATAGAGAAGAATCATTATACTTGTAGTCACAAATCGTTCTTTGTACTTGATGCAAAATGAAGCGACCACTTTTCGGCTTTTGTGAACATGGCTATCGTTTTTCTTCATAAGCGTATCGTTATAAATCTGATATATTTATTATCTTTGCACTGCGTAAGAATACGCATTGCACTGCGTAAAATGTATCAATATGTATAAAAGGGCAGAATATCAGATTATTAAGAGCAGACTTAAAGAGCAGCGACGATTCATTCAGGTCGTTATGGGTGCTCGTCAGATAGGTAAATCGACCGTAGTTAAGCAGGTGCTTAAAGATTTGGATGCTCCTTATCAGTTGTTCTCTGCCGATAATGTTCCGGCTACAAATAGTGCCTGGATTTCTAATTGCTGGGCGGCTGTTCGCAGTTTGAAAGAGAACCGTGGTTGGGAAAGTATAATTCTCGTTATTGATGAGATTCAGAAAATAGCCAACTGGAGCGAAGTCGTGAAAAAAGAGTGGGATGATGATACATTCCATGATCGTACTATCAAAGTCTTGCTTCTTGGCAGTAGTCGCGTACTATTGGAAAAGGGGTTGTCAGAATCATTGGCAGGACGATTCGAAGAAATCCGTATGAGCCACTGGAGCTATCAGGAAATGAAAGAATGTTTTGGTTTCTCGCTTGACCAATATCTGTTCTACGGCAGTTATCCCGGTGCGGCATCTTTGATTAATGATGATGACCGCTTTCAGCAATATATTCAATCGTCCATTATTGAAGCTACGATCAATAAGGATATTTTAATGGATACTCCCATAAGCAAGCCCGCTTTGCTGCGTCAGACATTCGAGTTAGGAGCTGCTTATTCCGGAGGATTGCTCTCTTTGAATAAGATGTTAGGTTCGTTACAAGATGCTGGTAATACGGCTACTTTGGCTGGATATATCAATTTATTGGACGAAAGTGGATTACTTTGCGGACTTCAGAAATTCAGTATTGATACGGCAAGACGAAAAGCCAGCATTCCCAAATTGCAAGTTTACAATAATGCGTTGAAAATAGTGTATAATCCCCTTACTTTTGAACAAGCGATTCTTGACCGTAAAGCATGGGGACATATCTTTGAATCAGGTATCGGGGCTTATCTTGTCAGCCAAGCATTTATTCATCGTTTTGAGGTGTTTTACTGGCGCGAACGCAATGATGAGGTGGATTTCATTCTGCGAAAGAAGGGTTCTGTGGTAGCCATTGAAGTCAAAAGCAATGCGGAAAAGAGAACGGAAGGACTGGATAAATTCAGACAACTCTTTAACTCTCAATCCTCATTTATTGTTGGCGATGGTGGTATTGGCGTCGAAAATTTTCTTTCGATGGATATAAGGAAGTTGTTTTAGGTCAATTTAAATTTGTTATATGGGGAGCATATCACAAGAAACTATATCCCGCTTATGTATGCTCTCTTGCGAGAGTGTGGCAGAACGGCTTGGTTTTGAAGTGCAAAGACCATCATCCAAGCTTGTCTTTTTTTGGTAAGAACAGGGAGAGGTGGAACTACTTTACATCATTGATTATCAGCGACAATTCACTTTAGTCGGTACAACCTCTGTTTTTACAAATACACAGAATGTGGGGACAAATGCAAACCATTATATATCTTGGTTTTGCATATACGTGTTGTACCGCTTTCTTTCAGCCGTTTTGCAAAATATCCGCTATCAGATATTGTTAGAGTTGTAAACTACCAGACCTTTTACTGTCAGCAAATATTTCTGACGAGGATGTTTCGGGCTGTTAGGGTAGAGCATCCCAACAAAACCTTCTTTCATTGCAGGATTCAGATAGTTTGCCATAAAGTTTTCGCGGTCTTTCAACTTCATGGCCGCAAGCATTTCTTTGATTGATAGTTGTTGTTCTGCCAATACTTCAATCAGTGTTTGTACTGTTGCCGAAGATATCGTGAGCTTGTCGGGTACTTGTCGGGTACTTGTCGGGTTTTGCCCTTCCGCCCATTCTGATGGGAGATTCACAACCATATACCTATTTTTCAATTCATTGTGTTCACCCATCATCAAGTTTCTGAAAAACAGATTCAAAAAACTCATATCCGGCTCAATACCTTTATGCACATTGCGGTAATTGGCACGAACTAGCGCATTACGGAAATACCAAGAGTGTTCGGCAAATAGGTCATTATTCACATCGAAGCCGATACTTCTCAGATATTTGATGGTGAATACAGCCGTTGTTCTAGTGTTTCCCTCGCCAAATGGATGTATCTGCCAAAGGTTTGAAATGAACTTTACAATATGTGCAACCACTTTATCTAAAGACAATCCTTTATAAGAAAAGTTCTTTTCCTGTTCCAAATCGTACTCTATTGCCCTATGCAAATCCTCTGCATTGACATATAATACGGTATCACCACGAAGTACCCATTCTTTCTTTGTGATATCGTAGTTTCGGATTTTACCTGCAAATTTGAATACACCTTCAAACAGTCTTCGATGAATAGAAGTGAATCCGGTCACAGAAAAAGCAAAAGATTTCTCATTCAAAATTCGAGCAATATTGGTAGAAACCTTGTCCGCTTCCTCCGTATCTTCATCATTCGGAGTGCGGACAGTCTTGGATTGGTAATATCCATTGATAAGTGCTTTCACTTCATCAATGCTAATATCGCCTTCAATATGTTTAACCGCAGTGTCCTTTAGATAGTCTGATATCTGCAAACCATCTACAGCTTGAAGACCTATAGCAGTTTTCCAAGCCGAAGCCTTTTCTCTCTTGCCTGGCTCTCCGTTGCGGATGTATTCATCGAAGTTTAGCATACTTTTATTTGTTGAAAATAAAGTCAGTTATGCGCTGTGCTGCTTTTTGGGTATAGTTTTCTATATCTTCTTTCTCCCATTTATCTTTGTGATATTGTGCAAGTTCAGTCGCCAATCCAAATCCACTACACAAATAACCTTGCTTACTTTGTACTGTCGTGCCTTTCTTTGTCTTAAACCAATCATTGCTGATAGACTTATTGATATTTTCTTCTAGTAATATCTTATTACCCAATTGATTTGCTAAATCATCAAATTCTTGTTTACTCTCAATACCTGCATCTATTCTAATGATTTCTATGTTATGTCCACTAGCAGGCATAATGTGTTCAACATTGACATTGTTTTCAAAGTTGAAATTGATACGGTTCTCTTTAGCATAAAGATACTCATTAAGGAAAACAAGTATATTTTTGTCATAGCTCAAAAGGTCGCTAATAATATCTTCCTCTTTCCACGAATTTTTGATGTGCTCATTAAAGTCTACAATGATATTTTCTTTTGGATATTCAGCATTAACAAGATTGAAATTCTCATTAAACAGAAAAGTCTTGAATATGGATGCAGAGTATCCAATTTCACCTATTTCCATAATTGCAAAGAGACGGAGCAAACATTCTACAACGGGGGTAATTTCTGCTTCTGTGATGTTTTCTACGTCATAACGGTAAAGATATGGCAAAAGGAACAACTTGAAGTTTTCATTAAATTTCAAAATAAGTTTGATAATAGGATAATCTATAATTTTGTTCCATATCTTGAGTATCTTTTCGTAAGCGTTACACAATTCTTTGGGCTTGGTAAGCAACTCAGGATGCTCGAATGTGTAATACTTTCTTACACCCGGTGTTGTTACTTCATTCTGCTTGTAATCGGCAGTTCGTGCCCGTTCCATATACATAAATTGCTGAAGTACGGAGTCTATGTTTAACACTTTCTTTATACCAAGTTCATTGGCCATTATATTGATACGCTGCCATTGCTCAATAAATGCTTCCTTATCATCTGCTTCCGAAAATAATTGTGCTGAAATAATATCTGCATCTGAAAGCGGCATACCTGTTGAATTAAGGGAATTGAACATGGTTATAGCTTGCTCTATCTGCCAACTCTTAATCTCAATAATCTGACATTTTGATAAAAATATCTTTGCGAAATTATTCAGGTTTGATTCGGAATATTCTTGTAATTGACCATAGAAGTACTTGAAATTTCGAAAAAAGTTGGTGTACTTATTGTCTTTTTGCTTGCGTGGAATCTTATAAACGTTCCTTTCCGCTTCGCTAAATGTTTCTGCTTCAATGATGGTTTGAAAATCAGTTTTGAAAATTTCGTTGATTGATTTGTTTTCAAGAATCACGATACCACGAGCATTATTCCAATTATTTTCAATATCCACCTGCTTGTCCTCATCTGCTTTATAAAGTATTTCAAATATGGTTTCATAACTTCGATGCAGTCCTCTTTCCATTGCTCTGGTTTCATCACTACGTTTCATTACGCTTAGTACATCTTTGATACGTAACTGAAGAGCTTTCAATAATAAAAGGAAGGTGGTTGTACGTTGCTGGCCATCAATTAAACTAAGACAATTGTCTGAAGAACAATCGATAATAATTGTTCCAAAGAAATAGGGGTCTTCTGCTCCGGAATCTATAAAAAATTCAACGTCTTGCCACAACTTATCGCAGTGTACGATTGTCCAAGAATAACCTCGTTGATATTCGGGGATACGAAATTTGTCATCCTTTCCTAGTTTGGTATATTCGCTAATGAGCCGAAGGTTTGGCTCTATATTTTTTGTTGCCATATTGCTATGTATTACAATTTTTCTTGATGCTATGTGCATTTGAATACAAAAGTACAAAATAATCCCAATTATCGAATATAATTCACTATATTTGCGCAATAAAATTGCATCAAAGAATGAAACTGAATAGAATAAAGACTGTCTTATCCGAAAAAGGTATTTCTCAAACATGGTTGGCTAAGCAATTAGATAAGAGTTTTAGTATGGTCAACGCCTATGCTTGCAATCGGATTCAGCCTAATTTAGAGACCTTACAGCAGATTGCGGAGATACTACAAGTGGATTTGAAAGATTTGATAACCGATAAAAAAGATAGGTGACATGATACAGTTTTCAGAAGCGACACGGGTGCAGATGCCTGCAATGGTTCATCTTACCCGAATAGGATATACTTACTTCGGTAAGTTGAGTGAAGATGGCGTCTCACCACGTCTCATGATGTCTCAATTCTCTTCAACCTGTTTGGTGAGAAACAGATGGCCAACCATCGAGACACAAATGCGGTACAAAAATGAGCTGAAAATGCATTATCAACGACCATTATCGCTAATACGCACAAAAGAAAGGAGCTCATAATGAACGCCTTAATAATCAATTGTAATCTATGCTAATCGTTGGAAATCACTCCTTACTTCCCGATACAAAATTTAGAAAAAATATTCCCCAGCACTTCTTCGGTTCCTATTTCACCGCCTGTTATTTCTCCCAAGTAATGGAGGCATTCACGGATATCTTCGGCAAGAAGGTCGCCGGATAAATTGTGATCAAGGCCTTCGATAACGCGTTCTATGGATTCACCGGCACGGCACAATGCTTCGTAATGGCGGATATTTGTTACGATCACTTCATTTTCCGTTACCTTACCAACATTAGCCAAACGAATAATATAATTTTTTACCCGCTCAATATCCGCCGGTTCTCTACATGAAATATGGATAACCTGCACATTCCCGGAGGTATGAATCGGACTACGGCGTGCCAAATCGTTCTTCGTTCCGACCATAAGAATGGGCTTATTGAACTTCCGGAGCCAATGACTTATCGGGACAAGCTCTTCGGCTTCTTCCTGAGTCAGATCAAACAAATACAGGATAATAGAAGCCTTTTCCGCTTTTTCAAAACTACGTTGTATGCCCAGCGATTCAATGTGATCAGATGTATCATCACGCAACCCAGCAGTATCTATAAAGCGGAACAATTGTCCGCCGATATATAACGTTTCCTCAATCGTATCACGTGTAGTTCCGGGTATGTCCGATACGATTGCGCGTTCTTCATTTAACAGGGCATTCAGTAAGGTCGATTTCCCTACATTAGGTTTTCCTATGATAGCAACGGGAATCCCGTTTTTTATAGCGTTACCTGCCGCAAACGAATCTGCCAGGTCTATTATCTTATTACGAATCTTATTTGCCAGATCCCCGAGTTGTGTGCGGTCGGCAAATTCAAGTTCCTCATGATCACTAAAATCAAGTTCCAGTTCTATCAGGGAAACAAAATCCAGCAATTGCACACGTAATTGCTTCAATTCATCCGAAAATCCGCCACGCATCTGATTCATTGCAAGCCGGTGCATTCCCGCGGAAGTAGACGCTATTAGATCAGCCACCGCTTCCGCTTGCGACAAATCCATCTTTCCATTCATAAATGCACGTTGGGTGAACTCGCCCGGACGGGCCTGACGGGCGCCTTTTTCTATCAGTAATTGCATCAATTGCTGCTGAATATATAAAGAACCATGGCAGGATATTTCAACCGTGTCTTCCCCCGTATACGAATGAGGCGCACGAAAAACCGAGACCAGTACATCATCCAGCACCTCCCCGTTACGACATACCGAACCATAAACAACCGTATTGGCCTTATAGCCGGAAAGTTTCTTCGGTTTAGTCGCTTTACCACCTTCAGCCCGGCCTTCCACCATAGAAACGTCTCTACTTTCACAATCAAAGTCAATAGCCAAAGGAGAAGACAAAGAATCGCCATATTTTCCCGGAACAACTATTTCATCACAGATACCAAACGCATCCGGCCCCGTAACGCGTATCACTGCAATTCCTCCGGAACCGGGGGGAGTTGATACGGCACAAATTGTATCATCATACATCATTATATTTCTATAAGTTCATACTTCTGTGTTCCTATTCCGATTGCCTCAGCATATTCCA
>DOZP01000120.1:18073-18390 GCA_003517945.1 Porphyromonadaceae bacterium | reverse complement strand
GATGCGATTCCGCCAACCGGCTTCCGGGCAATGCCGGAGATTTCATAACCAGATCGGCACACGCACGGTCAAGCGCTACCGGATCGAACGAAGCCGCGATCCCGATATCCGGCACAATCGCCGCATCATTGTGATTCCAGCAATCACACTCCGGAGATACATTCATAATAAAACTAACATGAAAATGCGGCCTTCCGTCAAGTATGGCCTTTGCATATTCTGCAATCTTACAATTCAACACCTCCGATGTATCATAATCGGCAAGTACTGCCGAATCATACTGGCACAAAGCCACACATTGCCCGCAACCTACACAC
>DOZP01000120.1:17208-17986 GCA_003517945.1 Porphyromonadaceae bacterium | reverse complement strand
GAATGAAGCTCCAACTTTCCGCCTACACTTGCGCTTCCCATCCCGATATTTTTCAACGCACCGCCAAACCCGGTCTGCTCATGTCCCTTGAAATGATTCATACTTATAAAAACATCAGCATCCACAATCGCCGCGCCGACTTTCGGAGCTTTGCAATACTTCCCGTTCAATTCGATCTCACGATAATCGGTTCCCTTCAATCCATCGGCAATAATAACAGGACATTGGGCAGAGATCGGATTATACCCATTCTCCATCGCACTCTGCAAATGATCCACAGCATTCGAACGCCCCCCGGAATAAAGCGTATTACTATCCGTCAGAAACGGCTTTGCGCCTTCACTACGCAACAGATTCGCCATACGTGCGGCATAATTGGGACGAAGATAAGCCAAATTCCCCGGTTCTCCGAAATGTATTTTTATAGCAACAAACTGCTTATCTAAAACCAATGCCGTCAAACCGGCTTTTTTAACAAGGCGCTCCATTTTATCCAGCAGATTACTGCGTGGAGATGTCCGTAAATTAGTAAAATACACTTTTGATGGTTCCATACCTGATTCCTAAATAAATTATTATTTCAAAGAGCGTAAAGATATACATATTTTTTATAACCCGAAAACATAAAACACACAAATTACCATGTGTTAATATTTTGTAAGAAACATAGAATCGAACTACATTTGGTTAAAAAACATATCATATATGATTTTTATTTGTATCTTTACAAATTGAATTTACATTTTGCTATCGGAATATTTTAATGAAAACAGATAGC
>DOZP01000120.1:8919-17064 GCA_003517945.1 Porphyromonadaceae bacterium | reverse complement strand
TAAAAACAATATATAATGACAAAAAGATGGTGTTTAAAAACCCATACGGAAGAGGAGATACGCCTGGAAGAGATGTTGGAGAGAGAATTAAATCTCAATCCTATCATCAGCCGGTTATTGGTGCAGCGTGGTATTACTTCGCCCGATGGGGTAAAGAAATTCTTCAAGCCAAGCCTGAACGATTTGCACGATCCGTTTTTGATGCCGGACATGCACAGGGCAGTCAAACGTTTAAACAAAGCTTTAGGCAACAATGAGAAGATACTGATATATGGAGATTATGATGTAGACGGAACGTCAGCGGTATCGCTTGTTTACCGGTTTCTGCGTCCGTATTCCACCATGTTGGACTATTACATACCCGATCGTTACGACGAAGGTTATGGAATTTCCTACAAAGGGATTGATATTGCCAAAGAAAAAGGGATCACGCTGATCATTGCGCTCGATTGCGGAATCAAAGCGATTGATAAGGTAAAATACGCCAAAGAAAAAGGGATTGATTTTATCATCTGTGACCATCACATGCCCGACGACGAACTTCCTGATGCGTTAGCCGTACTGGATGCCAAACGCACAGACTCAATCTATCCGTACGAACATTTGTCCGGTTGTGGAGTCGGATTCAAATTCATGCAGGCGTTTGCCATGAGTAACGACATTCCTTTTTCAACCCTCGAATGTTTGCTGGAACTGACAGCCATCAGTATTGCTTCGGATATCGTACCCATCACCGGCGAGAACCGTATCCTGGCATATTACGGACTTAAACAATTAAATTACAGTCCCAGCGTCGGCATTAAAGGAATCATCAAGACATCCGGACTTACAGGGAAAGAGATCACAATCAGTGATATCGTATTTAAAATCGGCCCGCGTATAAATGCTTCCGGGCGTATGATGAACGGCCGTGAAGCAGTCGACCTTCTGCTTGCAAGAGACGAAAAAAGCGCCAATGAGAAAAGTGCGAATATAGACCAATACAACGATGAACGCCGCGAAATGGACCGTAAGATCACCGAAGAAGCAAATGCGATCATCAATGATATCAAAGACATAGACGACCATAAAGGAATCGTTGTATACAATCCGGACTGGCACAAAGGCGTTATAGGAATCGTAGCTTCCCGGTTGACCGAAAAATATTACCGGCCGGCTGTTGTTCTTACCAAATCATCGGAACTCATTACCGGATCGGCCCGGTCTATCGGAGGCTTTGACATGTACAAAGCCATTGAAAGCTGCCGCGATCTGCTCGAAAATTTCGGAGGTCACACCTATGCCGCCGGTTTATCTTTGCGCGAAAACAACCTGAAAACGTTCATTGACCGGTTCATGAGAATCACTTCCGAAGAAGTAACTCCCGAGCAGATGATACCCCAGATAGACATTGATTCCGTTATCCGACTGAAAGAAATTAACAATGCGTTAATGAGCGATCTGAAGAAAATGAGCCCATTTGGCCCGGATAATGATAAACCCGTTTTCTGTTCATATAATGTATACGATTTCGGGACAAGCAAAGTGGTAGGAAAAGACGGAGCACATCTGAAACTTGAGTTAATCGACGAAAGTTCCAAAACACCGACTCATGCTATTGCTTTCGGAATGAGCGAACATGCGAAGTATATCACAGACAGAAATCCGGTGGATATATGCTACACCATAGAAGAGAATATCTACAACGGAATCACATCCATACAACTGATGATCAGAGATATAAGGCCATCAAACAGAACAAACAGTGACTAATATCCTCCATGAAACATTAGAAAAACACTGGGGCTACTCTTCTTTCCGCCCACTACAGGAAGATATCATACATGCCGTGCTCAACGGTCAAGACACGCTTGGATTGATGCCTACGGGCGGCGGCAAATCCATTACGTTCCAAGTTCCGGCCATGATCATGAAAGGGTTATGTATTGTCGTGACCCCTCTTATCGCATTAATGAAAGACCAGGTCGACAACCTGCGTGCGCGGGACATCAAAGCAACCACGGTCTATTCCGGTATGACAGCCGACGAAATAAACAAACATTTCGACAACTGCATATACGGTGATTATAAATTTCTATACATTTCACCCGAACGGCTTCATACCGATTTATTTAAAAGAAAACTACCGTTGATGAACGTATGTCTGCTGGTCGTTGACGAAAGCCACTGCATTTCACAGTGGGGATATGACTTCCGCCCTTCATACCTGCATATTGCCGACATCCGGAAAGCCCTGCCTGAAAATACCCCCGTACTTGCATTGACCGCAACCGCTACCCCCGAAGTCGTAGATGACATTCAGGAAAAGCTACTGTTCCGCAAAAAAAATGTACTGAAAAAAAGTTTCGTTCGTGAAAACCTCGCATACATTGTACGGAACACCGAAAACAAGATGGAAGAGTTGGTACATATACTCGAACGTGTAGACGGAACGGCTATTGTATATGTACGCAACAGGAAGCACACCCAGGACATTGCAAAAACATTGCAGCAAGCGGGTTTCTCCGCCCATTTTTTTCATGCCGGCCTCAACCGCGACGAAAAAACAGAACGACAGGATGCATGGAAAAAGGGAACATGCCGCATCATCGTCTCCACAAATGCATTCGGAATGGGAATTGACAAGCCCGACGTACGATTAGTCATCCACATGGATATGCCGAACTCCCTGGAAGAATACTTTCAGGAAGCGGGACGGGCCGGACGTGACGAAAAAAAAGCATACGCCATCGCATTATGTGCATCTACCGAAACATCAAAACTAAAAAAACGAATGTCCGACGAATATCCGGACAAAAAATTCATACTCCGCGTATATGAAGCTCTCGGCAACTACTTGCAGATAGCAGTAGGTTTCGGAGCATTTAAGACACACGATTTCTCGCTACCCAACTTTTGCAGAATATTTAAATTCCCTGCCGCCCAAACTCATAACGCATTAAAAATACTTGAATCGGCAGGCTATATCGAATATGTAGAAGAACCCGACAACAGTTCGCGCCTGCTATTCCTGGCAAACCGCGACGAATTATATAAAATGGATTTCGACAAACTGTCTGACGACATTATCCAAGTCATATTACGTTCTTATACAGGATTATTCGCCGATTATGTATTCATAGACGAATCGTTGATTGCCACACGCGTACATTCAACAAGAGAAGCGGTATACAATTCCCTGATTATGTTATCCAAGACACACATAATCAATTATATTCCCCGCAAAAAACTGCCTCAGATTATTTTTACACGAAACCGGGAAGAAAAAAGACATGTCACCATCCCGCGCAACACATTCGAAGACCGCCGGAAACGTACGGAAAACAGGGTCGGCAAAGTGATTGAATACATAACCGAAAGCCGGTTTTGCCGCACGCGCATGCTGCTACGCTATTTCGGCGAAAAATCAGATAAAGATTGCAGCATCTGCGACGTCTGCCTCAGCAAAAACCAGTCGGGACTTAAAAACTGGGAGTTCAACAAAGTAAAAGATGCGCTTCTGCTACGCCTCGAAAAAAACACCTCTGAAAGTATACTCAC
Organism: Porphyromonadaceae bacterium; assembly: GCA_003517945.1. Lineage (GTDB taxonomy): Bacteria > Bacteroidota > Bacteroidia > Bacteroidales > Tannerellaceae > Tannerella. Next base: position 13,524 of record DOZP01000120.1, on the reverse strand, counting down.
ACTGGCCCGAGAACTGCCGCTGGAAAAAGAAAAAAACATACAAGTCATACGCTTTCTGTTAGACCACGATGAACGGATCACGCTAAAAGACAGTATAATCTCATTGATCAGGTAAAAAACACCGACTCCGGATTATATACCATATTACCCTACATTCCGTAAAAAAATTCAGGCATGAACTTTCCGGCATTCAATCAACACTTTCTTATTACCGGACAGCATCGAGGCAAACAAGTATACATCGCCACCATCCGTTATTCCTGTACGTTTGCGTAGTTCATCGACGGAAAGGGGAAAATTACGAACGGCAATATTCGCCCGGGGTATCTGCATCGACAAACTCCGGCACAAACGATTTTCAAATTTATAAACACGATTAACTTCAAATATTCTTCCGGCAAAAGACGGCAGATAAGTATCCGAGGTATACAGATGACTGCTTATATGAAGCTTCTCCAATCCGTACCGTGATGATACGGTTTTATAAGCGCCAGCCTTTAATATGGACCCATTCGGTTCATAAAGATAATGCCCGACTTCTGCGGCAAATGCGGCAAGAGCCGCTTTTTCTTCACCATACAAGAAACGAAAAGACTGCTCTCCACCGGAAGTTGTGAAATTTGCACAATGAATCCGAACATCAGATCCATCACCTGACCTTCCGGGATGTAACGGATCGCCCGGCATACAAAAAGCATCAGCCACAACAAGGAGCTCTTTGCAATCATTCCTGACGGAAACGACATGGATTTCCCTGATATTTGACAGTTGCGATAAAAGCCTGCTGATATCCAGCATTGGCGATAATTTCACTATGATTTTATTCCTGTTCCTACACAACAAAGGCCACAGTTGCGTCAGGTCAGGCTCACAGTCCTCCAAGGCAAACACCCGCTTTTTTCCGGCCCCTCTGCGCGCAGGGTCCAGATAAATCACGTTCACCCCGGATAACGCATCCGGATTCTTCGTGAGCAATACCACAGCATCATCATTCAGAATTTGCACATTCCGTGCGCCAAGCTGCTCCATATTACAGGCGGCAACTTCACAATACAATGTATTACGCTCCACATATATCAGGCTTCTCACTTTCAATGATAAAAAGTAAGCGTCTACACCAAGCCCTCCGGTCAGGTCACAGACCCGATCCTCCTGATCAACAAGCCTCTGCTTATACAGCGCCGTCTGTTCGGAAGAACATTGTTCCAAAGCCAGCGACGAAGGATAAATCAGCCTATCGTCGGCATACCATAAGGGTAGCTTGTCTTTCACCTGGCGCCGCGCCCGAATCTGTTCGGCAGCAAACCGTACATCCACATCTTTATACCGTGGCGCATCCAGGATAAGCTGCAATACATCATCATCCGCATGTTCCCTTATAAAGGCCCTTAAACGCTCCGTCATTTTCATAGGCACAAAAATAGAAAACAATTCATAATTAACAACTGACAAGTAACTGTCTTTTCGGGAAAACTGAAAAAATACACTATTTTATTCAAAATAAATCCGTATCTTTGCTACCTTGATTACTCATATTAAATAATTTAATTCAATGAAGATTTTTAAATATATACTGATATTTACTGTCATGTTAATTCTGCCCGCCGGTATTCTTGCGCAAACGGAAAATAAAAAAGATACGGCAACCGACACGGTTATTGTATTAAATAAAGCAGGCTTTCTTGAAAAAATATACAATTACGAAAAAAATACCGAGGCATGGGTTTATGAAGGCAATCTCCCCTGTATTATTGATTTCTATGCCGACTGGTGTGGGCCGTGCAAAAAAGTAGCCCCTGTTTTAAAAGAACTTGCCGACGAATACAAAGGACAAATAATTGTCTACAAAATTGATGTGGATAAAGAAAAAGAATTAGCCGGAGCTTTTGGCATAAGCAGCATTCCTACATTCCTTTTCATTCCTAAGAAAGGAACACCTCAATCGGCCATGGGCGCCTTACCGCGTGAATCATTCGTAAAAGTGATTAAAGAATTTCTGCTGAAAGAAAATGAGGATACGGCACAGACCACGGACAAATAAAAATCAATCGGCGCGTTGTGCCAAATCCGGTTTACATACCGGACACATATTTATTCTTTTTACTGATTCATAAAAGCGTTAAGTGACAACTTCGTCCAGTCGGACTCACGGTTCTCTTGCTTTGCTTTACTAAAGGCATTATCACGCACCTGCGCTCCGGGATGGCCTTTCGCCAGATCAGCGGAATGTGCAGCGATCCTGTAACTGAGCAGGTCTGCCCGCATACGATCCGCATTTACTATACCCACCTGACTTTTAAGGCCGCCGATAAGGGACGCGCCATGCCATGCCATCTGCGCCCCTCCTATCGCAGCGGCGATATGTTCATGCCCGACAGCCAGGTCTGAAGTAAGCATACCCGGTGAAAAAAACGGGATACCCCTACATATGTAACGATACTCCTTCATATAAAGCTCTATTTTATTCATCGGTATATGTCCCGGCCCCTCAGCCATAACCTGAACATAGTGTTTCCAGGCAATTTCAACCAGTTCCCGCATTTCCGCCAGCTCGGCATACTGTACTTTGTCATTCGAATCATAGATAGAACCCGGACGCAGTCCGCTGCCTAAAGAAATAACAGCATCGTAAGCGCCGGCTAACTCACAAATTTCGGGAAAATGTGTATTCAAAAAATTTTCTTCCTTATGAATATTCATCCATTCAGCCAGGATCCGTCCGGCACTGGACACAATCCCCGTCAGTCTGTGAGTCGTCATTTTCAGATGCTTGCGTTTCATAGCCGCATGTACGGAAACAAAATCCACCCCCTGCATTAACTGCTCAATAAGAGCGCTACGGTAAACATCCCACGACAAATCCTTTATTCGCCCTTCCACCATTGCCAACGCATGATATAACGGAGGCGTACCGACAGGTACCGGCGAATTACGTACCAGGTATCTACGCGACAAAGCAGGTAACCTTTCACGCGAGATATCCATCAAGGTATCTGCGCCAAAGCAACAATTCAGCCGAACTTTTTCCGCATCATTTTTGGAAAAAACTTTGTCGGTGGTAATATTACTGTTTATTTTCACAAGGAATCGGCTGCCGATAACCATCGGTTCCAGCTCAAGATGATTAATATTTGCAGGAATAACGGCGCGCCCGGATGCGATTTCTTTACGTACAAAATCCGGAGTAATATATGATTTAAGCCCTAACGCCTCAATCTGCTGATTCTCGCGTATAGCCACATACTCCATTTCCGGCGTTATCATACGTTTTTTTGCATAATACATCTGCGTGATACATTTCCCCTCTTTAGCAGAGAAAAAGGACCGGTTCGTCACATCACTATTATTGTGAGGATTGAATACAATATCTTTACGACGCGTATACCATGATTCACGTATACGGGGCAAACCTTCCGAAAAATCAGCCCTAAAGGCGCTGTCTCCATATGGTCCCGAAGTATCATAAACAACGACAGGATTATTTTTTTTCAAGATATTATCGCTATCCGCGTCAATAAGTGTATCGGATAAATTTATCTGACACATCCCCACCCGCACATTGTTTATTTCACCTTCAACATAGATTTTCTTCATCACCCTCATTTTTATTTTATCTCCGCAAAAATAGTAAAAGTCAATATAATTACCTATTTTTGCACCGTAAAATATGGACGGAAAATTAAATTATGGAATATAATACAAACGCAAAACGCCTTGCACTTCCGGAATACGGTCGTAATATTCAAAATATGGTCGATTATTGCCTGACGATAGAAAACCGGGAAGAACGTAACCGCTGTGCAAACGCAATTATAAGCATCATGGGAAACATGTTTCCACACCTACGCGACGTCAACGATTTCAAGCACATTTTATGGGACCATCTGGCTATCATGGCTGATTTCAACCTGGATGTGGACTATCCCTATGAAATTATAAAGAAAGAAAACCTGCATCAACGTCCGCCGCGTGTCCCGTACAGCGAAACGGAAATCATATATAAACATTACGGACAGACCCTCGAACACCTCATCAATAAAGCCTCATTGATGGAAAACGAAGAAGAAAAAGAGGCCTTGATACATCTGATTGCCAATCAGATGAAAAAATCATTCCTCATTTGGAACAAGGATTCGGTCGATAATCAAAAAATATTAAAAGATTTAGCTGAATTGTCGGAAATGCGCATTGTCCGTAATGCGGAAACACTTAAAATGGCCGATGCTTCCGAATTGATCGAAACACCCCAACGAAACACAAAGAAAAACAAGAAAAATCATTCACGAAAAGGACAATGAGCTCTTTTATCATAGAAGGCAATCACAAACTAAGTGGAGACATTTATCCGCAGGGAGCGAAAAACGAAGCCCTGCAGATTATATGTGCAACTTTACTGACGCCGGAAAAGGTAGAAATACGGAATGTACCGGATATACTCGACATCCGCAACCTCATCCTGTTGCTTCAGAAAATGGGAGTCAAGACCGAACGACTGTCGGACGAATCCTATTCTTTCCAGGCAGATGAAATTGATATGGATTATATCTATACGGAAGAATACGCACGCAAAGCCGCATCACTGAGAGGATCCGTCCTGATGATCGG
>DOZP01000120.1:8416-8864 GCA_003517945.1 Porphyromonadaceae bacterium | reverse complement strand
TGGGAGGAAACTTTAATCACAATGTACAACATCATATCTGTGAAATAACCGCGTCAAAACTGGAAGGTCAATACATGTTACTGGATGAGGCATCCGTGACGGGTACCGCCAATATCATTATGGCGGCCGTACTGGCAAAAGGTATCACTACCATTTATAATGCCGCCTGCGAACCGTATATTCAGCAATTGTCGGAAATGCTCAACAACATGGGCGCAAAGATACAAGGCATCGGATCTAATTTACTTACGATCGAAGGAGTAGACGCATTACACGGCACACAACATACCATACTTCCCGATATGATAGAAGTAGGCAGTTTCATTGGCATGGCGGCTATGACCGGATCCGAGATTACCATAAAAAATACAGCCTACGAAAAGCTGGGCATCATTCCGGAATCATTTCGCCGCCTGGGAATAAAACTCGAAAAAAAGGAAGACGACAT
>DOZP01000120.1:4177-8391 GCA_003517945.1 Porphyromonadaceae bacterium | reverse complement strand
GCCGACGCTCCCTGGCCGGGCCTGACGCCCGACCTCCTGAGTGTCATGCTTGTGGTGGCCACACAAGCCGAAGGAAGCGTACTGATTCACCAGAAAATGTTCGAAAGCCGGTTGTTTTTTGTGGATAAACTCATTGACATGGGTGCCCAGATCATACTCTGCGACCCGCACAGAGCAACCGTCATCGGTCTTGGAAACCGTCAGCAGTTGAGATGCGCCAATATGGTATCACCCGATATACGGGCCGGGATCGCTTTGCTTATCGCGGCCATGAACGCCAAAGGCACAAGTCGTATAGACAACATTGAGCAGATAGACCGGGGGTATCAACGCATTGATGAACGCCTGAATAAACTCGGAGCGTGTATTTCAAGGCAAAATTTATGTTAAAGAAAGAAGATTTAGTTAAAATAGGATACTTTGCCAAACCGCATGGAATAAAAGGAGAGATATCACTCATAACGGACCATGAGATAGCAGATATTTCCGCCGACGATCCATATCTTGTTTGCGACATGGACGGCATACCGGTACCTTTTTTTATTGAATCATGCAGGCAAAAAAATAACACAACAGTACTTATCGGACTGGCAGACGTCGACTCCGAAGACAAGGCAAAACTTTTTACAGGGAAACCGGCTTATATTCCATCGGATATGCTTCCGCCGGACGAAGAAAACATTCCGGAATGGAAATATCTGACGGGATATAAGGTGACGGACGATAAGATCGGAGAAGTCGGAACTATTTCGGACATTGACGATCACACAATAAACGTTCTTTTGATAGTTGATCATAACGGCACGGAAATACTGATCCCGGCAGCGTTGATAACCGTTTTGGACCGGGAACGGAAATTGATCGAAGTTTCACTGCCGGAAGGCTTTTGGGAAATATGAAACGAAAACATACAAACAAATCATTCTGGAAGCGTGTACGATTTAAGTATAAGCTGATGTTCTTCAACGAATCAACGCTGGAAGAGGTTTGGTCTTTTCGTTTGTCCCAGCTATCGGTCTTTATATATTTTTGTATTCTCGCTTTTATCCTGATCGCACTAACCTCCATCATCATCATCCTGACCCCTATACGCAATTACCTGCCGGGGTATCTGGATGTGGAAGTACGCAAGGAAATCCTGGAAAATGCCCTGAGAGCCGACTCTTTGGAAGAAAGACTGTCGATCCAGTCCAATTATATTAAAAATATAGCCGATATCCTGTCCGGAAACATATCCGTTGATTCTATTCAACACACCGACACAACATCATTCATCTCATCAAACTACGACATTCCGCGAAGCGACAAAGATTCTGCGTTCATAAGCAGGTTTGAGGAAGAGGAAAAATACAATCTGACCGCATTAAATCCCAATCCGGCTCAGACGGAAGTTTTCTTTTATCGTCCGCTGAACGGTATCATTTCTTCTGCTTTTAATGAAGAAAAACAACATTTCGGAATAGACCTGACGGCAGCACCCAAGGAAAATATTATCGCTACGCTCGATGGAACAGTTGTGTATAGCGGATTTGATCCCAAATACGGAAATGTGATATCTTTGCAACATAAAAACGATTTTATATCAATCTACAAACATAATGATATACTACTGAAAGAGGTAGGAGACCGTGTAGCTGCCGGTGAAGCGATTGCTATTGTGGGCAACACCGGCGAATTATCCACGGGTCCGCATCTGCACTTCGAATTATGGCACAAGGGCGCCCCCGTCAATCCGGAAGAGTATATTGCTTTTTAATATTTTAAAACGATCAGATGGCAAGGCAATTAGCGATATTAGGTTCTACAGGCTCTATAGGCACACAAGCATTAGAGGTTATAAGCGCACACCGGGATTTGTTCGAAGTGTATGCCCTGACAGCTAATAATAATGCCGAATTGCTTATCGAACAGGCGCACAAATACATGCCCGACACGGTAGTTATTGCCAATGAAGAAAAATATCCTGAAGTGAAGGAAGCCCTTGAAGACCTTCCCGTAAAAGTATGGGCGGGAGCCGATGCCATTGCCCAGGTAGTCACGGCAGGGCCGATAGATATGGTATTAACGGCCATGGTCGGATATTCGGGACTTCGCCCTACAATCGAAGCGCTCAAAGCTCATAAAGCGATTGCGCTTGCCAATAAGGAGACATTAGTTGTAGCAGGCGAACTGATAACAAACCTGGCTAAAGAGAAGGAGGCCCCCATCATACCGGTCGACTCGGAACATTCAGCGATCTTCCAGTGCCTCAACGGCGAATGGCGCAATCCGGTAGAAAAAATACTACTCACGGCTTCCGGCGGTCCGTTTTTCAAAAAAACACAAGAAGAACTCACAACCGTCACCAGAGAACAGGCACTAAAACATCCCAACTGGAACATGGGAGCCAAAGTAACAATCGATTCGGCCTCCCTGATGAACAAAGGATTTGAGATGATCGAAGCCAAATGGCTGTTTGATGTCAAACCGGAACAAATCGAAATCGTTATCCACCCGCAATCGATCATCCATTCCATGGTTCAATTTGAAGATGGCGCCGTTATGGCACAATTGGGCGTACCCGACATGAAACTGCCCATATCGTACGCATTTTCATACCCCGAACGGTTGAAAAGTCCGTCGGAAAGACTTGATTTCTTCTCCTGCCGGGCATTTACCTTCGAAAAACCCGATATGGAAAATTTTCGCAACCTGGCATTTGCTTTCGAAGCCGTACGAAAAGGTGGAAACATGCCGTGTACCCTGAACGCGGCCAACGAAGTCGTAGTAGCCGCGTTTCTTCAGGGACAGACAGGCTTCCTTCAAATGAGTGATATCATTGAACAAACAATGGCAAAGACCTCTTTCATCACAAACCCCGTGTATGAAGACTATGTACGTACCGATACCGAAGCGCGCAGGATTGCAAAAGAACTAATTAATAAAAATACAAATTAACGGAAACATATGGAAACATTTTTGATAAAAGCCGTACAGCTTATTTTTAGTCTCTCAATATTAGTACTTATCCATGAGTTCGGGCATTTCTTATTTGCACGAATATTCAAAGTACGGGTAGAAAAATTTTACCTGTTCTTTGACCCATGGTTTTCACTATTCAAATTCAAACCGAAAAACGGCGATACGGAATACGGCATCGGATGGCTTCCGTTGGGCGGATATTGTAAAATATCCGGTATGATCGATGAGTCGATGGACAAGGAGCAAATGGCGCAACCGCCCAAGCCCTATGAATTCCGTTCCAAACCCGCGGGGCAACGGCTGCTCATTATGACTGCCGGGGTTATATTCAACTTTCTGCTTGCGCTATTCATCTATTCAATGGTATTGCTTCATTGGGGCGATACGTATATCCCGCTGAAAAATGTAACATATGGTATGGAGTACAGCAGTACTTTCAGAAACATAGGTTTTCAGGACGGGGATATTTTACTAAAAGCAGATACCACAACATTGGAACGCTTCAACGAAGACTGCCTGCGTAAAGTGGTAAATGCAAAAACCATAACCGTTTTAAGGGATGGCAGAGAGGTTTCTATCGAAATTCCGGAAGACATGATGCAACGGTTGCTGCGGGATAAAGAAGGTTTTGCTTATTACCGCTTCCCGATGATCATTGCCGACGTGCAGCAACAGTCGGCTATTGATGCAGGTCTGAAAAAAGGAGATCGTATAACCGGCGTTAATGGCGTCAGTACCCCGACCGCAACCGATGTCGTCAATGAATTAAATGTCAACAAATTAAATAACGCACAAATAGATGTAGTGCGCAACGGCAATCCGTTTTCGACACATGTTCCGATTGACTCCCTGGGACACATCGGCATATTGGTCAACAGCAATCCTGCCAGCATCTACGAGACGGTCACAATCAACTACAACTTCTTCACCTCTTTTCCGGCCGGGATAAAATTAGGAATTAATACGCTGAAAGGATACGTAAACGACATGAAGTATGTATTCACAAAAGAAGGAGCTAAAAGCGTAGGCGGATTTGGCGCCATCGGAAGCCTGTTCCCCTCTTCATGGAACTGGCGTATCTTTTGGGAACGCACTGCATTCCTGTCCATCATACTCGCCTTTATGAACATACTACCTATCCCTGCGCTCGACGGCGGACACGTAATGTTTTTGCTCTATGAAGTCATTACCCGGCGCAAACCCGGCGATAAACTTCTTGAATATGCCCAGATTGCAGGTATGATTATTTTATT
>DOZP01000120.1:1742-4116 GCA_003517945.1 Porphyromonadaceae bacterium | reverse complement strand
GAATACGTACTTCTTATGAGGAAGACGATTGGTATACCTACGCGATGGAATATGTTTTTCAAACAATTAGTTAAAGAGATCTACAAGCTTGGAGTCGATTCGATATGGATTGTTGTGATCATTTCCATATTCATAGGAACTGTTATAGCCATCCAGATATCATTGAATATCAGCTCACCGCTTATTCCCAAATTTACGATCGGGTATACAACGCGCGAGATCATTCTGCTGGAATTTTCGTCTTCGATCATGTGCCTTATCCTTGCCGGTAAGGTAGGCAGCAATATTGCGTCCGAAATAGGCACCATGCGCGTCACCGAACAAATTGATGCGATGGAGATGATGGGTGTTAATTCCGCCAATTTCCTGATCATGCCCAAAATCGCAGGGCTTATGCTGTTTATTCCCATACTCGTTATATTCAGTATGGTGACCGGTATTTCAGGAGGTGTGGCAGCCAGTTATCTGGGAGGAGGTATGACCCCATCCTCTTTTGAATTCGGACTGCAATACTACTTCAACCCGTTCTACATCTGGTATTCCATTATAAAGTCCGTAGCTTATGCGTTCATTATTTCATCCATTTCTTCCTATTTCGGATATACCGTCAAGGGAGGTTCATTAATGGTAGGTAAGGCAAGTACGAACGCAGTTGTGATGAGCAGCATAATGATCTTGCTGGCAGATGTGATATTAACACATTTAATGCTGACCTGATATGATTGAGGTAAAACATCTGACAAAATCATTTGACGGCAGAACCGTTATCCATGATATAAGCACGGTTTTTGAAACAGGCAAGACTAACCTGATCATCGGGCGAAGCGGCTCAGGGAAAACAGTTTTATTAAAAAACGTTATCGGACTAATGATGCCGGATGCCGGAGAGATCATTTTCGACGGTCGCAATATCCTAAGTATGAATAAGAACGAAACCCTTTTCCTACGCCGCGAAATGGGACTATTATTTCAGGGATCCGCGCTGTTTGACAGTATGACGGTACTGGAAAACGTCATGTTCCCATTGAATATGTTTTCCCATGAAACCGTACGGGAACGCAGAAAGCGCGCCATATTCTGCCTGGAAAGGGTTGACATGTCGAATACCTATGACCTGTATCCTTCGGAGATAAGCGGCGGTATGATGAAACGCGCAGCTATAGCCCGCGCGATCGCACTACAACCCCAATATCTGTTCTGTGATGAACCCAATTCGGGTCTGGACCCGAAAACATCATTAATTATTGACGACCTGATACATAGTATAACAAAAGAATATGGTATGACCACCGTCATTAATACACATGATATGAATTCGGTAATGAACATCGGCGAAAATATTATTTTTATAAAAGACGGTATCAATGAATGGAACGGCACAAAGGAACAAGTTATCAGTTCCAAAAACAAAGCCTTAGAAGATTTCATTTTTGCATCCGACCTGCTTCGAAAAGCAAAACAAATACAGGAAGAAACAGAACAAGAAGGATAAAAATCAAATATAAAACATGCACCCATATGTGCACAAGATTTTTTTCAACAAACAATAAACACTTAATAATAAACGAATAAAAAGACTATAAAATAAAATTTGTATAGTTTTGAATAGACAAAAACAATAGAATTGTAGACATCCGGCCTGCAAATATATAGGTTGGTATAGCGTATATATCGCTATAAAAATTTATCTTTGTTCCCGAATCTATAATCATCTAAAATATTTTTACTTTTTTAACGATTTGATTGATTGATAGTCACTGTCTAATTAGAATAATAGAATTATGAAAATGAAACGTATAGCATCTCTGTTGCTGTTGTTAAGTGTGGTATATTTTGTACAATGTAATAATAATCCGGTTGATCCGGAACCCGGCCCTGGTCCCGGTCCCAATCCCGGAGGCAAAAGTAGTGTCTTTTTGAATATCCTTGTTCCGAAGTCAAACGTATCTACCTATGCGGGAGTAGATGCAACAGCATATGAAAACCATATAGACACGTTATATGTGGATTTATATCAGGGTCAGGGGAGTGCAAGTATTCTGATAAATCAAAGTAAATTTTACGGAAATGCTTTACAGGTAATGATGAATACCAATGATTCCATCGTTACGGTAGGGTACGAAGTCGATAATATTACAACAGGCACACTTCACGCCGAAGTATTCGCAAACAGCAGAACCTCCAGGATTTTATCAAATCCGGACTCCGTTCCTCTGCCTAAAGGAAATGCTGCGACATCATTCTTTATGAGTGGAAAAATTGATCAGATCAATTATGATGCGGGATCCGGCACCTACAAAGCCGAAATCCCCCTGCAACGTAATGTAGCGAAAGTTCGTGTGAACATAGCTAAACATAGTGTTATTCTTCCGGC
>DOZP01000120.1:0-1630 GCA_003517945.1 Porphyromonadaceae bacterium | reverse complement strand
TACCACTACCGGCGGACAGATAGACTCTTTCTATGTATATGAAAACTGCCGTTCATCCTTTTCGGATGCCAATACCACCCGTATTAAAATTGAAATACCTACCATATCACCTACGACCGGCTCTAAAAATGATACCTATACTTACAGCTTGTACACGGTGAATGACGGATACAATCTTAAAAGAAACTATATTTATACATTAGATATTAAAGTTCGCGGGCAAAGTCTGGAACCGGTTATAACCACAAATATACAGCCATGGAATGATGTAAACATTGATGCAAGCGTACATGGCACATACCTTACCATGGATAAATCCGAGGTTACTTTTGATTCAAACGGAGAAATGATGGTCAACTTCTGCACAGACGCACAAGCGGTCTATTTTAATTTTGAAGATTTCAACGAAGCTAATATTGCAAACGGCGCAGAGATCGGAACCCATATACTTTATCCTATTGGAGTTGAAAATGCGAACCCGGATCTGGCCCCAAGCGATTTTAAAGACGGACAAATATTATTAGACAAACAACACTGCGGAACTTTCGGATTCAGAATAAATCTGGAAGAGTATCCGGAATTCCCTGCCGTTAATTTCAGCGGAAGAATATGCATCAAAGCCGGTAATATTGTCAAATGCCTGTCTTTCCCCGGAATAAGAACATACGATGCCCACTTTATTGTAGGAGACAGCATTTTTGACTGGAATGAAAAATTCACAAGCGCCACCGTTTCTACAGAGAACAATGATCCCTGGCTTCGTGTTTCGGAAAACAGGCTTTATAAATCGGCTGAAATGCTAAACGTATATGGTCCGAATGCAACTCCCAAAGTACTATATTTACACTTAGATGAAAACCTTACAGGCAGCGCCCGAACAGGTAGTGTGACGGTCATTACGGAGGGTGGCGCAGAAAAGACACTCCATATATCTCAACTACCTGCTATTCCGGTAGGAAGATTCGGATATAATACGAATAATGCTACGGATAGTAGCATATATAGTACCCTGCTATATACGGAACAGCTTTATGAATTCAATACAATGATACCTTACAAAGGCGTTGATGATGATGTTATACCAACCAGCAACTTTATTTATAACGGTTGGGGAACAACAAAGAACGTATATGAGCCTTCAAATTACAGTAACAATTTCGATTATATGAGTGCATCATACATAGCGATGAATTATTGTGCCTATAAGAACCGTGGAAGCAATACGGACGGATCATTAAGTGACGGTGATATCAAATGGTATCTTCCCGCCCAGGCGCAATTAATGGGTATGTGGCTATCATATTCTTCATACAAAGGTTTGTCTACGTCCAATTTCTACAAAATTGAAAATAGCAGCAGAAAAGATGCCGATATCTACTGGAGCGCAACGGCAAATGCTCTTTACAAGAAAGAGGCTCAATATGTAAATTTCCTGTATGGCAACGTAGGCCATTATTATAAAAACATAGATAAGAGATACTGGACAAGATGTGTACGCAACGGAAGTGCAACAACTTCAATGGTTACCACCTCTGCTGCGGGATATCCTGTCATAGACTTCGCAAACGGTATGCCGACTAACAGTTACACGAGTGTAAGTAAAGGATCAGGCACCGGAGATGAAAATTCG
>DOZP01000217.1 GCA_003517945.1 Porphyromonadaceae bacterium | reverse complement strand
AATAATAGGAATAATAGAGGAATATATGAGATCATAATTACTGTATTTCAATTCACTCAGCGTGCCACTGAAAATCATTCCACGTGCCACATTTGGCACATGTGCCATAGGTTGCCGACTCCTGCCCTAACCCCCATTTTAGGGTTTGTTGTAAGAACATTAATTAAAAAAGTTATTAAACAACGCCTACATTGCTTGATAAATTTGTTATATTATTTTAAAACACTGTTTTAATAAAGAACTTCTCATTAAATTAAGCAAGCATTCTTTCAATATTCTGCCTTCTGAAGCAAATACCTTCTGGAACTGCACTATGCTACTGCCCAAGTTTCAAGCCCTCGCCTGGTATGGACATCTGAAAACGCTATCGACAAAAAGTTGGTACATAGCGGTTTTTGTCAGTTGGGGGATTGCATTTTTCGAATACCTGATTATGGTTCCGGCCAACCGTACCGGCTTTCAGGTATATTCGCTGGCACAGCTAAAGATCATCCAGGAAGTAGTGACACTGGCCGTATTTATCCCCTTTGCGGTTATATTCATGAACCAGCCGTTCAAAACCGATTATATATGGGCCGCCCTGTGCCTGCTGGGAGCCGTTTACTTTATGTTCAGAAGCTAATCATTTCAATCAGCCTCCGGGCCTGGTAGTTGTCGGAGAAAAACGGAAACAGCTTTTTACGACGCTCCTCCAATACATCCGCAGAAAAAGGAGTTTCCATCAGTTTACGGCATATTCCGATCATTTTTTCGGGCGTTTCGGCAATATAACAAAGCGTATCAAGTCCGCTGCCTGCAAGCATCATAGGGTTTACCACCACATAGCGCCCGGCAAACAAACTATTCAATAGTTTCAGTTTCAAACCGGTATCCTGAAAAGTAACCAACAAATTGACCTGCGCGGTATGGATCAGTTCACGCATACATTCGGATGACGGATTGGCAACAAGCTCCACATGTTCATAACATGCAACAGCCCTTCGAAGGGTATCCGAAGGATTCATACCTGCAATAACACAACGATACGAAGTCATTTTGCCGAATACGTTTTCAATAAGATACAATGCCGCTTTTTCATTTTCCCTGACAGACAGCTTGCCATGATAAAGCAGAAAGCCGGATTGTCCAGCCGTGGCCGTAATCCTTTCATTTCCATGAAAACAAGGCACAAATTCAACCTTATTACGAGGAAATGCCTGTTTCAGATAGTTCGTATCCGTTTCCGAGACTGCAACCATCAGGTCAGCCCCCGCAACATGTTTCTGATACCACTTAAAACGGATTGCTTCTATATAGAAGAAACATTTCTTTATCAGATTACGTTCCGCTTTTCCGATCCCACGATAATAATCATGCTCGATATTACACTCCCTGAACACTTTGAATCGACCCTTCAATCGACTGTCATTCAAGTAATAGCAAGTATGCAAACCCTCGAACAAAACCGGATAATCATTTTTCAGCAAATTAGCGATCAACCGTTTATCTTTACGGCTGTAAACATTATACGGCAGATAGGTCAGATTGGACAGAAAGCCCGTACGGCGACGGTAATAGTATACCTCTTCGCAAACATCTTCCAACTCCGCCGCACGCGGACGTTCATATTCGAAACAATGCAGGATCACTTTGATGCCGCAATCATGCAAAGCCTTGATTTTGTAGTATATATCAATAACGCCGCCATAATTAGCCGGCCAGGGAATATTAATGGAGACAAGGTTCAGCTTCTTATCCATCGGTTGATTGATTATACGGGTTAGAGATCAGCAAGTGATGCTTGGCATAAAAATACAATAATCCTTTCAGATGTAAAAAAGACATACGTGAAACGATTTTTTTATTGGATATACGGTTATAGTGATGAATAATGTGGTAAGCGGGCAGACATACCACCTTATAACCTTTCCGATAAATGCGAAGACAAAAATCAGCATCTTCAGGACCATAAAATATTTTTTCATCCAGATATCCGACTTCATCCAATATTGTTTTCCGGAACAGTTGACAGGCGCCGATAACATACTCCGCCTCAAATGGTTCACTGCTTAAAATTTCCTTTCTGTAAAACTGCTTTTCGTTCCGCTTTTCAATTTGACGGCGGATTTTTTCCGGGAGGATTGACCGGCCTTTTTCTCCGGACAACAGATTTCTTATTTTATGTAAAGGATAAGGAAGGCGGCGGCAGCTATCCTGAACCTCTCCCTCTCCCGATTGCAAGCGGCAGGAACAAAGACCACATTCCGGATGATTCTTCAGGTAATCCAGCATCACGACAACAGCTTCACGGTTGACAATGGTATCAACATCCAAAATCCAGATAAAATCACCTTTTGCGGTTTTCATTCCTCTATTTCTTGCATACGCTACGCCATAATTCTTGTCCAGCCAAATAATTGTCACCTGCGTATCATACGACCGGACGATCGCTCCGGTCGTATCTGTCGAACCGTTATCCACAACTATTATTTCCGCCGGTAAGCCGGCGGTTGCCTCCAGTACGGAATCCAGGCAAGCCTTCACATCCCGTCCGGCATTCCAGGTAATTATGACAACAGATAACAGCCCGTTCATATCATGTGTGAAATAATTTGCGTTTGAGCGCTTTCAACGCGATTTTAAAATCCGTAAACGATCCGAACCGCCCGATATTTTTCAGTATAAAAGACGGACGCAAAAAGAAGGATATATTATTGCGAAACAACATTTTCTCCATATCCTCGTTTGACAATCCGGGATAATTCAGTATAGAATGGTGTTGTACATCGGTAGGTTTGTAGTCACCTCCTACAATCCATCCGTTTTCACGCGCAAGATCATAAAACTCCGTACCGGGAAAAGGCGCCACGATGTTAAACATGACCTGACTCACCTTCAACGCCTTCGCTTTACGAAGCGTATCTCTGATCGTTTCTTTTGTCTCCAGCGGACTTGTGCCGATAAGTATATTGAGCTTAACGGGAACCCGGTACTTCTTCAACCATCCGATACCTTCATAGATCTGTTCCGAAGTAATGCCTTTCTTAATATATTTCAGAATATCATCGTTAAAACTTTCCACTCCCAGATCTACAAACCCACAGTTTGATTCGTGCAGAATCCGGGCAATTTCTTCCGTTATCGCATCCGCCCGCGCCTGGCACCCCCAACTAAATCCATGCTTTTTGACACATTCGCAGATAGGACGCAGGCGTTTGGTCGTCGTGATAAAATTGTCGTCAATAAAAGTGATTGCACGATATCCTTCCGCCGCCAGCATGTCCAACTCCTCAATCACATTCGCTACCGAACGGTAAGAAATGGGGGGCTTCCGGTTGTTATCTTTCTTAAATTCAATCTCACGCGCAAACGTCAATGAACTCGGAACGCAATAAATGCATTTGTACGGACAATTACGACTGGTCAACACCGTCGTATAGGGACGTATTTTCAGCTTCGGATTTGTAAAAGGATATTTTTCTATAAAATGACGCGCAGGAAAAGGCAGGCTGTCAAGGTCTTTGATCAGCTCCCGCGCCGGATTATGACGGATATTCCCGTCTTTCAGAAAGGATATGCCATTTACCGTACCGAAATCTTTGCCTTCCGAAATAGCCCCCGTCAACTCCTGAACCGTCAGTTCCGGTTCTCCCCTCACAACAACCACACGTTGATCAATAAGAAGTTTCTTTGTATAGTATGTAACCCCCGGCCCCATCGTAATGATCCACACATCCGGACGATATTTCCGAATATAGCGGATCGTTTTCAGGTCTGTTTCCAATGACAGATTAACACACCACAACAGATAGCAATCGCTCTTATCCTGTGCAAAAAACAACTCAAGTTGCTTTTCGTTTTTTTCCTCCAGAACAAAATCCTGATAACAGACATGATGTTCCTTTTCTAACACTGCGGCGACTATCAGTTCATAAATATTCGGCATTGGGTAAACAAGCCGTGTACATCCTGCAGTCCGTTCGGCAGGCAATTCGCCGTCAAGAGACGGAGGAACTATAAAAGTTATGGTCATAATTGCATGTTTTCTTCTACATTAAACTTATAAACTCCGTATTTATTGCCTCAGAACCCAATAAGCAATCAACTGTGCTCCGGATTTAATGCAATCTATGAACCGGGCCGTAAAAAAAAGATTTAAAATTCATCGTTATTTTAAAGATAATAATACCAAAAAACATGTTTATTCAGAAAATTTGTATATATTTGTGGTCTCGGTGTATGAGAAACACATTGACGATATTTTCTTAATTAATTACTACTTAAATATTAAACAATTATGGCTTTTAAAGCAAAATTAAAACTCAACGACAACGAATATGACGTATTAAGTTGTGATTACTCCTTTCGCAGGGATGTG
>DOZP01000343.1 GCA_003517945.1 Porphyromonadaceae bacterium | reverse complement strand
CCTAATAAATTCCATTATTTTTCGATTTTATATTTTCCCTGCGAATCAAAAACACTGTAAACATGCCTGATGTATCATTCAAGTACCCTATGCAAGAATTGGGAAATCTTTATAAAACCGAAGCAGGGATATGGTTTCTGTCCGTAGTTTTGTACGAACGAATGTCTTCATATCCTCATCCATTAACTCACCTAAACCATTCAGAATACCTCGGTCGCTCACGCTTTCGAGATGATCGATACATTTTTGCATGTAATCAGCCAGTGGCATTTCCATACGGATTTCAACAATCTCTTTGTTTATCGGCGTTTGTTTCTGCATGAAGAACCAACTATCAAAAATATCACGACTCGTTAATTCTCCCCGGTCAAGTAAAGCACAGAGTTTATGAGCGAACATGTCCGGAGCAACCATTACCTGCATATTGATACCCAGCAAGTTTTTTCTCTCATAATGGTTATCCCACTGCCGGTTGGATATTTCTATTTTCAATTTCCGCTCGCCGACACCGTAATCCAGTACGATAATCGGGCCGTGGAACTTCATTGCTTCGTCGAATATCTTACCATATTTCAATAAGATTTTTCGCACCTTTTCATACACCGTTTTTTCTTTTGCTAAGTCGAGTAGATTGAAATCCAAGTCGACCGAAAAACGGGGCAAGTCATAAAAAAACATCAATGCCGTGCCACCTTTGAAGCCGAGGCTATTTGCCAACTCGATATCGGAATAAATGTCTTTGAGTATCTGTGTCAGAAAAAATTTATGTTTGTTGATGTTAACCATTTGCGAGCAGTTTTTTAACCCTTGCCGTAAGCGTTTTGGAATTATATACCGGCAAAAGTTTAGTTATTAAATTCTTATCAAGAGGATTTAGGTTGTCGAAATAGTATGTTGCATTCAAATACAGGATATCCAAAAAGGCACGTTCGGGCGTGGCAGTATTTACATTGCCGGTTTGATTGATGCCTTGCGTGACGATAAGGATTTCACCCTTGATTTTTCGATAGGCGTAAGTGTGGCTTTCTACATCAACACTCCGGCTCAAGTAACTGACAGCAGTTATTCGTTCATCATACTGGAAAACAACACCGGCTTTTTGCAATACATATTCCAGCGAAATATAAGACGGAGTATAAAGCGTACAGGCCAATTCTTCAGGATTGTAGTTGGGTTTAACATAAATGCCTTTTCGCGGACGGAGCAACTTGCCCTTGCGAACATAGTAGTTCAACCGTTCGTTTAGCTTCTTAAAATTGCTCTCCCCGATAAGCATGGAAATGTCGTTTAGTGAAAACACGCTTCGTGCATCGCTAAAAACCGACAAAATCAAATCGCTATTTCGAGAACTATTCATTGGATTATTTTCAATGTTCAGTTCACAAAACTAAGAAATAATTCTGATTCGGTCAAATATCTTAGGGGTAAAAGATAGTACATGGGAAAATATCAATCATTTACAAGTTGAAAACAGGCATTCAATGGGCATATCTCCCGGTAAACAGCCTGTTTTCTGGCATTTCTGAAAGTGGGGTAAGAAAGAAGATAGCTTTTATGGTTATACTGTTAAGGAAAATACAGAGAAAAAGTTTAGATGACTTCACTATATTATTCCGTTTTGATACTGTTCACCNNAATTATCCATGATTTATAAAGGACACATAAAATGACGATCAGAAACAACAGCAAACTGCATAAAACAAACCAAAAACCGCCTTTGGGTGCATAATCCCAGCTTTTACCTTCATGCTTGTCTTCGATGATTGCTTCGGAAAAGACATCGAATATAAATATTTCTCCCTCTTTGAGAGAGTTGTATATGTTACTCAGCAAAGTATCCCGGTCTTTATCCGAATGGGTTCCCAAATCACAATATATCATAGTGACTGTATCGAATTTGCCGGCAGGATAGTTTTTGATGTAGTCACCTTCAATATATAGAATATCGCTGCGCTGGCTTTTTGCATATTCAATAGATACTTTGTTGAAGTCTATACCGACTACGGAATATCCCTTTTCCTGAAAAATAGATGTATATAGTCCGGGGCCACAACCTAAATCCAATAACCGGCTTTGGGGTTTTGAGCCGTGAAGGATGAAATCAGTAATCTTTACTACCGATTCTTTCTTTCTGCTTGCTGCGTCTGATTCGGGATTCAAGTGTTCTTTCAGCATTTGCTGCTGAATATATGGGTCCGTCCAGATATTGCTATTCGTTTTTTCAAATAACGAAGGTTTACTATTTCTGATGTTCATATTCCATTTTACTAGTAAACAGGTATTTATAAATTCTCAAACCCTCTTGGAACGGAGAACCCGAAAGTCCGGCAAAGCAATCTTACATCTTGTATATCTTTGTCTTTAAGCTCGTAACCTTGGTGATACAAGATTTGTGCTTCGACAGTCAGACAGTTCACGGTGATTCCTCCTATAGTACCTTTCCCATTCAGAATATCAGCCGGATAGATTTCACCCTCGAAACGCAATGAATTAGCTTCGACAAACTCAAAAATGTGAAGGTCTATGATATGACTGTCCGAATCCATCCAAGCTGTATGCTCGTCGGTGGTAAATTCGACTTTCGTTTCACTATAACCGTTTGAAAGTAACATTGTAGTAAATGCTGCACTGTCTTTCTTTTGGACGAAAACATCTATGTCGTTGTGTGGCCGCGTCTGTCGCCCTAAAAGCGCATCCACACCCCAACCGCCGTCAAGCCAAA
>DOZP01000134.1:8385-10218 GCA_003517945.1 Porphyromonadaceae bacterium | reverse complement strand
AAAGATCGTTCTCTTGCAGGAGAAGCGGCGATTGATCTGGAATTTGCAAAATACATGAATGATTCATCATTTATTGATTTGATTAGATAATCCTGTACAGGGATTTATAATAAATATGAGGTGGGTTGCTGTTTTTAACAGGTATCCGCCTCTTATTGTAATATAGAATATACGATGAAAAAATTAGCTTTCGCATTGTTTGTTTTCTCTATGGTGACGCTGTCATGTAGAGATCTTGAGGGAGAAGTGGAAATCCTGAAAGAGGATATCAGTAAATTGCAAAGTATCGTTTCTTTGCATGCCGCTTATAATTCCCAGAAGAAAATTGTATCCATAACCGAAAAGACTATTGGTAAATCAGGTAACTGGGTGATCACATTTTCGGATAATACGAGTATTCAGTTACCTAAATCCGCTGTCAGATCATGGGCTGAGAATGAAACTACTGAGGAGTATGAAATTATATTATCTGATGATCAGGCATTTGTTTTTAACAGTAAGGAGATTGTTTATCCGACAGGAATTGTATTGCTCACGCCGGAAATCCGGTTTATGAAAAATACGGAAGTTTCGGTAACGTTTCATGTGAATCCGTCAAATGCTATTTTCAATTATGATATTAATTCCGGCGATTGTCAGATAGCGCTTGATATGACCGATAAAATGAGTACTTATTCATATGTGACGGAACCTGAAACATACCGGATGACCCGGATAGAACAGGTGATGGATTCGGAAGGGAAAGCGAAAGAAGGACAATATAGAGCCTATATACGTGATAACGGCGGTATTGATGCGTATAAGTATGCGACAGCTCTTGTCCTTTCTACCTTTGATAAAAATAAGGATGTAATCCGGTTGTCGACACCGGCCATCCCGGTAGAACGTAAAAAAGATACAGGTTTACCTGTTGTTGTCATACATACGGAAAATGAAGCGGAGATCAAAGATAAAGAAAACTGGATCCCTGGCAATATGACGATTGACGGAATCGGTGAATTTGATAATTATGAAGGAAGTATTTCTATCCGCGGACGTGGAAATCATACATGGCAGCAAATTAAGAAACCATATGCGATCAAATTGGATAAAAAAGAATCCGTTCTCGGAATGCCCGGACAAAAAAGATGGGTTTTGCTCGCAAATTATGGAGATCGTACGTTAATGCGTAATTGCATAGCTTTTGAAATTGCGCGTCAGACAGGTCTTGGTTGGACTCCAAAAGGGCGGTATGTGGAAGTAATGCTAAACGATGTCCATCTGGGCAACTATTACCTTTGTGAACAGATTAGGGTAGATGAAAATCGTGTTGACATTACTGAAATGACATCTTCGGATCTTGATGAAGAAATGATTTCGGGAGGTTATCTTCTGGAAATGGATCAATATTATGATGAAGTAAATAAGTTCCGGTCTGCCGTCTGCGACTTGCCCGTTATGTTTAAATATCCTGAAGAAGATGTCTTGCAACCCCGGCAATTTGAATACATGCGTAAATATATAGATTCGTTGGAACGTCTGTTACATACGGATGATTTTGTATATACGCGCACATATGCTTCAATGATTGATGAAAATTCTTTTGTTGACTGGTGGATTGTCAATGAATTAACCTTTAATTACGATGTTTCTTATCCAAGAAGTTCTTATTTTTATAAGGACCGGTCCGAACCGCTTAAGGCCGGTCCGGTGTGGGACTTTGACTGGATGACATTTACAAAACAGACGGATTTTTGTTGCAAAAATACAATCTGGTATGGGCAGTTGTTTAAAGATCCCGCCTTTATAAACAGGGTGAAAGAGCGTTGGCAGTTATTTAAGCCTAAGTTTGAA
>DOZP01000134.1:8155-8334 GCA_003517945.1 Porphyromonadaceae bacterium | reverse complement strand
TCGGGTGTTTCTAACGGAGATGAAGACTTGTCATATAAGGAGGCATGTTTTCTTATGAAAAACAATTATCAGGATCGAATTGTATGGCTTGATGAACAAATCCGGAATTTTTAATTGTTGATAGAATGAATATTGGGAACGGCGTTCGTGGCGGTGTCGCGTAAAAAATTGTGTACATA
>DOZP01000134.1:6504-8106 GCA_003517945.1 Porphyromonadaceae bacterium | reverse complement strand
CTCCCGATATACCTTCCGATTGGCGTCTGTTGGAAGATACGGATTGTTTTGTCCGTTATCCGCCCGATTGGGAGTTGAGCCGGGATGTGCCGGGTGCGCTCTTTTGTCTGCTCTCCGGGCAGGTATCTCCGGAGGATTTGTTTCGCGATAATGTGAACCTTGTTGTTGAGTTGTTGGCAAAGGAGATACCTATAGACAGGTATGTCTCCTTGTCAATAAATAAAATAAGTGATAAGTATAAAGTGCTGGACAGAAAGAAATACATTGTTGACGGGCAGGAATATTTTCATCTGGATTTAACGGGAGAAGATAATCTGCGTCTGAGCCTGAATGTTTTCATGAAAGGCAAAAAAGTATATGTATTGACGTTTACATATGAATCGGAAGAGTCCGGAAAGATAAGAGATGAAGGTGATAAAATTATCAGAACTTTCAGAGTTAAATAATATTTTATTATGAAAAAAGCAAAATGGATTGCAAATAAAAGCTTTATCTTCGTTTTTTTGTTGTTAAATGAAAAAAACTTTATCTTTGAGCCATATTATTTATAAGAAAATCAACTGAAATGGAAAAGTCCGAAACAGAAAAAATTGACAGATTAGATCGTCAGATTCTGGAGATTATCTCAAAGAATGCAAGGATTCCTTTTAAGGATGTGGCAGAAGCTTGTGGTGTATCAAGGGCTGCTATTCATCAACGTGTACAGCGGCTCATCGAATCCAAGGTGATAGTTGGGTCCGGTTATCATATTAATCCGAAAATTCTGGGTTATAACACCTGCACGTATATCGGTATAAAACTTGAACGCGGGTCGATGTATAAAGACGTGGTGCCCAAACTTGAAAAAATTCCGGAAGTGGTGGAAATCCATTTTACAACAGGTCCGTACACGATGTTGATAAAAATGTATGCCCGTGATAATGAAAATCTGATGGAGCTTGTTAATGGTAAAATTCAGGAAATACCGGGTGTTACCGAAACAGAAACACTCATGTCGTTGTGTACAAGTCTTAAGCGTGAAGTACCTATCTGAACGATTTTCAAATCGTGATAATTTACAATGATTTTATCCGTAATAAGTTATAAAATCTGCAGATCAATCTATCGGCGAGTCAGCATAATAGTCTTCTGTTTTTTGTTGCTTGTATTTTATGTGTCTGCAACTAAAAGTTATTGTTTTCGTGTTTATCTGAAAGATAAGGGTGAAACATCTTTCAGGATCTCTTCGCCGGAAGCCTTTTTATCTCCTGAATCCGTTGAGAGGCGGATGTTGCGGGAAGTATTTGTTGATGATACTGATTTTCCTGTATCTCAGGCTTATATTGATGCATTGGTTGCAACCGGAGTTTCTTTTGTCGTACAGAGTAAATGGATGAAAACGGTTGTCGTTGAAAGCCGCGATAGTACTGTTGCGGAGCAGTTGAAAGCGATTCCGTTTGTTGACTCGTTGAAATGCGTATGGAATGGAGCGGGCCGGCAAGATGTTCTTCCTTGTTCCGGGGATGGTACGTCGGATTTTGCATCAACGGATGAACCGCTTGAAAATCCTTATGGTTATGCGGAAAGTCAGTTGGAGATGCTTAACGGTTTGCCTTTACATGC
>DOZP01000134.1:4055-6474 GCA_003517945.1 Porphyromonadaceae bacterium | reverse complement strand
CGGATAGATGCTTTTTCTTCTATGCATCTGCTGGGTTCTCATAATGTGACATTTCCCGGCCGTAGTGTTTTCTGTGAAGATGATCATGGGACGAAAGTTTTGTCGTGTATAGCTGCAAATCTGCCGGGCATTATGATTGGTTCCGCTCCGGATGCTTCGTTTTTATTGATAAAGAGCGAAGATACGCGGGGCGAACATCCGTTGGAGGAGGATCTTTGGACGGCAGCCGTAGAATATGCGGATAGTGTCGGGATTGATGTTATATCTTCTTCTTTGGGTTATTTTCGTTTTGATAGTATTGCGGATTATTATACCCGGACGGATTTGGACGGACAGACGGCTTTTGTCAGCCGTGTTGCGGATATAGCTGCCAAAAAAGGGATGCTGGTTGTCAGCAGCGCCGGTAATGAAGGCAATAATGAATGGCAAAAGATCACTTTTCCGGCGGATGCTCCGGATATTCTGACGGTTGGCAGTGTCACTTCCGATAAAGAAAAGAGCTCCTTCAGTTCTGTCGGTATGACGGCCGATTACCGCATCAAGCCGGATGTGGTGGCATTGGGTTCGCACGTGTGTGTGATCGGATCCGCCGGCCAGGTTCAATATAGGAACGGAACTTCGTTTTCCGCTCCGACTGTAGCCGGTCTGGCCGCCTGTTTGTGGCAGGCTTTTCCACTCCTGAAAAATACGGAATTGATAAAACTTATAAAAGAATCTTCCAATCAGCATCAGCAACCCGATGCTCAACAGGGATACGGCATCCCCGATATGTTTAACGCATATAACAAAGCGAACAGTGATGCCTTACGAAATTTATAAAACGGATTTTGAGGACAGTCCGCATGAACCGATGTCGCTTTTCGAGCTTAATACGCTTGTCGGGGAAGCTATAAACGATGCGTTGCCCGGAACGTACTGGATACGTGCCGAAACAAGCGATGTACGTGTAAATACTTCATCCGGTCATTGTTATCTTGAATTCATTGATAAAGATGAGTTTTCGGGACAAATCGTTGCGAAATCCCGCGGGACGATATGGGCGCGGATATTTCAGATGCTTGCACCTTATTTTGAACAGGAAACGGGACAAGTATTCAAGTCCGGACTGAAAGTATTGGTGAATGTTTCGGTAGAATTTCATGAGCTGTATGGATACAGTTTGCATGTACATGATATAGACCCTTCTTATACGCTGGGCGATTTGGTAAAAAAGCGAAAAGATATCATCCGCCGGTTACAGGAGGAAGGTGTTTTCGGGTTGAATAAGGAATTACCGTTTCCTTTGCTGCCGCAACGCATTGCGGTTATCACTTCTCCTACGGCGGCAGGCTATGAGGATTTTACGGATCAGCTTTTTCGTAATAAGGAAGGTTTTCCTTTCTATGTTAAACTTTTTCCGGCTATTATGCAGGGAGAAAAGACCGAAGAAAGCGTTATTGATGCGTTAGACAGGGTTTTTCCGTATGCGGATCTTTTTGATGTGGTCGTTCTGATTCGCGGGGGAGGTTCCACGTCCGAACTAAGCAGTTTTGATTCGTATTCGCTGGCGGTTAATTGCGCACAATTTCCTTTACCGGTAATTACAGGTATCGGTCATGAACGCGATGACACAATTGTTGATATGGTCGCTCATACACGGATGAAAACGCCGACAGCCGTCGCTTCCTTTCTGATTGAATGCATGAGCCGCGAGGCGGGAGGCCTGCAGGATCTGGAAAACAGGATCTGTGCCGAAGCGTCGGAACGTATCGCACAGGAAAAAGCTGTTTTACAAATGCTTGCGACAAAATTCCCGGTGATGGTGACCGGTCATATCGAAAAACACCGTAATCGTTTACGTGCGATGACTGCGCATTTATCAACGTTACCGCAATGGATACGCCATCGTGCGGAAAAGCTGGATTCAATCTCTCCGCGTATCCGGCGTGCGGTCAATACCGCACTTTCAAAGCAGGAAACATGTATTGACGGAATCCGGTTACATCTTCGAAACGCCTTTGACTCCATTATTGCCGGTCATCGCCGGCAGATAGAACTGGATGAACAATATATAAAAATGGCATCTCCCGAATATATCCTGAAACGCGGATATACGCTGACGATGAAAGACGGGAAGATTGTAAAACATGCTGCGGATTTGTCGGCAGATGATGAAATAATTGTAAAGTTTACCGATGGAGAAAGGAAAGGAAAAATAACAGGTGAATTATGATATAAATGCAGGTATGGAAAAGAAAGAAACTTACAATGGAGCCATAGAGAAATTACGGATCATCGTTGAGGAGATTGAAAACGGAGAGCTTGACGTGGATGTGCTTTCGGAAAAGGTGAAGGAAGCGACGCGTCTTATCAAACTTTGTAAGGAAAAGCTCTTTAAAGCGGACGAAGATGTTAAAAAAATACTTGAAGAGCTTGATTC
>DOZP01000134.1:2135-4027 GCA_003517945.1 Porphyromonadaceae bacterium | reverse complement strand
CTTGATCGGTTTAAGGAATGCTGTCTTAATATGTAAAGATATGGAGCGTACTGTTATAATCGTTGCCGGTGGTAAAGGACTGCGTATGGGGAGAGAATTGCCGAAACAATTTATTCCGTTACGGGGAAAACCTGTGCTTATGCATACATTAGATGTTTTTTACAGGTGGGATCCTGTTGCGGATTTGTTGCTGGTTATACCGGAGGAACATGACGCCTACTGGAAAATGCTTTGCAAAGAACTTAATTGTATCATTCCCCATCGCGTTGTTTATGGAGGCGGCACCCGTTTTCATTCGGTGAAAAACGGTTTGAATGAAACGCAAAAGAGGGGACTTATTGCAGTGCATGACGGGGTTCGTCCCTTTGTCACACAGGATGTTATCTCTTCCTGTTTTACAATTGCCGAAGCTTTTGGCGCTGCCATACCGGTTATTCCAATGATCGAATCTGTTCGTGAGATAAGTAGAGGCGGCAGTCGCCCGTTTGATCGTAACCGGCTTTGTATTGTACAAACACCACAGGTTTTTCGTGCGGATTTGTTGCAGGAAGCATATAAACAACCTTATGATGAGTGTTTTACTGACGATGCTTCGGTGGTAGAAGCGGCAGGCCATACGATTCGTCTGGTAGACGGTAAACGTGAAAATATAAAGATTACAACACCCATGGATCTGCAATATGCGGAAATCTATTTGGAGAATCGTTCTTTGCTATGAATATAGACGACCGTTCCATCATGTACCTGACGGGGGTTGGCCCTAAAAAGGCGGAAATCCTCAGAAAAGAAGCCGGTATCGCTTCTTTCGAGGATTTATTGTATTATTTTCCGTATAAGTATGTGGATCGGAGCCGGTTTTATACGGTGAGTGAAATAGACGGCAGTATGCCTTATATACAGCTCAAAGGATGTATTGTTTTGTTTGATATAGTAGGGGAGGGAAGGACGAAACGCCTTATCGGAAAATTTACCGATGGTACGGGAACCATTGATCTGGTATGGTTTCAGGGGATTAAATATATTACGGATAAATATAAAACCGGACAGGAATATATTGTATTCGGTAAGCCGACGGAGTTTGCCCATGCCTATAATATTGCTCATCCCGATATCGATCCGGTAGAAAACGCTTCGCAGGTAGCGAACGGACTGGTGCCTTTTTACAATACGACCGAGAAGATGAAAAAAGCGTTTCTGCATTCGCGCGCCATACAAAATCTGCAATACGTTTTGCTGACGAATCTGAATTGGCATATCCCTGAAACGCTTCCGCCGGAGATTCTTTCCGGACTTAAAATGATGCCGGTATCGGAAGCGATGAAAAACATTCATTTTCCGGAGTCCGCCGAAAAATTACGTCAGGCGCAGTTACGCCTGAAGTTTGATGAACTGTTTTATATACAGTTGAATATCCTCCGTACGGCGACACTACGCCGTAGTAAATTGAAAGGGATCGTTTTTCCGACCGTAGGGACTATTTTTAATACATTTTATAAAGATTATCTGCCGTTTGAATTGACAAACGCCCAGAAACGCGTGATACGTGAAATGCGTTCGGATATGGGTAGCGGGCGGCAGATGAACCGGCTGCTGCAAGGGGATGTCGGCAGCGGCAAAACATTGGTAGCGCTGATGTCTATGCTTCTGGCGATTGATAATGGTTATCAGGCATGTATGATGGCGCCAACGGAAATTTTGGCCAATCAACATTTCGCCACAATCAAAGAATTTCTTCGGGATATGCATGTTCGTGTGGAATTGCTGACGGGTTCCGCTACAAAGAAGAAACGTGAGGCCTTGCTCCCGGCTCTTGCTTCCGGTGAAATAGATATTCTTGTCGGTACGCATGCCCTGATTGAAAATACGGTAGTTTTTAAATCGCTGGGATTGGC
>DOZP01000134.1:0-2030 GCA_003517945.1 Porphyromonadaceae bacterium | reverse complement strand
TATCGACGAACTGCCTCCGGGACGTAAGCCGGTTAAAACCGTTCACCGTTACGATGCCAAACGGGCGGAAGTCTTCGAGTTTTTGCGTGCGGAGATCCGGAAAGGGCGTCAGGTGTATGTCGTTTATCCGTTGATAGAAGAGAGCGAGAAGTTGGATTACAAAAATCTGGAAGAAGGTTTCGGGACTTTCAAGAAAGTTTTTCCGGAATATGAGGTTTGTATGGTGCACGGCAAAATGAAAGCAAAGGAAAAGGATGCCCAAATGCAACGCTTCGCGTCCGGTGAAGCGCAGATTTTGGTTGCCACTACTGTTATTGAAGTCGGAGTCAATGTGCCGAATGCTTCGGTAATGGTCATCGAGAGCGCCGAACGTTTCGGTCTTTCACAGTTGCACCAACTGCGTGGACGGGTAGGTCGCGGCGCCGAACAATCTTACTGTATCCTGATATCTTCCTATAAACTGAGCAATGAAACGCGTAAGCGCCTTGAAATCATGGTCAATAGTAATAACGGATTCGAGATAGCCGAAGCGGATCTCAAGTTGCGCGGCGCGGGCGACCTGGAAGGAACCCAACAGAGTGGCGACGGCCTTTTTCTGAAAATCGCCAACCTGGCTTCCGACGGACAAATCCTGCAGTACGCACGAAACGTCGCCCAGGATGTGCTGGATGATGATCCGAACCTTGAAAAACCCGACAATAAACTTTTACAGACGCGCCTTACCGCTCTCTTCCGGCGTAAAATCAACTGGGGACTTATTTCATAAAATCAATCAGCGACAACAGACCACAGAATTACCATGCACTCATCTTCTTTTTGAGTTCATCTGATGTGATTGTACGATGTCCTCGTTTTTACTTTTCAATTTTCTTGGCAAGGAAATCTTTACCGGTAATGGTGATCCATCCGAACAGCAGTCCGATGAACCCGTAGATGAGTTCCACGCAGGCCGCCGAAGCGAAAGTGGCCTCAGGCACGTAGGTCATGATGCCGAAGAAACAGCCCGAGGCGACAAACATCGCCGGGATCAGGTCGATCCAAGGGACCTTTTCGAGGTACAGCACCAGGAACACAACGATTAGCACGCCGATGGGCACCGCGAAATAGCCCGTTGACGAAAACAGACCGGCCAGGAGGATGATCACCACGGAGAACGAAACCCCGACGGCATACCCGATGGCTGCACGGATGCCGCCTTTGAGCGTGCAACCCGAAAAGAAGTAAACCGCCCAAGCCACAAACGCAATGTAGGTGAACCCGCTTTCGGCGCCGATGGGCATCCATTGTTTGATCGACTGATCAATGCACACAATCACAAATGCAAGTAACGCCGTGTAGGCTGCACCTGCTGCAAAAGAAAGTTTTTTCATGTTTGTTTTTTTCATTATAATATAAAATTCTTACTATTTTACACGCTCCTCCCGATGCTTGATTGACCGTGTGGCAACAAAGATATGAAAATATTGGTGATTGCTACCGGGTAGCAGGCAGAAAAATTTGCTCTGT
Organism: Porphyromonadaceae bacterium; assembly: GCA_003517945.1. Lineage (GTDB taxonomy): Bacteria > Bacteroidota > Bacteroidia > Bacteroidales > Tannerellaceae > Tannerella. Next base: position 524 of record DOZP01000134.1, on the reverse strand, counting down.
ATGGTGAAGAGTTCCCGAACTATGGTTGCCCTGGATTATTTACGATAATTAATGCGAATTAAGGGTTAAAAAATTAGCGCAATAAAGGCGGTAGCGATTTTACCCATGATATATACAATGAGTCCGGGGGTAGACCTGACTTTATGAGCTCTTTGAATTTTTGTATGTTCTTCAGGGAATTGAGACTTTTCAACCCTTGATTCGCATGATATACAAACGTATGCTTTCCGATGCGTTTATAATCGATCGATTTGAAATCAATCAATTTCAAACTTGTTTATTTCATTACTTCTGACTATTTTTGTTCCAAATTCGGAATGTTATGAAAACTCCTTTTTTATATGGGCGAATAGCAGAGAATGAAAATTTTACCAATCGAAAGCGCGAAGTCGAGTTGTTGATGAGAAATTTTCAAAGCCTTGTCAATACTGTTATCATCTCTCCCCGCAGATGGGGTAAAACATCATTAGTACACAAAGTAGCTCAGCTTATTGATCAAGAAAGGTAAGCGGCGCAAATGTAAC
>DOZP01000109.1 GCA_003517945.1 Porphyromonadaceae bacterium | reverse complement strand
AGACAGGCGTCTTGATATTGACCTCACCAATGCGGAACTGAATCTGGCGCTGGATAAAATCATTGCCGGCACCCACCTGGACTATGAAGTTAAAAACGGAAAGATCTATCTCTTTGAAAAAGGAGGTAAATCGAATGAAATTTCACAACAGCAAAAAACCGTAACAGGTACGATCATCGACAATTACGGAGATCCCGTTGCCGGCGCGAATGTGATTGAAAAAGGCACAACAAACGGTACGACAACCGATATCGACGGCAAGTTCACGCTAAGTGTTGCGGAAAATGCGACACTGGAAATCTCCTATATCGGATATATGCCACAGCATGTATCCGTAACGGAAAAAACAACCGTCAATGTTACATTATCCGAAAATACACAACTTTTAGAAGAGGTGGTAGTCGTAGGGTACGGCGTACAAAAGAAAAGAGATCTGACAGGCGCCATTTCGTCAGTCAAGATGGACGATACCCCGGTCGGAACCGTATCGACCATCAGCCATGCACTGGCCGGTAAAGCCGCAGGATTTCAGGTAAATACGATCAGTGCACAGCCGGGCGGCGAATCCCGGTTCAGAATCCGCGGCGCCGCATCGTCCGACGCGGCCGGAAATGACCCGTTGATTATTATCGACGGCTTTCCGATAAGCAACACCGGCAGTTTAAGTGCAGGAAAATACAACGCGGGAAACACGGATAACCTGCTGGCATCCATCAATCCGAATGATATCGAATCGATTGAAGTGCTGAAAGACGCAAGTTCTACCGCTATTTACGGCGCGCGGGCGGGAAACGGCGTTATTATTATTACGACCAAAAAAGGCAAGACCGGGGCCCCGCAAGTAAAATATTCCGGAACAGCCACCGTTCAGACCATGTCAAAAAAATACGAAATGCTGAACGCAACGGGATTCATGACCGAATCCAACCGTTATGCCAGAGAAGAATGGATGCGTACGAACAAGATCGGCGTATACGGAGGAGCAAGCGAAGCCGGCGCACCGGCGTATACGCCCAGGTATCCGGATCAACAAATTGCCAATCCGGCCCATAACACGGATTGGTTTGACGCAGTTACCCGGGACGGCTTTCAGACACAACACAACGTTTCCATCTCCGGAGGTACCGAACATACAAAATACATGATTTCCGGTAACTTCTTTAATCAGGAAGGAGTTATCAAAGAAAACGCGTTGCAACGCTTTACCGGACGCGCCAATTTTGAACAACAGGTAAGTAAATATGTCAAGACAGGGATTAATCTGACGCTATCCAGAAATAAATACGACAACATCCCGCTGGGTATCGGCCAAAATGAAAATGCATCATTACCCGTCTCGGCCGCACAATTCAGTCCGATCCTTGCCATAAAAGACGAACAGGGCAACTATACCCTCAACACAGAGGCGGCTTTTCTTCCCAATCCGGTATCTTTACTGGAAATTACGGACGAAACCACCAAAGAACGGGTATTGGCGACTGCTTTTATTGAAGTAGAGCCCGTTAAAGATCTCATTTTAAAAAGCAATTTCGGTATTGACCGGAATTATCAGAAACGTGGAGCTTACCTGCCAAAGACCACGCTGTACGGCCAAAAAGAGGGAGGAAAAGCCGATATTGCCCAGGCTGACGACTCCGATTACCTGATGGAACTAACAGCCAGCTATTTAAAAAAATTCAAAGAGCATAACTTCAATGTGGTAGGAGGCTATTCATTTCAGTCGTTCGTGCATGAAGAAATGTCGATGTCTAACAATCAATTCCTGATAGACGGTTTTCTTTACCACAATATAGGAGCCGGAGCCGCTCCCAAACCATCTGTCGGATCTTCCAGAACAAAAAATGAAATGGCATCCTTTTTCGGCCGTATCAACTATTCGTTCAGAGACCGCTACCTGCTGACCGCAACATTCAGAGCCGACGGCGCTTCGAACTTCGCCAAAAACAACCGCTGGGGCTATTTTCCGTCTGTCGCCCTGGGATGGAGATTCTCCGACGAAGCCTTCATGAAATCCCTGAATGATGTCTTATCCAACGGAAAACTCCGCGCCAGCTATGGAGAAACCGGAAACTCCAATATCGGAAACCGCGCCATCAGTTATTACGTCGTGGGAAATAACAATGAATTCGGAGATATCGAATATAAAGGCGTTTACCTGAACCAGATGGCGAACCCGGATATCAAATGGGAGACAACCCGCGAATGGAACTTCGGGTTGGACGCAGGTTTCCTGAAAAACAAAATAAACCTGACACTGGAATATTTTGATAAAACCGTGATCGGACAATTAAGTACGCGCAGCCTGCTGTCTTATCACGAAGTTTCATCGTTGCACGCCAATATCGGCGACACACAAAGCAAGGGATTCGAATTAACGCTTAACACCGTGAACTTCAACCGCCGCGATTTTAGTTGGAATACCGATTTCACCTTCTCACTCTACCGCGACAAATGGAAAGAAAGAGCCGCTACGTGGATTCCCGCCGCTTATTCAATCTACCATGCACCGCTGCGAGGCACTTACGGATACCTGTCCGACGGTATTATCCAGGCCGGCGAAACCATCGCACACATGCCCGGCTCCCTTCCCGGACAGGTCAAAATCAAAGATATCGATGGTTTCGACTATAATGCCGACGGTTCTATAAAAGTTGACGCAAACGGAAAACAACTAAAAACAGGCGTTCCGGACGGAAAACTGGACGACGCCGACAAAGTTTTTTACGGAAATGAAGATCCGGGATTCCTGTTAGGATTGAACAATACCTTCCGTTATAAAAATTTTGACCTGAACATCTATTTTTACGGGCAATTCAACAAATTAAATTACGGTTCTTACTATGACAGGTGGCTGGTAGGCGCGGATGGCATGACCGGAATCGTCAATATGTACAGAGGATATAACATGCCCGTTTCGGCCAAAGACGTATGGACACACGATAATCAGCAAGCTACCCGCCCGGGATATTTCCAGGACAGAAGCACATGGGGGTATGGAGATTATTACATTGAAGATATTTGGTTTATGCGTTGCCGGAACATAACGTTGGGCTATACGATACCCGGGAACAAAGTCAATCATATCTTTTCCAACCTGCGCGTTTATTTCGATGTAAATAACCCGTTTGTGCTTACAAACTACAAAGGCCTCGACCCTGAAACGGATGGTTCCGTCTGGGCATATCCGAACGTGAGAAGTTTCAGCTTTGGCCTGGATGTTACATTTTAATACACCTACCTTTAAAATAATTTATCGTATGAAAAAGATTATATATACAGTCATTGCAGCTATCGCTTTTTTCGGCTCCTGTACGAACCTGGAGTCCGAAATGTACGACACCATCAATCCGGGCATTTTTCCCGTAAATGAAAAAGATGCGGAAGCGCTCGTCACTTCCGCGGCATACAGTACGTTCCGTTCTCATTATTACAGTGGTATATTTTCAACCGCTCAGGGTGGTATACAAATAATTACGGAAATGAGTACCGACCTTGGCGAATGCCAATGGAATGATGCCGTATGGCCTGATGTCCTTTATCAGAATTTTACATCTAATTCTACCGGTGTAATTAAATTTTACAAAGACCATTTGAGAGATATCAGTAAAATGACCCTAACGATTGAACGCATCACGCCGGTCGAGATGCAGGAAAGTACCAAAAACCGGCTTATTGCGGAATTACGTTGCGCCCGCGGCTGGTTGGCATATTTACTCTATGACCTGTACGGCCCGATACAGATCGCGACGCTTGAGCAGTTACAAAATCCGTTGCAGGAAGAGATTATAGAACGTCCGACCAACGAATGGATGGTATCCTACATCGAAACAGAATTAAACGAAGCAATCAAGGCGCTGCCGGCTAATTACGCCGCATCGGATGTTAATTACGGACGCTTCACAAAAGGCCTCTGTTATACGGTATTAATGAAATTGTATATGCATGAGAAAAATTGGTCGAAGGCGGAAGAGTGCGCCCGCGAACTAATGAAACCGGAATATGGCTACGGTTTGGTTCCCGAATATAAAGACATCTTTACACTTGAAAATGAAAAGAATGAAGAAATAATCTGGGCGGCTCAATGCAGCCGTGCCGTCAACAAACAGCTTTGGCTCGCCCACGTACTTTCCAGCCAGTATCCGACTAAAAACACAAGTATCCAGAAATGGGGAGGGTATCGCGTGCCATGGGCATTCTATGATACGTTTGATAAAGAAGACAAACGCCTGGAAGTCCTGGTCGGTGAATTTACCGGCACGGATCATGTGCTTTACAACAAAGAAAATCCGGGAACCGTATTAATCAAGGGAGCTTTGCCCGTCAAATACGGAGAAGATCCTGCAGCAACCGGCGAAGAAAGTCAGGTCGACTGGATTGTATACCGTTATGCGGAAGTTTTAACATCACTTTCGGAAGTGATTGTCCGCAAAAATAACGCCGTAACGCAGGAGGCTGTTGATTTGTTAAATACAATCCGTGAACGGGCGGGAATCACTCCGTACACCCTGTCCGATTTCAGTAGTGCGGACGATTTTCTTGATAAAATGTTAGTAAACCGCGGACAGGAATTCTGGTTTGAAGGACTTCGCCGGAGCGACCTGATCCGTCACGGAAAATACATTGAATACGCAAGAATCTATAAAGAATCGGCAACCACCAAAGATGAATTTGTTTTGATGCCTCTTCCCCAGACTGCAATTAATGAAGGCAAAGGCAAAGTAATCCAAAATCCGGGATATTAATCGATCCAACAAATAGTTAAGTGCATCAAAAGGCTCTATTTTAAATTCGGTCTTTTGACGCTCTTTTATTCTATATGATATTTATACATTATGTAAGATGGTGAATAATACAGACATGTTGTAGTGTGAGAAAGAGAAATAAAAGTAGCTATTACCACTGAGGACTCATTAATTTGTTGTATCTTTGTCAAAAGATTCCAATCCCAAATACCTGCATACAACCGACATTGACATGAACCCTGTTTATGATGGAATACGGAAGCTGAATGTGGCAGGTTGGATGCTGCAAAAATCATAATGATATGAACGATTTTGAAGAATATATAAGGCAAGGAGAACCCGATAGAAAAGAAAAAGGGATTATCTGGCAAACGGCAACCGGCTTGCAGCAGGTGGATGGCCTAACGCCTTCTGCCTATCTAATTGAAATAGCCAAGCAGAATATCGAAGGTGATATCACTTTCAATGAGGTAAGAGATCGCATTGACACTTATTATAAAACGCAACTTTCACGACAGGATAACATAGATGACCGTACAGAAGAAGCCGACAAAGTTTCCGCAAGAATAGCCGAAATATTATCCGAAAAAACATTTTCATTCTCACCAACCGAGTATATTGGCATTCACCGACGGCTTTTCAGCGGAATTTACAAATTTGCAGGAAAAATCCGTGATTACAATATCACCAAACCAGAATGGGTGTTAGACGGCGAAACCGTGTTTTACGCTTCTGCTCCGCTAATACGGGAAACACTTGAATACGATTTTAGGGAAGAAAAAAATTTCAGCTATAAAGGATTGACAAAGCAGGAGCAGATAGAACATATCGCTAAATTTATATCAGGGCTATGGCAAATTCATGCATTTGGAGAAGGGAACACACGTACAACAGCAGTTTTTACCATTAAATACCTGCGAACTTTTGGATTCAAAGTCGAGAACGAACCGTTTGCCAACCATAGCTGGTATTTCCGCAATGCGCTTGTGAGGGCCAACTACAACAATCATACAAAGAATGTCTATGCGACCATGGAGTATCTGAATCGTTTCTTTGAAAATTTACTCTTTGGAGCAAATAACATATTGAAAAACAGAGAATTGCATATTCGTTTTATTGCTCCTGCAAATGACACCAATAAGTTGGGTGTAAACAAGGATACAACCAACTTGTCAGACATAAATGATATCAAAAAGTTGGGTGTAAAATTAAATAAGAATCAACAGAAAATACTCGAATTGATAGAATCTGACAACAAAATTACAATAGTAGAAATGGCAAAACGCCTTTCTGTATCAAGAACAGCCATAGAAAACAATATTAAGAAGCTAAAAGAGAAAGGATACCTTTCGCGTGTTGGCTCTGATAAGACAGGACATTGGACATTTGTACCGCAATAATAGCTAAACAGCATATATCTACAAATTACATTTCCCGCATCGCATGATTACCGTACGATTTATTTATCCCGAAAAGTGCGATTAAATAGGGTTCACTGAATAATC
>DOZP01000205.1:2413-3752 GCA_003517945.1 Porphyromonadaceae bacterium | reverse complement strand
CGCAGGAATAAAGGTAATCATAGTTGATATTCATTTGTCTTTTCACGGTTTTTGGTGCAAGCATTTCAGAACAATTCCATACCGTCACGGTAAGTCTTATATTTCAGACGCGGGAGGAGTTCCTGCCGCATTCTTTTTGTATCGCCATAATAGGAGGCCCTGCCGATTTTGATAAAATCGACAGTCAGCGGACTACGTGTACCGAAAACGGCAGAAAACAATTCAAAACACCGCGCGGCGGTCATAATCATCCGGACGGGCATACGCCAAGGCTTGTGATTTTTACGGTAAACCGTGATATCATCCAAAAATTGCTGTAAGGTCTGTATACCTTCATCGCCGACATGATAAATACCCCGGATACCGGGTTTCATAACGGCAGCCATCGTTGCATCCGTAAAATCAGTTTTTGATATCAGATGAATGTAGGTCGGCCGGCGCCAGACTCCCAGCAACCAATGCCGTGCAAACCACTGCGCCGCATCAATCATCAGAATACCTTTTCCGTAGACCATCCCGACACGCAACGACACGGCTTCAAAGGAATAATCCTTTTCATACTGAAACAATAACTTTTCTTCTTCCAGGCGGGTACGTGCATGCACCGATTCCGGATTTCCTCCAAGCGTACCGGTTGCCGGATTCTCCGGTGTACACTCGCCTTCCACATGCGGAAAACTGATCAGAATAATCCGTTTTATTTTCTGCCTTACGGAAACATCAAGCAAATTCCGGAAATACTGCGTATTCGTTACCGGCAGGAATTTTTCCGGATTCGCCTTAAACAAAATCCCGGCAAAGTGTACGATGGTATCGACGCCCTCCAGAGCATCAGTAAGCGTCTCCGGTTTGGACAGATCTGTCCTGAATACTTTTATATTCGATTTGTTTTTAAGGCTTTCGGAGATATCCTTCTTATGGATCAACAGATTCAGATCAACAGCCGGATCCTTCATTGCTTCCGCCAGCAAACCGCCTAAATTTCCCGCGGCGCCGGTAATTGCCACTTTACTCACGATCCATTCAAGATTAAATATTTCATTTTTTTCTAAAAACATCCCCTACCCGCTCTACGAAGATCATTCCGGATCATAAGGAACGGCCGGCGGCGGCTTTTCGCGATGTTATTTTATCATAAATAAAAAGACAGATCGTGGCAGCAACCCCAATGCCTAAAACCACGATCCACATGCTTGAAGGATTATAGGTATTCCATAAATGATTCGTCAGATCCTGCGGAGACATATTCACCTGACGGGCCACTTCGCTGAAATATTCGTTGGTTGAGAGTCCGTCGGCAATCTGCAACCCTTTTTCCGCTGCAAACGTTTCTGTAATA
>DOZP01000205.1:0-2240 GCA_003517945.1 Porphyromonadaceae bacterium | reverse complement strand
TGCGAAAACAGCGTCAACGCCATGCCGGCGGAACAGACCAAAAAGCCCGCCATCATCGAGTTGAGAGGTTTCAGGCGCATGACGAGCGTCGATACCATGATCTGAAACAGAATGATACAAAAAGCATCCATATTGGTCACAAATTCAGCATCCATTACGCCGGGCGCCGGACTGTAATTGGCGCTGACGAAAGGAATATACGTATCAAAGAAATGATACAACGCACTTGTATCCACCCACTGCGAGATGAAAACGGGAAGCGTGAAAAAGAGTTGGTTATACATTGTCCAAAAGACTGATATGATCACTAAAAACAGAAGAAATTTCACATCCCTGACAATGCTTGCCATATTACGGAATATTTCGCCGAAAGCCTGTAGTAACGACGATTTCTTGCCGGCGTCCGGCTTTCCGGTTTCTCCCGGCGATTCCGGTTCGCCGGCCTGTTGCGGCTCCTTATAAAAAACAAGTATAATGAAATTCAATAAAATGATACCGGCCGAAATATAAAAAATCATCTGTGACTGCTCCTTAAACAACANNCGTGAACATCGGGCCGAAAAACGCGCCGATATTCACCATCATATAGAATATGCCGAAACCAATGGAAGACGTCTCTTTCGTAGTCGTCTTGGCAATGGTTGCAGATATAACCGGTTTAAATAGCGCGGCTCCCAAAGCCAGGTAAATATACATGCCAAACACGGCTGCGAACGAAGATACCTGCGGAAAAAGCGCAAAAGCGGAAGCATAAATGACGAAAGCCAACACAAGCACTTTCTTGTAACCATAACGATCGGCGATCGCTCCCGTCAGGACAGGCAGGAAATATAGGATTCCCGTACCCACTCCCATGATTGTCCCTTTCTGACTTTGTGAAAATTCCAGACCGCCCAGATCCGAAGACCCGGTCAGATAATTGGCAAACAACATGAAAAAACCATACCATGCCCAACGCTCGAACAGCTCGATCGTGTTGGCAACCCAGAATGTACGCGGAAATTTACCGAATGTACTCATTTTGTATTGTTTTATTTTTAAGCCATACTTTTTCTTCATCAGACAAATGAGGCGACAATTTCTCATATACCATTTTGTGATAATCGTTCAGCCAGGCGATCTCTTCTTCCGTCATCATCTCCCTCAGAACCGGAGTTATATCTATGTAGCAAAGCGTAAGCGTCTCAAATTGATAAAAGTCGCCATAAACGGTCGTCATGGCAGGTGTCGTAAGCATCATATTCTCCGTCCTTATGCCATACGCATGATCGCGATAGATACCCGGTTCGTTCGTGACGATCATGCCCGGACACAATGCCACCGGATTTTCTTCCGGCCGGATGCTCTGAGGGCCTTCGTGTACATTCAGATAATGGCCGACGCCATGCCCCGTACCATGTCCGTAATTGATACCGTGCTCCCACATCGCTTTGCGGGCCAGCATATCAATCTGGGAACCTCTTGTTCCAGCCGGAAAAACGGCCTTCGACAGCCCGATCATGCCTTTGAGGACAAGGGTATAATCTTTTTTCATGTCCTCCGTTATCGCCCCCACGGCCACCGTGCGCGTGACGTCTGTTGTTCCGTCCGGGTATTGCCCGCCGGAGTCTATCAGAAAAAGCCCCTCAGGCATTACCCGGCAACTGTTTTCAGCATCAGGACGATAATGAATGACAGCGCCGTTCGGACCATATCCCGCGATCGCCGGAAAACTTTCGCCTGCAAAATCTTTCTGCCCGCTTCTGAACTCCTTCAATTTAAGTCCTATATCGTATTCGGTGACATGACCTCCGGGCACAGACTTTTCCAACCACATAAAAAATTTAGTCAGAGCCACTCCGTCGCAAATCATCGAACGGCGGAAACCTTCGGCCTCCGTCTCGTTTTTCATACTTTTAAGCACATCGGCAACCGATAATGTATCGACGATCCAATTACGTCCCGACAAGGCTTTATAGATAGAAAATGATACTTTACCGCTATCCAGACAAATCGAATGGTTACATATCTTCGCCAGAAAATCGCTTACGGCGGAATAATTCATTACTTTAATATTATCTCTTTGAAGAGACTCCGCTACCGAAAGCGTAATCTTATCCGTATCCGTAAAAAGAATATTTTCATCCTGTGAAATAAAGGCATGCGAAACAACTACCGGATTATAAGGCACATCGTTCCCGCGTATATTAAACAGCCATGCAATGGTATCCAATGTACTGATCCATACGGAATCCGATTCT
>DOZP01000233.1 GCA_003517945.1 Porphyromonadaceae bacterium | reverse complement strand
AACTGCGAACGGTTCGGCGCGCAAGGCATCACCATACATCCCCGCCCTGATGAGCGCCATATCAGATACAGCGATGCCTACGAAATAAAACCATTCATTAAAACCGAATTAAACATAGAAGGATACCCGGATCCGAAGTTCATTGACCTGGTAATGAAAATCAAACCGACACAGGTCACGCTCGTTCCCGATGCGCCTGAAACGCTTACATCAAATCAGGGCTGGAATGTGGAACCAAACTTTGAGAAACTAACCGGATTGGTAGAACTTTTCACATCAAAAGGCATACGCACTTCCATTTTTGTGGAAACCGATTTAAAAAATATAGAACTCGCCGCGAAAACGGGAACAGACCGTATCGAACTTTATACCGGCCCCTATGCAGAACATTATGTAAAAAACCGGGAAGAAGCAATCGCACCGTTCATTGAAGCGGCGCGCAAAGCCAAAGACCTCGGATTAGGCGTCAACGCCGGACACGACCTAAGCTTGATAAACCTTGCATTTTTCGCATCACAGATACCCTTCACAGATGAAGTATCGATCGGACATGCCCTTATCAGCGACGCGCTTTATTACGGGTTGGAGAAAACGATCTCCATGTACAAGCAATGCCTGATGCCAAAACAGGAATAACTCAATAATAAATAAAAACATGAACGTTCTATTATTACTACAACAAACAGGTGCGCGGGCCACAGAAGCTGCAGCAGATGCACCGCCTGTATTAACCGATGCGATAACAGATACTTTGCCGACAGAAGCGCAGATGAATATCCTTGATCTTGCGGTAAAAGGCGGTTGGATCATGATCGTACTGCTCGTCCTGTCGCTTATTGCAATATTTATTTTCATACAACGCTTCCTTATCATACGCCGCGCCAATAAAAATGACGAAAGTTTTATGAACCGCGTAAAAGATTATATCCACGATGGGAAAATAGACTCGGCGATCAACCTCTGCCGTAAAACAAAAAACCCGTCGGCCCGTATGATTGAAAAAGGAATATCGCGCCTCGGAAGACCTATGAATGATGTACTTGTAGCCATTGAAAATGTTGGAAACATAGAAGTCGCCAAGCTGGAAAAAGGATTCCCGATCCTGGCAACCATCGCGGCGGGAGCGCCGATGATCGGATTCCTCGGAACCGTGACCGGTATGGTTCGCGCGTTTTTCGACATGGCGAACGCCGGGACAAACGTAGACGTGACACTGCTTTCCGGCGGTATCTACGAAGCGCTTGTCACCACCGTAGGCGGACTTGTTGTGGGAATTGTCACCCTATTCGGCTATAACTACTTAGTCTCGCAGGTAGACAATGTGGTAAACAACCTGGAATCCCGCACAATGGAATTTATGGATTTACTAAACGAACCGGCGAATTAAAAAGCATGGCACTGAAACGCAAAACAAAAATAAACCCGAATTTCAGTATGGCGTCTATGACCGATGTCATATTCCTGTTACTGATATTCTTCATGGTGACCTCTACGGTAGTGGTGCCTAACGCCATCAAACTGACCCTGCCGCAGTCACAGAAACAAACCGCAGCCAAACCGTTTTCACGTGTGACGATCGACAAGAATCTCAATTACTATGTGGCATTCGGGAACCAGCGGGAAAAACAGGTACCATTGAATGAGATCGCGCCCTTCCTGCAGGAACGTTACAACCAGGAACCTGAAATGTTTGTCGCCCTGTATGCGGACGAAACAGTCCCTTACCGCGAAATTGTCAGGATACTCAACATTGCGAATGAAAATAAATTTAAAATGGTATTGGTAACCCGTCCGCAAAGAAACAGCTAAGAATGAAATTTAATAAAGACGACATTTCCGCTCTGACAGGTACGATCATCGTACACCTGGTACTTCTCCTGATATTGTATTTCAGTATCCTGCGGACGATCGTTCCGAACGAAGACAGCGGTATACTTGTAAATTTCGGAGATATGTATACGGCTGCAGGCTCCTACGAGCCCCAATACACAGCCAACCCACCACAAAGGGAAACGCCGCCGCAACCCCAACCCAAACCAACCCCGAAACCCGAAGAATTAATCACCCAGGATGAAGAGGAAACGATCGCTATTCCCGACAAAAAGAAAGAAAAACAAGTTGCCGACGAAAAGGCGCAACGGGAACGCGAAGAAACAGAACGCAGACGCATAGAAGAGGAAAATAAGCGCAGGGAAGAAGAACGCAGAAAGCAGCAGGAAGCCATCAGCAACCGTGTATCCGACGCATTCGGCATGGCCTCCTCGCAGCAAAGCCGGCAAGGAGACGCAACTTCCGGAACCGGAAACCAGGGAACCCCTTTCGGAAACTCGGATTCCGGAGCCGATCAGGATATGGGAGGATTCGGCTCCTTCAACCTCGACGGACGCTATATAGGACAGGGAGGATTACCGCGTCCGACAGACCGCGGACAAGAGCCGGGCAAAATTGTCATCAACATTACGGTAGATCCTAACGGCAATGTCATATTAGCCGAAATAGGAAGAGGCACAAACATTGATGACGCACAAATGCGCAAAAGCGCCATAGACGCGGCTAAACGCGCCAAATTCAACAAAATCAAAGGCGCCAATAACCAAAACGGAACCATCACATACATCTATAAGTTGACATAAATCATAAATTAAAGCAATATGAAAGCATTAGTATTTCTTGCCACGGGTTTTGAAGAGCTGGAAGCCATCGGAACAATTGATATACTGCGACGCGGAGAAATAGAAACGGTAACCGTATCGGTAACCGGCCACAAAACCGTTACAGGCGTACATGGCATACCTGTAATTGCAGACGAACTCTTTGAAAATATAGACTGCACTCGTTTTGATGCATTGGTACTCCCCGGAGGAGGCCCCGGAAGCGAAAACCTGAATAAACACGAAGGTCTGCGCAAAGCCTTGGTTGATGCATACGAGAACAACCGGCTATTGGCTGCAATCTGCGCTTCTCCGCGCGTATTCGGCAGCCTGGGATTGCTTAAAGGCAAAAAAGCAACCTGCTATCCCGGCATAGAACCCGAACTAACCGGCGCTACCCTCGTGA
>DOZP01000093.1:3265-4857 GCA_003517945.1 Porphyromonadaceae bacterium | reverse complement strand
TGAAGTCTATTTTTCAACATTTAATAGCCAATCAATGGCATTCATCTGCTTCACTCCATTGTGGCTGCCGGTGTCGTAATCCATTGTAATAAGTAGCCGCTCATTAAAATCGGGGATTTTGGCAAAGGGGGCAAGCTCTCGCTCCAATGTTTTTGGGTCTTTTACCGTATATGCCACTTGAATATATTTGGTATAGCCGTTTTTGTCCCGTACAACAAAATCAACTTCAATATTATCTGCCTTGCCTATCCAGACTTGTGAATTTCGGCGTTGCAATTCAAGGTAGATGATGTTTTCGAGCAAATGCCCTGTGTCTGCCGCGAATTCCTTACCAAGCAGCGCATAGCGCAAACCCAAGTCCACCAAATAATATTTCTCCTGTGTGGCCAAATGCTGCTTGCCTTTTATATCGTAGCGGGTTACCTGATAAAAAAGATAAGACTCCACAAGCGTATCAATGTATTTTGAAACAGTCTTATTGTCGATTTTTTTACCGTTTGCTGTTAGGATTTTAGCGATATTTCCTGCAGAAACACTTGAACCAATATTGTCAATCAAGAAATTAACTACTTCATTATAGGAAGTTTCGTAATAAATGGTGTGTCGTTTTTGTATATCGTTCTCATAAATACTCTGAAAAACAGTTTTCAGATACTCATAAGCAAAGCTTTCACTTGATTCTGCAAGTCCGACAGCTTCGGGGAAACCGCCTCTGCGCATATATTCGGTAAAAGCACGGTCAGGATTGGAGGCTTTGCCTGTGAATTCCAGGTATTCGGCAAAAGAGAACGGTAGAATATTTATTTCAAACGCTCTTCCTGTGAGTAAGGTAGCCAGTTCACTTGATAAAAGATAAGCATTGGAGCCTGTAACATACAAATCCACATTGGGCGTAACAAATAGACCTTCGAGCAGTTTTTCAAATTCGGATATGTTCTGAACCTCATCTATAAAAACATAGTTTATCACATTATCCCGCAACCGGTTTTTGATATAATCATAGATTTCTTTCCAGTTCTTTTCGGCGAGAAAGCGAAACTCAGGCAAATCTATATTGATAGAGATAAGCGTTACATTTGGATTCTCGACTTTTAGCAGTTCCTGAAACTGCAAAAGCAAGGTTGATTTTCCTGCGCGGCGCACACCCGTTACTACTTTTATCAGGTTCTTGTCTTTAAGAACGGTGAGTTTATTAAGCTCCGTCTTTCTTATAATCTGTTGCATACGAGTTATCTTAAATCTCTACGCCTCAAAGATAAATGAAATTCCTAAAACTTACAAGAAAGAAGAGGTTTTAGGAATTTCGTTGAAGCCAATATGTGTCTAGCTCAATTAGTGCGGAACTTCCGCACTAATTGGATATACTGAATAAAACTGTCTCATTCTCTTTACATTGCTAAGGCTGAATCCTTTCCCATGCCGCAGTGACAGGTCTTTTGACAGATTTTCCATCAGACGGGAGCCGTATATGGCTCTGTCCTGTCCGTTCTGCTCGAACTCTACAATATCTCTGCCTACGTTCCAATAGGTATTTATAAGATAAATTTAGTATGTAATTTCAGGAAAACAGTGCAAATTAGATAATCCGGAAC
>DOZP01000093.1:243-3137 GCA_003517945.1 Porphyromonadaceae bacterium | reverse complement strand
GTATAGATATTGCCGTTTTTTTACTTATTTTGCAGTGTTTAAATTGTGTTTGATTATGAATGTAGACAGACCTCTGATATTGTTGTCGAATGATGACGGAGTAGATGCGGAAGGGCTTGGGAGACTGACGGAGATCTTACGTGATTTGGGGGATATTGTTGTGTTTGCGCCGGACGGGCCGCGTTCCGGGATGTCGCGTGCCATAACGGTAACAACGCCTCTGAAATGCAGATTGCTGAAGCAGGAAGACGGGCTGAAAGTATACAGTTGTACCGGTACGCCTGCCGATTGTGTGAAACTTGCTGTCAGCGAGATACTACCGGTTAAGCCGGATTTGCTTGTTTCCGGTATCAATCATGGCGGGAACTATGCTTTGTCCGTACACTATTCCGGTACGCTGGGAGCGGCCTTCGAAGGATGTGTTTTTGATATACCTTCCGTCGGCGTATCGCTGAATCACTACAGGCCCGGAGCTGACTTTTCGGAGTCCTGCCGCCTGGGTTATATGCTGGCAAAGCAGGTGCTGGAACATGGTTTGCCGCATGGCGTCTATCTGAATCTGAATGTTCCGAATATACCTCAGGTGAAAGGTCTCTCTGTTGGTCGCCAGACGGAAGGGAAGTGGGTTCGTGAATACAGGCCGGAAAAGGATGAGAAGGGTGATTTTTTATATTGGTTGACAGGTGATTATGAGGTGTCCGGGCCGGATTATCCGGATAATGATATCACATTGCTTGATGACGGATATGCTTCGCTTGTTCCCTGTAAACTGGATGTGACGGATTATGCCTTCATGGAAGAGCTTAAAAAATGGAATTTTCATCCGGATAATTAATCGCTGCGTATGAAATATTATCTGATAGCGGGCGAAGCATCGGGCGATTTGCATGCATCCAATCTGATGAAGGCGCTGAAAACGGAAGATCCGGAAGCCGGATTCAGGTTTTTCGGAGGCGACCTGATGCAGGCTGCCGGCGGGACGCTTGTCAAACATTACCGTGAAATGGCGTATATGGGTATTATTCCCGTATTGCTGAATTTGCGTACGATTTTGCGGAATATGCAGATTTGCCGTGAGGATATACGTTCTTATGCGCCCGACATAGTCATTCTGATCGATTATCCGGGTTTTAATCTTAAGATAGCAAAATTTGTAAAGACACAATTAGGGCTGCCCGTTTATTATTATATTTCACCTAAAATATGGGCATGGAAAAAATACCGTATCAGATCATTCCGCCGGTATGTTGACCGTATGTTTTGTATCCTGCCGTTTGAAGTTGACTTTTTTAAATCGTTGAATTATCCGGTTGACTATGTCGGAAATCCGTCTGTCGACGCCGTATCGTCTTTCCTCGACGCCGGAAAGGGAAGGGACGATACGTTTGCGGAAGATAACGGACTATCCGGTAAACCTGTACTGGCTATCCTTGCCGGTAGCCGGAAGGCCGAAATAAAACAAAATCTTCCTACCATGTTGTCGGTTGCCGCCGCCTTTCCGGAATATGAACCGGTGATAGCCGGGGCTCCGGGTCTTACACCCGCTGATTACAAACAGGTTACGGGCGAAGGGCCGGGAGGGGCGATTGTATACGGGCAAACGTATCATTTGCTTCGGCATGCTTCCGTCGCGTTGGTGACTTCCGGGACTGCAACGCTTGAAGCCGCCTTGTTCCGGGTGCCCCAGGTCGTGTGTTATTATGTCGGAGGGGGACGGCTCGTTAATTTTGTGTTTGACCATTTTTTTCATGTTCCTTTCATCTCGCTTGTCAATCTGATTGCCGGAAAAGAGGTGGTACAGGAACTTTTCGGAGCCCGTTTTTCTTATCAGAAGATTCGTGATGAACTGGAGAAAATCATGGACAATACTGCTTACAGAAATGAGATGCTGGAGGGCTATGATCGTGTCATTTCAATATTGGGAAAACCGGGCGCTTCCGGCCGTACGGCGCAGTTAATCGTTGAATCATTGAAAGGATCCTAACCATCTTTTATTTTATGGAAAAAACAAGATTTATCCTGTTGCTGTTTGTCTGTTTTGCGGTAAATGCGCAACAGATAGACTGGAAAGAATATCCCGGAGAAACGTTTGTTTATGAGATAAGTAACAAGGAAGCCGAAAAACTGTTGCGTAGTGACGCAGGCGATAGTTTAATGCTTAAGATGCTGCATACGCCGGTTGCTTCTTTTCGTGACACGTGGACCGGAAAGCCGGAAAAAGGGCATTTCATCTTTGCCGATATTTATAAGAACAGGGTATATTATAAATATGTGCCGGTGATGCCGTTTCAGGTTTTTTTGTTCAGGGAATATGGTATTCTTACATTGCAGGTTGTCGATTCCGAAGGTGAAATACGCAGTGACGCCAAGGTCAGGATTAAGGGGTTGTGGCGTATTTTTGATACGGGTATCTATTTTGATGAAACGAGTCGTACGTATACGATTGACGATATTTCCGAAAAGGAGAACCGGTTGCTTACGGTCGAACTCGACGGGTTCACCGTGATGTTTAATCTCTCCAAACATTTTGTAAACCCGTGGTACGGCGGGGATGATTTCGGGGGAGAGGGGCCGGGCTTCTACAGTTACATGATCACGGATAAGAATAAATATAAACCGGGCGAGGCCGTACGTTTCAAATCATATGCCTTGTCGGGGAATCGGCGTCCGCTGAAGGAAAATCTGATGGTGTCCGTTAACGGTAAGAAAATCAAAGAGATTTCGCCTTATCATCCGGGAGGTTATGCAGATGAAGTGTTGCTGCATGATTCCTTGAAGTTACAATTGGACAGGGATTATAATATGCAGATAACCAATCGGAAGGGACGTATTGTAGCTCGTACGAATTTCAGGTATGAGGATTATGAATTATATGACAGCCGGATCGACACGAA
>DOZP01000093.1:0-203 GCA_003517945.1 Porphyromonadaceae bacterium | reverse complement strand
CAGGATATGAAAGCCGAAGTAGTTGTCAGAAGAAATACGGTTTCGGCTTCGTTTACCGGTTTGCTGGAATTACCTGATACTCTGATGTATACGACGATAGGCCTGGATAACAATGAACCTACGGTTGTAGATATTCCTCCGTCCCTGTTCGGCGAATCCAATTGTTCGTACACGGTATGTGTAAATGCATATACGTATGATAA
>DOZP01000105.1:4935-8632 GCA_003517945.1 Porphyromonadaceae bacterium | reverse complement strand
CTGATCCATACGGAATCCGATTCTGCCTTCGCTGCCTCCGCCAATACACGCCCGATTTTCCGGCCGGCGGATTCGCCTGCCAACTCAGCCGGATACAAGGAAATGATCGCTTTAGGGAGCGAAGGACGATCGCGCCATATCTCATCAAAAGGATCATTATCAGCAACCAATTTTATATGCTCCGGCTCCAGTGCGGACTGTAGTTTCAGCGCCTCTCTTGCCGGATACACATTTCCGTCAACCCCGACACGGTCGCCGTCTCCTAATTCGCTCTTGAGCCAATCGATTATACTGATTGTCCCGGGAAGCCGGTCTTTAAACAAAACAAATTCACTACCCGAAAGTTCTCTCTCCGCCTGCAGAAAATAACGCGAATCGGTCCACAATCCCGCTTTATCAAGCGTCACAACGGCCGTTCCCGCCGATCCGGTAAAACCGCTGATCCATTTTCTCGACTCCCAGTGTGCGGGAATATATTCACTCATGTGGGCATCCGTAGAAGGTATGATGAATGCCTGCAACTTCTTTTTTACCATAAAATCACGCAACAGCGCAATCCGTTTATTAATTTCGCTCATTTTTATTCAAAAATTTAAGGTAGACAAATGTAGTGCAAGCCGGGCGAAGTACAAAATAAACGGGTTTATTTTTACTTCCGGATAGAACATTTTTCTTTCGAAATTACACAAAAGAATGACTTGAGGGCTTGTGTGTACATAGTCGTCCCTTAAAAAAACGCGAACATATTTGATAATCATCAATATAATTTGATATCTATTTTCGAATTTGAGCGATACGCTATCTTATTTGATTATTTCGGTTTCGACACTCATATCATCCCGGAGATTATTACAGCCTGTAGTATATAACAATTAAATAAGTTTTTGATACAAAGAAAAATTTATTTCTTGACCGGTACCCATAAGTAACATGAAAAAAGATCAGTGTTTTAGTTGATACGCAAGCATATCTCAAAATCTTTAACCACAGAATATATATAGATTGATTACATATAAAGAACTTAATATGCATATTAATACACATCTTCATTAACTTAATATAAGGTAATTATAAAATATAATGAATAAAGCTAAGTCTATACATATTACTGCATATTAGCGTATTATATACATAAACACATCAACTTTCCGCATCAATACAAGGGTTAATTTTATTTAACCGATTATTTTTTATTTAATTAACATTACAAAGAATGCTTTTTATTTTAATAATTTTCATATTTGCAAAAAAATTGCAACAGTATAGATGGTCATATGTATAAATAAAGTATGTATTTAACATCATTATTTTATTAACATTCAATACAAATCATCAAGATGATAGCATTAAACTATACAGTTATATGAGTAAGGCAAGAATCAAACAGATTGCGATGAGGAATGCGATCCGCATTGGGGGAGTAACCAATGTGGATCAACTCGACCCGATTGTCAAACTGTTCATCGAAGTCCTTTCCACACTCATGAACGATAATGAAAATGCCATCGCGGACATAAAGGAGCGGTTGTTAGAACAAATAGCCCATTCGCTAACCCCGGATACGCTAATTTCGACTAAACCCTCCCATTCTATTATGAAAGCCATGCCGGTCGAACCGGAAATGGAGATCGAGCGGAGAGACATCTTTTATACGGACACGGTAACCAATACGGCCCGGAAATACAATCTGCGATACCTTAACTTCGCACCTGTTACCGAACGTATTAAACTTGTCAGGGGAGAAATACAGCACATCCTGTGTGAACGGAATCTGTATCGGACCGGACTGAATAAAGAAAAAGAACTTGTAACCAGAGCCACCTCATTTTATCAGGATTTAAACCGTACCATCTGGTTGGGATTGAATCTGGACGTGAGCTTGAACCGCAGTACCGGATAAAAGATTGTCTTTCCGCCGTTCTTCAAAAATGAAGACCTTAAAAATATAAACGTCTCGCTGAATGCTTTTCCGGTATCCAACAAAAACCTGAACAGCAGGACGCTTGAGCGCGAAAAAGAATTAGTCGGCATGCTGCACTGGCAAATCGGGGTACGCATCAAGGAAGATGTTTTGTTCAATCAAAGAGCCGATTATGGTAAGCAAGTCGTTAAGAATCTCTCGAAACAATTAACTGAAAAATATGGTAGAGGTTGGAGCGACAGGCAACTTCTACATTGTATACGCGCCGCGTATACTTTTTCGGAAGATGAGATTGAGGCTGTCTCAAAAGGTCAGTCTCGGATGAAGATCTAAAACGCCCCGTATTATACTGGGAAACGGACCTGTTTTCTCCCGAAACATCAACTGTACTATATTAATAATAGTCTATAATCGTAACATCAATCAGATTATCAAGGGTCACCCGCATCCGGACATTGCGAACACCGGCATTATGATGTGTAATCCAGCCGTACACTTTGATATCCAATTCTTCGTTCTTATAAAAACGACGCATCGCCTCCCACATGAAATCATAAAATTCGGGATCATCATGCGTGGAAAAACTGATGCGCTCATTATCATACAGAACATCAATTGATTTACTATACAAAAAAGGCTTCATCCCTTGCACATCTATGTATACGTCCCGGATCACGTCTCCCCGCATCAGTTCTCCGGGATGAAGACCTTCAAACGTGAGGGTAGAACTTAAATACCTTATACCCGTAATATCATCCGATGGTCCGATGTCGTGTATATCCCGAAATGTATAATAATTCAGGCTTTCAAAATAACCCTCCCGATCCGTATCGGATATAAAATCACAAAACAGTGAAGTCGTAAAAGTCTCTTTATCATCACATGAACAAAATGTAGACAAAACTACAACAGCAATTATAAACGATGTTAATTGTCTCATTGGCTTATTTTTTTTAAATCTACCGCAAAAGTAATTATTTTTTCACGAAAATACACTCATATCCAAACCGCGTCAATATCTTTCCGGTCAATATAGCCCGGAAACCGGAACGACGGCATTCCCAGCGCCATACCCGCATTGATTTCTCCGTCAATGCCAAGTAAACGCTCCAGCTTCCCTTTTTTCATTTTGGCGGCATTCAGTACAAAGCCCGTATAAAACTGACTTACACCCAGGCATTCCGCCATCAACGAACCATTCTGATAGGCAAGATTCGCATCCATGATTCCCATCCGCGTACCTGCCGGCGTGTAAATAAAAATAACGGCAACGGCCTTGCGCAATATTTCGTCACCGCCTTCATCGTATTTTTTCTGAAGACGTTCGAAAGCGGGAACATACCGGAAAGCATCAGGCATGATCAACTTTATCAAAGGCTTCAATAACGGATTCTTTAGTTTTTTGATCACTCCGCCGAATACATCCATTGTAAATTCGGTGATCCGGCGCAATGTATCCGGATGCGTAACGACCAGGAACTTTACATGCTGTGCATTACTTCCCGTCGGCGCACGATGGGCCGCTTCCAGTATCATTTTCAGGCTTTCTTCCGGAACAGGTTTCGCCGAAAAGGCGCGGTTCGACCTGCGGCTTTTGCATAACAGCATCATCTGTTCCGGCGTGGGAAACTGCGCATAATCAATCGCATGTACCTTCTCTGCGGGGAACAGGGAATGAACAACCGCATCTTCGGGACAAGCGGCAACGCAATGCCCGCAACCAATACAATTTTCAATATAATCAATCCCTATTTCTTTACTCTTTTCATCTTCCGC
>DOZP01000105.1:0-4752 GCA_003517945.1 Porphyromonadaceae bacterium | reverse complement strand
TGCTAACCGGAATGCCCGTTCACACCCATTAAAACCTATAACAATCGTGCCAAAAAAAATATATTTCAAATATTAATCTTTCTTCTACTTAACCGAAATCGCGCAACCGCCTCCGGGAGCTAATTGCTGTTTTAACTTTGTTTTGTTCGTGATCTTTACCGTACGGATACGATAACTCATCGGATTTTTATCCCAGTCGGCATCTTTGGCGTCTTCGTAAACGGTTGCAGTGAATTTGGTTTTTTCGGGAAGAAAACTGAAGTCTATAATTGCTTCGCGTGATTTTTCGTTTGTAATGGCGCCAATATACCATTCATCTTTGCCCTTAGCCTTACGGGCCGCCGTAATGTACTCGCCCGGTTCGGCTTCCAGATACCAGGACCGGTCCCAATCAACCGCAACGTCTTTGATAAATTGGAAAGCGTTTGCAAACCGTTCATAATTTTCAGGAAGATCGGCCGCCATCTGCAACGGGCTATACATCGTCACATACAAGGCTAACTGTTTTGTTAAAGTTGTATGAACCCGGTTGGTATTACCGGGATCGTAATAATCGAATTTTATCTGAAAGATGCCCGGCGTATAATCCATCGGGCCTCCGACCAAACGGGTAAAAGGAAGAATACAGGTATGATCCGGATTGTTTCCGCCCATCGACTCAAATTCCGTTCCACGGGCTGACTCCTGAGCCAGCCAGTTGGGATACGTCCTGCAAAGCCCGGTAGGCCTGACCGCTTCATGCGAATTGACGCAGATTTTATGTTCCGCCGCTTTCTGTACCACACGAATATAATGATTCGTCATCCACTGTCCGCTACGCCATTCCCCACGGGGAACAGGATAACCGACATATCCGGTTTTTGCCGCCGTATAATGATTGTCTGCCATAAACCGGTAAGCTGTCTCCAGTTTGCGTTCGTAATCAGTCGCCGAAGCGGACGTTTCATTGTGCATCATCAGCCGGACACCTTTGTCCAACGCATATTGCTGAAGAGCGGGTAAATCAAAATCAGGATAAGGAGTCACAAAATCAAACACCGCTTCTTTCCAACGGCCTGTCCAGTCTTCCCAACCGGTATTCCAGCCTTCCACCAATACCTGGTCGAACCCATGCCCGGCTGCAAAATCAATGTACTTGCGGACATTTTCGTTGTTTGCGCCATGCGTACCGTTTGGCTTGTACTTTGCATAGTCCGTAACCCCCGGTTTCGTATTCCGGGTTTCATCCGTATACCACCAGGTAGAGCCGGCTACAAACATTTCCCACCATACGCCAACGTATTTCACCGGTTTTATCCAGCTTGTTTCTTCGTATTTGCAGGGTTCATTGAGATTCAGGATCGTATTGGATGCCAGTATATCACGGGCATCGTCGCTGACAAGTATCGTACGCCACGGAGAGACGCATGGCGTCTGCAGGAATCCTCTTGTTCCGGCTGCATCAGGCGCCAGAAGCGTTGACAATACAAAGTTTGCATCATCCAGTTGCAATTGCATGGCGGCATAATTAACCAAAGCGGCTTCATGGATATTGATATATAAACCGTCGGCGGATTTCAACATCAGAGGCGACTGGACGGCCAGAATACCTTCGTTATTA
Organism: Porphyromonadaceae bacterium; assembly: GCA_003517945.1. GTDB lineage: Bacteria > Bacteroidota > Bacteroidia > Bacteroidales > Tannerellaceae > Tannerella. The sequence goes on along the minus strand of DOZP01000105.1, from coordinate 3,152 downwards.
TATAAATTATAATTCTCCCCCACATCCAGTTTTTTCTGTGACTGAATGCCGCGTACTTCCGAAAGGAGGCTGGTCGTCGACCGGTATTCTTCGGTATTGTAATCGCCCGGAAGCCAGAATGCTTTGTGATTACCGGCCAAGGGAAAAGTCGTCAGTTCATCTTTGATATAAAAATAACCGAGATTGGGTTGATACGGAAATTCATAACGAAATCCGACGCCATCGTCAAACACACGGAAACGAATAATTATATGCCTGTCCGCCTCCGGTTGATTCAACGTTACCGCCATTTCGTTATAGTGACTGCGGATATCCTTATTTTCGCCCCAGACCGGACTCCATGTTTCATCCGAAGTATCAAATGCAACCTCTTTCAACTCGAACCCGCCTTTCAAAGAAAAGGGATCTCCTTCTAATTTCAATCCTTTTCCGGCAAATTGATCGTTGATCAATTCATATCCTAACTTTCCCGACCGGATGATGTCTTTATCCTTAAACCGGACGGAATAACCGGGAACCCCCTCTTTCAGTGCAAATTCAACGGTTATATGACCATTAGGCGATTTCACCTGCTCCGCTTTTGCCACGGAAAGCAAAATCAATAAACATGCGGTGATAACTAAAATTCGTTTCATAATTCTCATTTTTCAATTCTCCATTGTCAGCACCCAAACGCCCCTGGGAGCAATCGTTATATCTTTCCTTAAATCAATCTCATCGCCTGTAATCACATCTTTTCCCGAAGTATAATTTTTGATTGCGTCCCGGAATCTTTTTACCGGCAGCGTTTGCTCTTTGCCGGAACCGTTCAGTATGACCAGAACCGTCTCATCCTCAACAACCCGTGCATACACATAGCATTCAAACTGATAATCGGGGGCATAGTGCAGCAGTTCACCGCCGGTCACCGCCCGGCTGGTTTTCCTCCATCGAAGTAATTTTTGCATATAATCTACCGCTTCGTTCTGCAATTCGCTCCGGCCTTCTTTTGTAAACCAACTGACCGCATCGCCTTCCCATCCTCCGGGAAAATCTTTGCGGAGATTTCCGTCTCCGTCTTTTTTCTCTCCGTACATCAGGATTTCCGTTCCGTAATACAGTTGCGGTATTCCGCGCGTCGTAAGAAGAAACGCAAGCGCTTGTTTATACCGGTTCAGGTCCGTTTCTCCTTCCTTAAAAAAACGGCTGGTATCATGATTATCCAGAAAGATTAAAAGTCTTTTCCAATCGCGATAAATGAAATCCTGGGCAATCACTTCATAGATAGCTCTCAGGGGGTTACGATCGGCAGCATGATATCCGAATGCCTTTTCACAGGCGCTCATCAGGCTGAAATCCATTGTGGTCTTCAGATTCGTTTGCCGTTCGCTGACAACCGAATTACGTTGCCACCAGGCAAGCGGAGACGAATGAACATACCAGGATTCTCCTACGATATTAAAATCCGGATATTCATCGTCAATGGCTTTGCACCATTTGGCCAGGAAATCAAAATCGGCATACGGATGCGTGTCATGACGTATTCCGTCGATCCGCGCATATTCGATCCACCAGATACTGTTTTGAATCAGGTAAGTAGCCAGATGCGGGTTCCGTTGGTTCAGATCCGGCATATCCGGCACAAACCACCCATCCGTCATACGGCTTATTTCCGATTGCGGCGCATGGGGATCCATTACCGTATATAGATCATGCGAGGTCTGAACAAATCCCTCCTGGTGATTCAGCCAGTCGGAGGAAGGAAAATCACCCATCCACCAATGATGGCTTCCGCAATGATTATAGATCATATCCATAATGACCTTCATGCCTTTTCCGTGAAGGTCGCCTATCAGCCTGCAATAATCTTCATTACTCCCGAAACGGGGATCCACTTTATAAAAATCCGTAGTTGCATACCCATGATAAGATCCTCGCGGCATCTTGTTTTCCAATACCGGATTCAGCCAAATGGCGGTTACGCCCAGATTCCGGATATAATCCAACTGTTTGCGGATCCCGGCAAAATCCCCTCCGTGACGCCCGAAAGGCTCGTCACGTTTCACCGGCACATCATTCCATACATCGTTCGACGGATCGCCGTTCGCAAAACGGTCGGGCATAATCAGGTACAACACATCCGACGCATCGAATCCCTGCGCTCCGGAAGAAGCCGCACGTTCCTTTAGCTCATAGGGTCTGACCAGCTTTTTTTTACCATCAACGAATGTGAAATGAACAACGCCGGGAGCCGCGTCTGCGGCAATATCCAGATAAAGGAACAGATAATTGGGATTTTCTACCCGGACCAGTTCTTTCAGCCTTATCCCCGGATATTCAAATTGCACACTGCTCCGGGCAATATCTTTGCCGTATACCATGATCTGGAGTTCCGTATTTTTCATTCCCGTCCACCAGAATGCAGGTTCTACGCGGCTTATATCAATTGCAAACGCAGAAAAGGCGCAACTTAAAATCACGATAAAGATGAGTGTTCGTTTCATAGATTTTTATTTTAGGATTAAATATTCAAACGGTTGCAGCTTCAGTTGTCCGCCCAGCGTTATGTTACGGCCCGTATAAAGATTAACATAATACCTCTCCGCCAGCGTTTCAGGGAGCGTCATACGTTGAACCGTATCTCTCGTATTTACGGCTACCAGGTACCTGTCAGTATCGGTATATCTTTCAAACAACAGAATATGATCATCCGGATAAACGGCAAGTTTCCCCTTACGTAAGCCTTCATAACCATTGTGAATAGCCAATAAATTCCGGTATTTTTTCCGCAATCCGGGATTTGCATTCCAATCGACCGGATTATAATGAAAAAAATTAACCGGATCGGGGTATCCGACTTCCTGCGAACCGTAGATCATCGGACAACCGGGAAAATACGCAATAATGGCGAATGCCGACATAGAGCCGTCCGCATTTATCCATTCAACAACCGGCGCATGTTTTGCCGCTTCGTCGTGATTCGTAGTAAAGCGGAGCTTCAGTTTTCCCGGCGGCAGATCCGCGTATTCTTCTTCGTTTGCGGCAAATAACGTATGCGCGGGTTCTCCGTCGCGGTATACTTTCCTCATCCGGACGGCAAAATCCCAACCATAATTCAGGTCGAAACCGGCTTCAAAATGATCCTTACGCGAGCCTTCCGCAAGCATTAACAG
>DOZP01000132.1:2103-3447 GCA_003517945.1 Porphyromonadaceae bacterium | reverse complement strand
CCGTTACAGGGATATACGTCGCCGTAAGGTTCTACAAAAAAGTTTATCATTCCCGCTTCGCAGGGAAGCATTCGCCTGTTACCTTCTATGTAATTTATTAATCCCATGTTGAAGAACGCGCGGAACCATGATTTGGGACGCGGTTCTTTCAGTTGCATATTGATCAGTTTTTCGAAATTGCCGCAGACTTCCTCTTTGTTGGTAATAACGTTGTCCGATTTATGGAAATAATATGAGTTATGGAAAGCCGCTGTCGCAAATTCAAGCCCTAAGGCGCGGCTTAATCGATACAGCGACAGCATATCCGCCGAATTGTCATTGGATACCGTACAACCGAATCCGATATCCTTCAACCCCATTTCCTTAAGAGTCAGCAAGGTTCGCAGGCCTTTGTCGAATCCTCCTTCTTTACCCCTTAACCTGTCGTTTTTGCATGATAATCCTTCTATGCTGATCCGGATACCGATGTTCGGGAATTTTTTCGCGATATCAATCACCCGTTCTTCCAGCCATCCGGATGTAGATATAACTACGCGGGGCGATTTCGTGAAACATATATCAAGCACTTCCTCCAGATCTTCACGTACAAAAGGTTCACCTCCCGTGAGATTGATAAACTTAACGGAAGGAAGCCGTTTTATTTCGTCAGGCGTTATTTCTTTTGATCGTTCCGTCGGGTAATCCCAAATGTTACACATCTTACAACGCATGGGGCAACGGTATGTCAAAATAATACACATATCCGTAGGTTTACAAGGTTTAACGGTCATAAATCTTCATTAGTTTATTATAGAACGATTCGGAACCGAATTTATTTTGCGCCTCTTCCGCTATTTCCTTAAAATTATAGATATTATTAAAGTAATGAAAACAATCCGCAATCTTCTCTGTCAGTTCGGCCGTATCGCCCGGATTGAACAGGAATCCGTTTTTTCCTTCCCGGATCATTTCCGGAATACCTCCGATACGGGAACCTAAGACAGGAGTGCCCATACAAAGAGCTTCAATAACGCTGTACGGGTTATTTTCGTAACAGACGGAGGGCATGACAAGGAATTTCGACTTTTGTACGATCGGATATAACTCACCGGGATGTATATGTCCCAGGAATTCGATTGGTCCGCCGGCGTATTTTTTACGGTAGGTTTCCAGCAGAGGGCCCCCGCCTATGATTTTTAACGGATAGGCTACCTGCTTTGCCGCTTCCAACAGCGTTCCCACCCCTTTTTCTTCGGATAATCTTCCTACATAACAGTAGTATGCTTCTTTTTCCGTTGATATGGAAAGGTTTTTCGGCAGGAAGTTATGTAAAACCCCGATTTGCTCCGGCGCGTATCCGGCCTC
>DOZP01000132.1:1892-2079 GCA_003517945.1 Porphyromonadaceae bacterium | reverse complement strand
TTCGTTTGTTCCAGAAACAAGCCTCCATCCATGCCAGAAAACTGGCGCCCGCACTGTTTTTCATACATGTATGCCTGAATACCTTCGACTTGTCTTTGAAGCACTCTTCGCAGATCCTGCCGTTCCGTAAGCAGGAATATGTCGGACAGATCAGTTTATAATCATGCAAAGTCCATACCACGCGTAT
>DOZP01000132.1:0-1864 GCA_003517945.1 Porphyromonadaceae bacterium | reverse complement strand
ATCGGGTTTAAAATCCGCAAGTAATTTGGTGAACTTACGCGCAACCTCACCGGAGCGGAACAACCGCAGGGCGGCCGCTAACTTTTCTGAAATTTCAGACGAGGAGAAACACACTTCTCCGGCAAAATACGGTTCCCAGGGCGACGGTTCGTTTTGCGGATGCCGGGTGCTGAATATCGCGACCTCGTGTCCTTTTGCTTTCAACAATTCTTCGGCGCTGAGTACAGCCGTGCAATCACCCCCTCTGCGATAATAGAACTTATTTACTAACAGGATCTTCATCAATATGTTGCGCTAAAGGTTTTTCGATAGTGATCTCTTCCGTATCTTTTACGGGAGTGAGTTTGTCATGTATGTCATAAAATAATAATCCGAGTAGCATCATCATGAACATGCCCCGGTTATGCGTTATGGTTGCGTCGGAAGTACTTTCGATCATAAAAAAGATGATGATCATGAGGGCGATTGTCGCCTCTTTCCGGCAATCCCGCTTGTAGGCTTTCACGGCTTTTACGGCCAGGTTTATCCAGAACGCGAAAAATAAGATGACGCCTATTATTCCGAATTGAGCCAGCGCCGGAAAGTAAGTGTCGGCGATAAAAGCCGGCGACTCCTTGGTCAGGCCATGCATATTCTGCATGCCGTACTTTGTATATACAGGCGAATAATAGGCGCCGGATGCAAACGTGGCGAACGTGGCGAACCCTGTTCCGAAAGGCAGATAATCTATCAGGATCCGTACGGAAAAATAGTAAAGCGCCATCCGGGCGTACAGGTCGGAAGCCGTTCGCCCGCTTCCGAATCCTCCGGTAATGAAATAGTAGTAGATCTTTTCGCGTGCGACAAACAAAGTGAACGCCAGTGCGATGATAATGAATACGGAGTTTTTGAAGTTTAACTGCATTTTAAACGACCGGTTGAAATAGAGCACGATGAGCGTGCAGATCGCGAAAAAACCGAAATGCTTTGAACGCCCGGATAAGATACCGATGGATAAAAGCAGCATAAAAATCATTTTATCCGTCTTATTGTAATCGCTACAGTATAAATACAGTAAGGCCAGAATAGAAGATGCCGTGGCTATTCGCGATTCATGCGCGAACGTAGCTTTGATGATTTCATAATAGACATGGCTTACCAGTCCGACAAACAAGACGTATATACTGCATAATACGATTAGTTGCCGGATGATTTTTCGCTGATTGTCGGTTAGCTTCGGATGCATGGCGTAAACGCAGAAAAACGCCAGGTAGGGCTTTATCTGTATGACAAAATCGGTCAGGATCGCGTTCGTCGAATTGGCGTGTATGACGATGGAGTAAACAAGGTAGAAAATGAAGACGCTCAACACAAAGAGAAACATTTTATTGAACGCCCATGTTTTTGTATGAATCACCTTGTATACAAATAGTACTAGTAACAGCACGGCGCATATTTCGTCTACATAGCTGAACCCAAGTGAGTTGATGATATCGTAAAACATCACGCCGAAAATCAGCGTGAAGACGGTCAGATTAAAAAATTGTCTGTTTATAAATTCCTGCATGAGGCATTGTTTTATTTACAACGTATCGTTCGCTTCTTTATTATAATCTGATAATAAAAACAAATTGCTTGCAAAGATACATGAAAACTTTTACCTTTGCCAAATTATTTTAAGAAATGAAGATAGGAAGGGTATGAAAATAGCGATTGTAGGAACGGGATATGTCGGCCTTGTGACGGGCACTTGTTTTGCGGAAATGGGTACGGATGTCTATTGTGTAGATATTGACAAGGATAAAATAGAACGCCTGAAAAAGGGAATGATACCTATTTACGAACCGGGTCTGGAAGAACTTGTCCACAAGAATTATAAGAACGG
>DOZP01000286.1:4942-5106 GCA_003517945.1 Porphyromonadaceae bacterium | reverse complement strand
GCGTATTCGCATTTGTCAAAACTGACCCCGTCAGCGTCCTCGTCTGTCAATATTATAGGATTACGCGAGAAATGCGAGGAAGCAATCTGTGATGACCTCAACACGCCGATTGCCATCTCACACCTCTTCGACGCAAGCAAGGTGATCAATACCGTACACGACGG
>DOZP01000286.1:4702-4895 GCA_003517945.1 Porphyromonadaceae bacterium | reverse complement strand
GTGCAACAGCCTCTGACGGCCATGATGAGGCATACAAAAAAGCGATCAATCTCCTTTTATCGATACGCCAACAAGCCAAAGAAAATAAAGATTGGGCGACAAGTGACAAAATAAGAAACGAAATGGCGACTTTGGGATTCAAGGTAAAAGATACAAAAGATGGATTCGAATGGAGCCTTTAAAACCTGTTTTG
>DOZP01000286.1:0-4670 GCA_003517945.1 Porphyromonadaceae bacterium | reverse complement strand
GATATTTTCGCAATGGGGGCCGGTGTCGAACTACTTGAAACGGGCAATGGCACAGCACGTGCGCGTATGGAAATATCCCCCAGACACCTTAACGGGGGTGGTGTATGCCAGGGAGGAGCTATTTTTACATTGGCCGATTTAGCCTTTGCCGCCGCCGTAAACAGCCACGCACAACTGACTTACTCCATTTGGGCTAACATTCAGTTTCTCAAAGCGGAAAGCAACGGATATCTTTATGCCGACGCGAAAGAAATTTTCAATCGCGGCAAACTGACTACCGCCGAAGTGCGTATTACAAACGAATCCGGAGAATTAATCGCCACATTCAACAGCATGGGATATCACAAAGGAACACCACTCCCTTTCGACCCGATACAATAATATACCATTTTTATACACACATATAAACCATTTATTCCGCTAATGGTTATACAATACCGTTTATATAAAAAGAACGGTCACTCCGCTTTATATAAATCATATTATTTCCAATACGAAAGAAACGTTACTACTTATCCGGTCATAAAAACATACCGGATTATCTTTAAAAAAACGACAATAAATTACTTGTAAAATACTAAAAGATACTTCTTTGTCTTAAAAAGAGATGTATATAGCTCATCTAAATGTTAAATTCGCATTTTTGTTTTTTTTTCAACACTAAAAGATATTACCTTTGTCAAATAAAGAAGAGAATACTATTTACTAATAATGGTGCTTGGGGCATTGGCAAACTATAAAAACCAACGATTTACTTTCTAACGAAGATCGTTAACTTTTGCATTTACGAAAAAATCATATTAATTAAACGGATTATGAATAAACTTAGCGGTATTATTTTATTCTTACTGTTTTTGGGGTTTTCTTATCAGTTGAAAGGTCAGGTTATTGCAAATAATGAAAACCTGATAACAGGCCCTTCGCAAAAAATAAGATTTGATGTTACCAGAAACAATAACATTCCTTGTGATAATTACAGTATAAGTATTATCAGTGTTACTCCTTCCGGTTTGGGAACGGCAACTTTTGTCGGAGACTATTTTGAATTTACTCCGGCTGCGGGCATCTCCGATCAGACGATAGATATAGTGTATAGTCTTTCATGTCCGGGAGGAGGCAGCGATCAGGCTACCATATCCGTCTATATCAGTACCCATAACCTGCCCCTTAATATCATTCAAACCGATGAGGAATGTATCGATGAAATGTCCAAAGGATTGCCCTTCGGGATAAAAATGAAATTTCAGACGGAAAACGGAGCTCCGCCGAATGGCGGCTATCGTATTGACGGATTTACCTCGCCGGTCGTCGGTGACCTGAACGACGACGGCAAACCGGAAATCGTTATGATCGGCGTTACCGGTGACGCCCCAGGGGGTGCCCGGAATACGGCCAGGTATATTAATATTTATAACGGTCAGGATGGTGCCAGAATGTACCGGTATAATTTAGGAGCTGATTTTCCCCAGAGTTCAGGTACCGGATATCATCGTCCGCCTTCGGCACTGGCCCTTGCCGACCTTGATTATGACGGAATAGGCGAAATTGTCTATACAAGACCCGACGGTAATATCATGGCGCTGAAGCCCATATTAAGCGACACTGCAATAACCGGATTATCACAAATGTGGACAGGAAACATCGGCGGAACTTCTGTAAATATCAAATCTCCTGTCACTTCAACCGCCCAGTTTCAAGTCCCCAGTCCATATATTGTTGATATAAACGGAGACGGCACTCCCGAAGTAGTCGTATACAATAAAATCTTCCATGGTGTTACGGGTGAATTGCTGATGTCATGGCAGGCCGCTGCGGCATCAGCTACCGCCAGCAGCATAACAAGCGCTTCCGGCTTACGGGATAACAGATATGCCGACCCGACAACACAAACGAATGCCGGTAATATCAGAAGTGTGGCCATGACGGGCCGTCGCCCGACAACCGGAGCTTTCGCCGACGAATTTGTTTCCGTACCTGCTATCTGGGATATTGACGGGGACGGAACACAGGAAATCATTACAGGCAACCGTATTCATAAAGTACAGATAAACAGCCTCACCGACCATACGCAAAATACCTATACCACCATTGAAGGACCTGAATATGCAGATTTGAATGAAGGACTCAACGGTGCTGCAAAAAGACTCTATCTGAGTGACGGACATACGCGTGTTGCCGATATCGATGATGACGGGTTCCTGGATATTATTGTTGTTTCTTACGCAAATAACGGAAGTTTGGATGTAAAAATATTAGTCTATGTATGGGACTACCGGGAACCTTCGACCGTAAAAGCTGCTCTTACATATTATTCGGATGGCGCCAATGGAAATGTAAGCATTCCATTTGTCGGCGATATTAATGGAATAGCCGACGGATGGGATGGCACGGCATATACGAAAAAGCTGCCTGAAATATGCATTCTTGCCGCGGGAACGTATATTAACCGTACGTATGCTACAGCTAATACGTCAGGTCGTACGGGAATCCTGTTTCACCCTTTAAGTGATGAATCATTACGCCGGGGAACAGCCGGCAACACCGGTACCGGTGCGGGTTGGGACAATAATCAGACAGCAAACACCAACAGGCGTTTCAATCGTCCCACAACAAATGCCGCCAATGCTTTCAACGGACATATCATTGGCCTGACCTATGATGCACAGGCCACGGATATACAGGAAAGGTTGAAACTGACCTGGGCTATGGAGCACTCCGACCGGTCTCACCAAACAGGTATTACCTTATTTGATTTTGATAACGACGATGCCAAAGATTTATGTTACCGTGATGAAACCACTTTACGCGTGATTTCTCCCAAAAGGGGAAATTACGGTGCAGGCAGCGGATATGTAACACTTTCCGAAACAACAAATACACCCGGCGCATCCGTCATGTTCAGTACCCCCATATATGGCGGTACCGGATTCGAATATCCTACCATTGCCGATGTGAACATGGATGGAAGCGCTGATATCCTTGTTACACAAAGTATTACATATCAGGAAATCTCAGCCTCACAAGGTTGGATCAATGTATACGAATATGACGGCCACATGTGGGCGCCTTGTCCGCCGGTATGGAACCAATCCTTGTATAACCCTTTGCATATCAACGATGATCTGACGGTGCCCGCCAAACCGATCTCTATGCTTACGAAATTTTATGACGGCACGGATTCCATCCGGCCCTACAACGGTTCGTGGATACAACAACCCATTGTAAGGGAAGGTGAAGATTATATACCGATATACCGTCATCCGGATGCCGTACTGATCAATATGAATGTAGAAATTTCGGGAGGAAATACAAAAATAAAAGTCACGATTCGCAATGATGGCCTGGCTTCTATCAATGCCAATACGCCAATCTATTTTTATCATACGACGCCCGGTTCGTCCGTAAAAAGTGATGAAACAATACTGCCTGTCGGTCACGATATATTCCCGAATGAAAAAATAGATTTGGAATACACAATAACCGGAAGCCCCTCGGGAACATTTACGCACTGCCATCTGGTTCACGACGGGACAAACTTCCCCGCGGCAGGCTACCGGGATTGCCGGATAGAAAATAATTATGGTTATACTTCCGTAATAAGAGCTGTTGACGACTATGAAACTGTATTTCTAAACAATGATAAAGAAATATATGTTACTGCAAATGATTCGATAATCGGAAATCCGATTATTGAAATTATTACAGGAGCGGGGAATGGGCCCCATCACGGAGTGGCCGACACGATCGGAAGTAAGATACTATATACACCCGATCTTGGTTTCCAGGGGAAAGATACACTACGTTATATATTGAAATGCAAGTATGACGGAGATACGCTTATGACTACAGACACAGCCTATGTGTATATTCTCGTGGTTGAAAAACCAAACAATATTATTGATGCCGAATGTTTTGTTATACCTGCCGGAACGACGTGGAGTATAAAAGAAACTACATTGAACAAGACGCAACTGGTTCACAATTATGGCCCTTTAACAGTTGGGGATATTGATAATGACGGAATAGTTGAGATGATAGGATATAAAGAAGCTGGTGGAAACAGTAATAATTATGAAAGTCCCGGTTTGAAGATATTCTATTACAGTGCAACGACCAACCAGATAGAATTAAAGAGGGAGTTTTTATTCGCAACTGTAGGTGGCGCAACTTCCGCCACATTCGGAGCAATGGCAATAGCCCGGTATGATGATACGACGCATATAGTTGTTGCAGGTACGGATAAATATTTATACGCATACGATGTGTATGGAGGCCTTATCTGGAAATCAAATGCTCCCTATAATGCAAACGGAGCCGGAACACTGTTAGGTATCGCCGACTTTAATAATGACGGGGTTCCCGAGGTGTATACCGGAAATCAGATCTATTCGTTATCAAACGGCCTTTTATTATGTGATGGGGGTACATCCAACAGTTCGGGTGTCCTGCTATCGGCGACAGGGCATTCTACTGTTGCTGTTGATATGAATGGCGACGGAAAGCTGGAACTTGTTGCCGGAGTGAATATGTACGACATTACCATAACAAATAACAACGGTACATCAGGTAATTCAATCAATCTGTTGCCGGGAATGCAATTAACGGCAACCCTTCCGGCAAATGCGGTAAATGACGGGGCGACTCAGGTAGCGGATATTGATAATGACGGG
>DOZP01000129.1:2140-5950 GCA_003517945.1 Porphyromonadaceae bacterium | reverse complement strand
CTGTTTCCGTGTGTTATAGACTATGGTAGTTTTTCACTGGAAAGAAAAACGAATGGGTATATTTTGTTATTTTGAATTATTACTGTATTTTACTAAAATTTTATAAGTATAGTTATGAAAAATTTATTTTTATTGATTTTTATGCTCTTTTCTGCCGGTGTACCGGTTGTTTGTGCTCAAACGAATGCTTCTGATACGATAGTTGCCGGAAATAATGTCCGTTTCGGCGTAAAACTTGGCGGACAAATTTCGGCGGTGAGTAATATACATGGAGGTTCTAATAAGCGTTTTCCGGGATTGACGATAGGAGCTTCAATGCCGATTCTTATTTCGGATGAAAAAATAAACCGGTTTTATGTTGTGCCTGAATTATTATATTCCCAAAAAGGCGAAAGAAGCAGGACAAATGAGAATAAACAAATAGATTATTATTGTGATTACATTTCGCTACCTGTACTGCTGAAAGCTTATACGTTGGATAACGATTTGTTTTATATTGAGATTGGCCCGGAGGTCAGCTACCTGATACATCAGAAAAATAAGCGTCTGGATCTGGGCGAAGCGCGTAAATTTGATGTCGGGCTGTGTCTCGGAGGCGGAGTCAATATAGGCGGCGAACATAAATTCGAATTGGGGGCGCGATTAAATTGGGGACTGATGGATATTTATCCCGATGTGAAGGGTCGTAATAATACTATAGGGGGTGCGATAGCCCTGTCTTATTTTTTTGGAGAGAAGCGTGTAAAGAAGTGATTGTTGTGAATGACGGAAGTACGGATAATTCTTTGTCTGTTATGTAACAGTATAAAGAACAATATCCGGCTTCTGTTGTCGTTATTGATAAGGTATATTTATCGTAACCGTTCAAAAACGGGAATTAATCATAACAGGCGAATGGGATCAGCTCCTTCGATAAAGAAAAATTTTGTATTGAACATGATTTATACGGTCAGCGGTATCCTTTTTCCGCTGGTCACGTTTCCGTATGCTTCACGTATTTTATTGGCTGACGGGATCGGACAGGTGCATTTTTTCACTTCACTCATCGAATATATCATGCTGTTGACTTCAATAGGAATCCCTCTGTACGCGATCCGGGAAATAGCAAGAGTGAGGGATAATCATGCCCTGATGTCGAAAACGGCGACGGAGATCCTGATTCTACATACTGTTTTGTCTGCAACCGGATATTTGATCGTTTTTCTGTTGATATGCACGGTCACTCAGATTCAGGCGGATGTTCCGCTCTTCTTGTTGTTAAGCGTTTCCATCCTGTTCAAATCTATCGGGGTTGAGTGGTTTTATAATGGCATAGAGGATTTCAAATATATCACCGTACGGAGTATTATTGTCAGGATATTGTCGTTGATCGCCCTTTTTGTTTTCGTTAGAGATAAAGATGATTTGTTTTATTATGCGGCGATAAGCGTTGCAGGAACAGTCGGCAGTAATGTGTTCAATTTTTTCAGGTTGCCCAAATACGTGAATATACATAGTTTCGGATGGAAGGATCTACAGATATGGAAACATTTGAAACCTGCCATGAAAATATTCGCCCTGAATCTGATCATCAGTTTGTATGTCAGCCTTGATTCGATTATGTTGGGTTTCCTGAAAAATGAAACAACGGCTGTGGGATATTATACGGCTTCCACGCGTATTTCCCAAACATTGGTTGGTCTGGTCGGCACACTTGGTCCCGTATTGCTTCCCCGGTTATCAAACCTGGCAGGCCGGAATAGCTCGGAAGAGTTCAGATCGCTTGCAGATAAATCGTTGCGCTTTATTATCGCTTTAAGTTTGCCTATAACCGCCGGAGTATTTTTCATGGCGTCTCCGATCATACATCTTTTCTGCGGGAATCATTTCGAACCTTCTGTTCTGACGTTACAAATTATGTCTCCTGTCATTCTGTTTATTTCTGTTTCGGGATTCTATAATATGCAAATATTATATTCTCTGGGGAAAGAGAAGCTGGCTATATTATCCGTATCATTGGGCGCCCTTATCAATCTTATACTGAATTTTTGCCTGATACCTGCTTACTCGCAATACGGAGCCGGCATAGCGACTGTGATAGCGGAACTGATCGTTGTTATTTCTACTCTTATAATCGGTCGTAAGTACATCCCTGTTCATATTTTTTCCAAAAAGAAAATTCATTATTATATTGCAACCGTTCTGCTTATTGTATTTTTATCGTCGCTAAAATTAGTTGGTATGAACGAAGTGTATTATCTGATCATAGGGACAGTCGTTTCCGTAATCGTTTACTATACTTATCTCATGCTTGTAAAAGATGAAATAATTATTCAAATCACAAAATCATGTATAAAAATTGTATCACGTAGCTGATCCATATGATATGTTGACTTCATCATTTTTTGACCACAACCGGTTGTTATTTTCAAAAAGTTCCCTGATCGCAAGTTGTTGTTTCCTGGTCAATGTTTTGGCTGTAAAACTATTTTTGTGGTGTTTCAGGTGGTGAAAATCGGAACCGGCATAGTCGTAGTATCCGTTTTTTAAAAGTTGCGCTCCTTTCTCTTTGGCATACTGTCCGTATGTGCCGGTCAGGGACAAGTAGTTTAGTTGAAACAATACTCCCTGGCTTTTGAGGTATTTGTAATCGTGCTCATCCATATAATTATAACGTTCCGGGTGGGCAAGTATCGGTGAATATCCGTCTTCCATTAATTTTTCAAGTATCCGGGTGAATCCTGCCGGCGGTAACATATAAGATGTCTCAACCAACACATGTCGGTCGGCATATGTAATAAGCCCTTCCTCTCTGTGTTTTTCAAATGCCGCTTCAAGCATATATTCGGACCCGAGTTTTAATACGGGAATATCTTCCACTTTATCCTCTTCCAGGCGTTTGATAAAAGCATTAAACTGTTCCGTCAGGTAAATACGCGTATTTTTCTGAAGGTCGGACATCACATGCGGTGTCAGATACATTCGGCGTATCCCTTTTTCTTTCAGCCAGTGTAGTGTTTTGACCGATTTTTCATATGTTTTTATTCCATCATCGACGCCGGGAAGTATATGGCTGTGAATGTCGGTCATGCCATATAGCAACCCGGATTTCAAATATGATTTCTTTGTTCCGAACAGATTCAATAGACCCATAATAACATCCCGGCAAAATATAACCTTCTTAAATTCTTACTATTTGTCCTTATCGTTCCCATAGCCGTATCCATAACCGTATCCGTACCCATACCCGATACCGGACCCTGTTCCATTCAGAATAACCGCCATATTCTTCAGTCTTTCTTCACGGTATAACTGTTCTATTTCAGGTAACATACGGCGATCCATTTTGCCGGCGCGTATAATATAAAGCGTCAGGTCCGTCACACGATTGGAGATCATCGCATCAGCTACCATACCTGCCGGCACGTTGTCGATGACAATAAAATCGTACATTTCACGTAACTCTCTGATCAGTTCGTCCAGACGCGGACTTAAGAGTAATTCGGCCGGATTGGGCGGTTCCGGGCCGGAACGGATGATGTCAATATTCGGGTAATCCTGATCCTGAATAATGAGAGATTCTACCTTGGTCACTATTTTGGATAAATAGCTGGTCAGGCCGATATCATATCCTTCAATATTTTTGTGTGTATCCACCCCTTTGCCAAGTGTGCCTTTACGGATATCCATATCCATCAGGAGCACTTTTTTACCGGTCATGGCAAGGCTGGCAGCCAGGTTGGACGACACAAATGTTTTTCCGGAGCCGACACTTGTCGAGGTGGTTGTTATCACTTTTATGTTATCTTGTTTTACACGCATAAAATCCAT
>DOZP01000129.1:1145-2105 GCA_003517945.1 Porphyromonadaceae bacterium | reverse complement strand
GTTTTTCCCTTTTCCTTTTGTTTTTTTGAAAGGTACTTCACCCAAGAACGGGATTGATAATATACCACGTAAATCTTTTTGTCCTCGAACCGTTATGTCGGACAGTATAACAATATAAAGTATAGCCGTCGGAATAGCCAAGCCGATCAGCAATGCAGCTATCAGGATGATCATCTTGCGCGGGGCAACCGGGTCAATAGAGCCTGTAGCAGCGTCTATGATACGGGCCGTACTCTCGGTAATGGCTTTGTTGATAGCATTTTCTTCGCGTTTATTGAGCAGGTAAAGGTATAATTCTTCTTTGATTTTTTGTTCGCGGCTTATACTCGTTACCTCTGTCTGCTGTTTGGGAACTGCGGAAATTCGCGCCCGTGTCCTTTCCGTACGCGCGTTTACACTACGTAACTGTATATCAAGATTAACGATCAGGTTATCTACCGCACGCATGATATTCTGGCGCATGGCGGTCAGGTTGTTATTCAGGTCCTGGACAACAGGGTTTCGTTCGCTACTGTTTTCGATCAGGCGGTTACGTTTGAGCAGCGTTTCATTGTAATCTAATATTTGTCCTTCTACGTTCATATCGTTCACTCCGGTGTTTGCCGGGATCAGTTCGGTACCGGTAGACGCGTCAGACAGGTAATTACGTATATAAGTAGCCATTGAACGTTGGTTTTGCAGTTTGATGACTTCTTTATCCGATTCACTGCTTTCCTGTATGGCAAGTTGTGCGTCACTCCGGATATCGGTTAACTGGTGGGTTGTTTTGTAAGACTGGATCCGCTGGTCCACATAGCCAAGTTCCCGTTCAATGATAATAAGGCGGTCGTTAATGAAATTTTCCGTGTTGACGGCCATTAAGTTTTTATCGTTGATGGCTTCTTCGTTATAAATTGCTATGATCGTATTGAGCAAGTCTTCGGCACGTTGTATGGATTCATCTTTTATTGATAAATTTAC
>DOZP01000129.1:672-1129 GCA_003517945.1 Porphyromonadaceae bacterium | reverse complement strand
GTTTTCCTATTGGATTTGGTGACGGTGATTGGTTTGTCGAACCAGGTTTGGTTATGCCATAAGGTAGGGGTTGCCACCATTTTACCGGCCGGTGTATTAATCGTATCATGCAGATTCACAACAATCATCTGGTCGTTTTCCGCCCCATTGGTCTTAAAATCCCAAAGAGCGATTTTTTCATTATCTATGAGTTTAGTTTTAAATGTAATCCATTGTGTATCTTCAATATCCTTAAATGTGAAAGCGACGGGCGAGTTGGTATAGAGTTCCTGCGTTCGTAAGCCCTCTCTTACCGTATAGCTCAGATCCAGATTAAGGCGACGCACCGCTTCATCCATCAGGGTCTGGCTTTTAAAAACGATCATTTCGTTATATACATTGCTTTTGCCTTCAAAGATGGCGAGATCCTGGAACATGGCCGTTTCGGCGCTGTTGGTTTTATCGTCTTTAATGAGAA
>DOZP01000129.1:0-593 GCA_003517945.1 Porphyromonadaceae bacterium | reverse complement strand
GGAATATATCATGCAGATTAACGGAAGAATCTTCTTCTTTAATGTATGATTCTCCCCTGTTTACGGATTGTTCGTTCATTGCTGTTTTATTATTTATTTACATTGATAATTACACTTGTGGCTGTCAATAAAACGGATACGATCGACAGCCATATACTTACACTGTTATTTTGGTTTATATTACTTTGCTGAATCCTGCGCTTGTTCGGTTCCACATAAACGATATCATTTTGCTGAAGGTAGTAGCAGGGCGATTTAAATAATTCGGTATTGGAGAGGTCGTGATACAGGATTGTACGTTTTCCTTTGAATTCACGTATGACGGCCACCCGGTCCCGCCGACCGTAAATGGTTAAATCTTCGGCCATACTTAATGCCTCCAGCAGGGTAATGCGTTCACCGATAACATTAAAACTTCCCGGACGGTTTACTTCTCCCTGCACGGATATTTTGAAATTCAGAAAGTTTATCGTTACAATCGGATCTTTTAAAAAGCCTCCCGTCTTCAGTTTTTCCTTGATAAGATCACGCAATTGGTTTCGCGTCAGTCCTTCCACTTGAAGCTCTCCAAGTATAGGGAAGTCTATTGTCCC
>DOZP01000301.1:2334-3829 GCA_003517945.1 Porphyromonadaceae bacterium | reverse complement strand
CACTGGAACTGGGAGGCAGGGCAAACGGTAGACGTCTGGGCATACTACAACCAAGCCGATGAAGTAGAACTGTTTCTGAATGGCAAATCGCTGGGCAAACGCGCCAAAAAGGAAGATGAAATGAAAGTCTGGTGGCGGGTGCCTTACGAAAAAGGAACATTGAGAGCCGTTTCATCAAAGGATGGCAAAGAAGTGTTGGTGCGTGAGATCAAGACGTCCGGTCAACCGGTTTCCCTCCGCCTGACTGCCGACCGCCAAGCGCTGGATGCCAATGGAACAGACCTGTCTTTCATTACCGTAGAAGCATTGGATGCCGACGGCTATCCGGTACCCGTAGCCGGCAATTCAATTGATTTCAAGATTGAAGGCAGCGGTTTTATAGCAGGAACCGACAACGGCGACCCCACCGATCACCTTTCACTCAAGAAACCAACACGCAAACTATTCAATGGTAAAGCATTGGTGGTTGTTCAATCAGACGGCAAAAAGGGCGACATCCGGTTGACGGCTACCGCTACCGGATTGGAAGCCGGAACCATTCACATAACTGCAAACTAAAAAATCACAGCACTATGAAACAATTATTCCTGCAAACATTTATCATGTTTTCTCTTATCGCTTCCGGCTTTGCGCAAAATGGGTATAAGAACCCCGTAATACCCGGTTTCCATCCCGACCCCAGCGTGTGCCGGGTAGGCGATGACTACTATCTGGTCACCAGTACATTCGAATTCTTCCCCGGCGTCCCGGTGTTTCACAGCAAAGACCTCGTCAACTGGAAGCAAATAGGACATTGCCTGACGAGAGATTCGCAGTTGAACCTTAAAAACTGCAACCCTTCAGGGGGAATATACGCCCCCGTGATACGCCATCACGAAGGTACTTTCTATATGATCACTACCAACGTAAGTGACAAAGGCAATTTTATTGTACACACCACGGATCCCGCCGGCGAGTGGTCCGAACCTGTCTGGTTGAAGCAAGGCGGCATCGACCCTTCTCTTTATTTCGAAGACGGCAAATGTTACTTTGTATCCATACCCAATGGCATCAACTTGTGTGAAATTAATCCCAAAACCGGAGAACAACTCACCGAATCTAAAATAATATGGCACGGTACGGGAGGGCGTTATCCCGAAGCGCCGCACATCTACAAAAAAGATGGCTGGTACTACCTGCTTATAGCCGAAGGAGGAACGGAATACGGACATAAAGTAACCATCGCACGCAGTCGCCGGATTGATGGCCCTTACGAATCCAACCCATCCAATCCGATACTGACACATATCAACGAGAATGCGCAAAGCAACCCGATACAGGGAGTGGGCCACGCCGATTTCATCCAGGCACACGATGGTAGCTGGTGGACCGTCTTTCTTGGTTTCCGTCCGCAATCGGGCTTGCATCACATGCTTGGCAGAGAAACGTTCCTGGCCCCCATGCGTTGGGACACGAACGCATGGCCGGTGATCAACGGCAACGGAACGGTCAACCT
>DOZP01000301.1:2006-2260 GCA_003517945.1 Porphyromonadaceae bacterium | reverse complement strand
AACTACTCTCTGAAAGATCGCCCGGGGCATCTGAGGTTGAAATCCTCTACCGTACAGCTTGATCATCCGGGCACGCCTACTTTTGCAGGGCGGCGCCAACAACACATCAATTGCAGCGCTACAACAGCCATCGAATTGAACAACGGATCGCTAAACGACGAAGGAGGTATCACTGTATATATGACCAACCGCCACCATTACGACCTGTTTGTGCGGCAAGGAGAAGGGGATAAACAAACGGTCGTTTTACGTTA
>DOZP01000301.1:1756-1981 GCA_003517945.1 Porphyromonadaceae bacterium | reverse complement strand
GTGGAAGCGAACAAAGACTATTACTCGTTCTTTTACTCAATTGATAATGAGAACTTCCAAAAGTTAGGACAGATGGATGTCCGCTACCTGAGCAGTGAAACAGTAGGAGGATTTACCGGAATCTATCTGGCGCTTTATGCGGCTTCACAGAAGCCATCTGCCTGTGTGGCCGATTTCGATTGGTTTGATTATTCATTTTAAAAGGTCATCCGGATATGAAAAGAA
>DOZP01000301.1:0-1704 GCA_003517945.1 Porphyromonadaceae bacterium | reverse complement strand
TTATTTATCAGATCGTTAATTTCGCTCAAATGCAGTTCGAAATGCCGTAGATAATCAAGAGCCATCGATTTGAGAGAGACACGTTCACCCAATGCCGTGATCCATTCATTGTTCAGTTTATCCGGATTTATATTGCGGATAACATGAACAATATGTTTGTTGGTATATTTCCACGTCCAAACCAAATCAGTCCAATCTTCCTCCTGATAATTTTGAATAGCGATCCACCGGTCGTTATTTCCGAAATTTGTTTAATTGTCCTGTTTTGTTTGTTTCAATGGTCGGTATTTCAATTATTTGCATAACTTTGTATGCAATAAAATTATTTATGATTATGAAAACATTAAAGACATCTTTTAACACTCAAAAGTATTGTTATTATCGTGATATGGCAGCCAGTATCAATTTTGACAGTTTCAGTGATGAAGAATGCTGTAATTTTATTAGGGACTATTTTCAAGCAGGCGGAAAAGGAAGTGTCATTGAAGAGATCAAAAAAGCCTTTAAGGAATATCCAGAAAGAGCCTCTCATTCTGTTTCAGCCTATATGATCGGTTTACTTGCATATCAGACATACGAGGCGCATATTGACGTCCAATTAGCTGGAGTAAATATTAGTGAATTTTCCCACATATGGTTCTTAATTTGTTTGTATCACGACTATGGTTATTTTTACGAAAAATCTCCTAGTTTGATAAAGACTAAGATGTACAACGAAATATTTTCAAATGTCAACAATATAGACTCGAAACATTGGGGGAAGCGGTATGATTCCGATTTGATAGAAGCATACTTCCAATATCGCAATAAACAAGAGCATGGTACAATTGCCGGAGCTTTGTTACGTAAGAGACTAAACAAAAACCTTAATGATGCGATTTCACAAAATCAAAATTGTGACTCAAATGATTTCATTTGGCGCAATCTTCATTGGTCTGAAAATCATAGAGAATGGTATGATTTTGCTGCAAGTCTTATAATAAAACATAATATCTGGTTTGCTAATAGTGAGGTGGATAATTCTGATCAGGATGATGACTGTAAAAGAGAGAACAAACGATCCATTGTTAATTATGAAAGTGACCCTCAGTTAAAAAGGCTGATCATCGACAACAATGGACGAATGACATTCAATGAAAACCCACTGCTATTCATACTTTGCATGATCGATACAATCGAACCCGAAAAGATTGGGCAAAAAATAAGTTTACAAACAAGCTGTGGTGTAACAAATCCTATGATTCTTGATATAGTAAGCCTTCAGTTTATTGATAATAAACTCATAATTGATATTGAGGAACGCTGCAGTTATCATAAGAAACTCCACGAAGAAATTTTCATCAATGCAAAACGAATGGAGACCTGGATGCAGGTAAAAGTGTCCAAAATGAAACAAGCCAATATTTTACGCACTGCAATACAGTGGTAGTTTACTGTATTTGCTACTTTGATAAAAACGAGATTAACATAAGAAAATCCTGTTATATATTGAAATAGCTCCAGCATATTTGATAAAATAGTTATCTGAAACTTCTTTGATAATCGTTCTACCAATGCATCCGCAGAATCTTTCAATGCTAAAATAAAGGCATTTAAAGCGACCCTTAGAAGAATAAACTCACTACCGCCGAAACGCATAAAAAGAAAGGCGCTCAAAATGAACACCTTAACAATTATCTGTATTTATTCCTTATTTATCAGATC